>NZ_JBAHYJ020000038.1:0-64109 GCF_036697665.2 Scytonema sp. PRP1 | reverse complement strand
TTGCGCCCGTTCGTGGATATTGTCAGCAATTGTTTGTAAAGCGAGGATGGGGCTAGCAGCAGGATATTTTTCTAAAGGTCGTCCATCCTTCACCAGTTGTTTTAACCTTTGTCCGGCATCCATCGCCGCTAGTAATCCTTCTATTTCTTGATGTTGTTTCTCAAACTGGTCTAAAGCTGCAACCCCTGCTCTTTCTAACTCCGTTGCTTCCTGTGCTACTTTGGTTTCTGTCAATGCCTGCGCCCTTTCTTGTTGTGCTTGCTTCAGGCTAACTTGGGCTTGTTTCACATCATCTTGAGCTTTTTTCGCTTGCGCTTGCGCCGCACCTGCTTGTTGATTTGCCAAACTTACTTTTTGTTGTGCTTGTTGAGTCTTTTGCGCTGCATCTTGCTGAATTCGCTGTAAGTTTTGCTGGGCATTAGTTAACTTTTGTTCAGTCTGTTTGACTTTTTGTTCTGCTGCGTTTTGTTTTGCCTCGGCTTTTTGCTGATTATTTTGCGCTAGCTGCTGTTGTTGCTTGGCGGTTACTGCTTGTTGTTGTGCTAATGCTGCTTGTTTTTTGGCAGTGCTTGTTTCTTGATTCGCTTTTGTGATTCCTTGCTTTGCCTGATTTAATTCTGATAAAGCCGCGTCTTTTTGTTTATTCGCGTCCTCTCGTTGTTGAACTGCGCTATTGCGTTCTGATACAGCAGAATTCCGTTGTGATTGAGCAGTCATTCTTTGTTGATTAGCCACACCAGCCGCCATGACTGCGATAATTGCCCCAACTATCGACACAGCCAAAATAGTCCCACCAATGCGAAGCTGCTTCTGGGTTTTGCGTTGCGCCTGGGCAAGTTCAAACTGTTGACTAGCAGAGATAAATTGATAATCTTGATTGCTTAAACTTCTGCCTTCTGCCCATTCTAAAGCATCGTGTAAGTTTTGCCCGTGCAATAAATGTGCAGAATCCTGGTTAGACTTTAACCAAGCATCAAAAACTGTGGCATAGAATTCTGGACGGAGATTTCTTAGCTCTTGATTAACCCAATTGGAATTAAAAATTGACTCGTAAATGCGGTTATAAACTTTTAAATGTCCCTGCTGTTCTACCACCAGCCCTGACAACCGCAAATCCATTTGTTCAGGAGTATCAGCCGCGCTGATTCCTCCAAACCCTCCTTGATAAGGTGAGGTCAAAATTTGCTGATAGATTGCCAACAACCTACCTGTACGCTGTGCACCACCTCGTAAAATTCGGTCACGAATCGTTTTTAAATGCTCTGGTTCATCCTGAGATTCCCAATTAGAAATGACTCTAGTTTGCACCAACTCCTCTACCCACTCAGCAACCCTATTTTCTGGAATAGCAGCATCAGCATCAAGAATCATCTGGCAAAGTTTTTGAGTTAGAAAAGGTTGCCCCCTAGTCCAATCCAAAATTGATGTTATAGCCGCGTTTGGATTATTCGTTTTCACAGCCAAACCGCCCGCTAACGGTTTAGCTTCTTGTAACTGAAAACCTGTTAGTTGAATCGCTCTACCAATATTAAAAGGAGTGCGTCGTTTATCTTGAATTAAATCAGAAGGAGTCGCTACCCCAAGCAGCGCAAAAGTCAGTCGTTGATAATCTGGTTTTGTCGCCCGATTGTTATAGCATTCGCGAATGAGAGCAAAAAAATCATCTCTCTCAAAATTTAGACTTAAAACACTGTCGATTTCATCGACAAAAATCACAATATTTTGAGAAACCGACTGCAATAAAACAGTTTCAATAAACTTACTTAATCGGTTCACTGGAGACAGCAAACCTTCAGTTGACCACCAAGTATTTAAATCAAAATTTTCATAGAGTTCCAGACTGTTGATAATAGCATTAATTATCCCCGCATACCATTGTTCCGAAGTGAGTTCCGCAGTGCCAATGCTTGTAATATCAATATCAACACAGGCAAAACCCTCCGCCTGCAACCTTCGCATCGTTCGTATCTTCAGGCTAGACTTGCCCATTTGCCGGGAGTTGAGGACATAACAGAATTCCCCAGCCTTTAACGCTGTGTAGAGTTCAAAATCTGCCTGTCGCTGCACATAAGTGGGAGCATCAATTGGTAGACTGCCCCCAACTTGATATTTGTATGATTGGTGAAATTGTTGATTCATTTAGATGTTTTTTTTAATTTTCTTTATAGATTAGTTAAATACTGATTATCTTTTTTCCTTGTTTTCCTTGTTCCCAGGTTCTACCTGGGAATACAGACAAAGCGGCTCTGCCGCTAGAGGAGGCAGAGCCTCCTAATAGTGCCAGCCAGAGACTGGGAACGAGAAAAGTTTGCGATTAAGAGCTAACCAACAATATCTTCTTTTTTATAGGGGTCAGACGAATCAAATTATGCACTTAGGGGATTCCTTGTTTCGGTGGTCGTAAGCAGGAAATACAGACAAAGCGGTGCCGCTAGAGGAGGCAGAGCCTCCTGATAGTACATTCCCAGCCAGAGACTGGGAACGAGAAATTGCCAGCCAGAGACTGGGAATGAAAAAACTCGATCCCCCCTTAAAAAGGGGGGAATCTTAAAGCCCCCTTTTGAAGGGGGTTGGGGGATCTCTTCTGCGTAAGTCCTAAATTGATAAAACAAGAAAAAATAATCTAATTCACCCCCAAATTATCCCGAAAATATAACCGATATAAATCACATAAAGGCGTGACATCATTACCTTGAAACTTCACTAACCCCATACTGCGTAACTTAAATGCCAAACCTGTTTCTATCCGTACTGGCTGAGTCACAGCAACGACTTGTTTAATAGCAGCAACTAACTTGCTATCTTCCTGTAAATTCCTCAAATGCCTACGCAGATGGTCACTATAAAAACCCTCTTCTGTCGGCGCAATTTGTAAGAATTGCGACAAGCTAATTCTGCCACGAGCAATTTCATGAAGTGCTTTCCTAACTAGATAGGGATGTCCCCCAACCATTGCCATGAATTGCTGAAATTCCTCCTCAGTCCAATTTAAATTGTGTCGTTGTACCAAATTCCGCACTTGTGACTCATTGAACTCTGGTAACTCAATTGGCAATCCCACATTAAACGGTGACTGATTAATATTCAAAGGAATATAAACCTCCTTGGAATGGACTATCACCAATCGCAGTTTTTTCCAAATTTCTTTATTCTTGGACGTTTCATGCCAAGCTCTTAGTAAGGCAAAAAATTCTGAGGCAACTTGCGGATATTGAAAAACTTGATCCACTTCATCCAAACCCAAAACGATTGGGCTATCAATTTCTGAGAGCAAGTATCTTTGAAAGTAGTTTGTACACTTATCCTTACTACCCAAAACACCTTGCCAATATTCACTTAGCTTATCCTTGAGATTCAACTCCTGAGCAATGCTGCCACAAAACCACTGCAAGAACTTATCCAGAAAAAACTCTGCATCTGCTGATTGAAAGTTCAAGGCAGTTTGACAGCCATGTTGCGCCCCATTATGAAGAACACGTGTCAAAAGTGAAGTCTTACCCATTTGCCGGTGTGTCTAATCCGGATCAGCGCTCCTGGTTGTAAAATTGTCTCGTAACAGTCAGCCTCAGTGGGTGGACGTTCTACATAAAAGGCAGATTGCAAGCTTACTTGTCCTTCTGGTTGTTCAAAACTGCCAGAAGTAGAAGCTGGTTGGCGAGCAATAATACTTGATGCTTGAGGATTGTCAGGTGTACTTTCACCAAAGAGCTGCCGAAAGAATTGCAAAATCTTTTGGAAAATAGACGTTTCACTCACTGACTGCGAAGAGTTTTGCGAAGAAACGAGAGGAGCTGCTTGTGAAGCTTGAACAATTCTCGGCGTTGGCTGGAGAGTTGGAGCCTCATAGAGATCCAGATATCGCTGCAAGGCTTGCAACGCAACGGTACCATTTTGGTAACGCTGACGATAGTCATAGCGCACCATCGTATCTAAAATTTCTGCACCCTGGGGGCTAATATTGATCCTGTCGGCAAGCAAAGCGCAATATAATTCACCATTGTTGGCATCTCGCGGTAGCTGTTGAGGTTGTAATCCAGTCAACGCCTGAAAAGCAAGAATTCCCACTGCATAGATATCGCTACTGAACTGAGGACGAAAAGCCTGTTGTTCACTAGGCATATAACCCCGAGTGCCAATTGCAACTGTTAGGCTGCTTTCACCTTGAGCGTTGACTTTCAAAGCACTGATTTCTTTTACCGCCCCAAAGTCAATCAGTACAATTTTCCCATCATTACGCCGCATTAAATTCTGTGGCTTGATATCCCGATGGATAATACCTTGTTGATGAACAAACGCCAAAACTTCTAGAATTTCCTTAACAAGCCTTAAGACTTCACTCTCACTCTTGGGCGAACCAGGAATAATTTCTTTTGCTTTTATCAAATCATGCCCATCAACGTATTCTTGAACTAAATAAAATTCTCCGTTTTCTGGAAAATGGGCAAACAGCTGGGGAATCTGGGGATGTTGCTTACCAAGCTCGTATAAAAATTGTGCTTCCCTGTCAAATAGCTTTTTCGCAAGAGTCAAAAAATCAGGATTTGGGTTTTTTAGTTTGAGGTGTTTGACAACACACAGGGGTTGCCCTGGTAAATCTAAATCGTTAGCCAAGTAAGTATCGCCAAAACCGCCACCACCCAGATACTGAAAAATTTTGTATCGATTTCGGAGCGTTACACCAATTAAAAGAGATTTGTTCATTTTGCGTCTCCTATCTTTTACACTGGTAACTGGTCAAAAGATAGAAAGCAACACAAAAATAAAATCAGTAGAAAAATTTTATTCTCTTTCATCTTTTTGCTATAAAATCTGCAATTTTAGACGCACCAGTTGAAAATCATTGCAATATACACTGTTAAAGCAAAAAAACCTGTTTTTACTATTATTATAAGTAATTACATCGAGTTTATCGCCAAAACAAACGGTAGCTGATTTTGTTTCAATGTTTGTAATAATCATGAATTGCAACCGCACCCTCGACGAGGATGCACGCAGATGTAACCTTACTTTTCACAAGATGTGGAAAACCTCTCTCCAAACCTCTCTCCTACAAGGAGAGAGGCTTTAATTTTTCCCTCTTCCCTAGTAGGGAAGGGGGCTAGGGGGTTAGGTTTTTCGTGGATTTTTCCATATGGCGTGAAAAGTCAGAGATGTAACAGACCATTATCTGCGTTTCTCTGCGTCGAGGGTGCGGTTAAAATCTAAAATTCACCGTGCCCACTGCTGCAAAATATAAGCGTAGAAAGCTTTTTTATCTACCGTATCCATCGCAGAAATCTTACGCCCTCCAGACACTATTTTGGTACGCCCCTGACTCAGACCTGTGGTGATAATTTCAGTTTCCCACTCCCGCAGTTGATAAAATTCTGGATGAGCAAGATAAGCCGTTGCCAGCACATCCCAAAAATAATAATCTTGGGGAATAACCAGCGCTTGACATTGTCCCGCTAAATCAGATAAGGGATAGTGGCGTTGTTTTCCCACTTTGTACACAATGTCAGATGTCACAGGCACATTGTTGGTCAAATCCAAAGGACACATGATAATTTCAATCTGGGTTTGCCACACTCGTGCTGCGGAAATAGGGTCCCAATACACATTCCATTCTGCGGAACCATCTTGTCCTGGTTCCAAATTTTTGTCCACATTGCCAGCAACATTCAATGCACCCCCCATCCAAACAATCCTTTGAATTTTCGCTTCAATTTCTGGTGCTTTTTCGAGTGCAGTTGCTACTGTGGTCAACGGACCAGTTACCATCAACGTTACAGGTTCTGGTGCCTCACGTAACACTTGTATCATGAAATCTTGACCTGGTTCGGCAACTAAAGATGTGCGAATTGTTTCGCTTTGATTGAGAATAGGAAGATGGTCAACAACAAATGAATCGCGACGGTAAAGGCGAGGGAAGGGATTGATACCGCGTACGGTGCTTTGGGCAACGGGAATATGAGAACATTCCATTAAATCCAAAATTTTACGTGTAGCGCTTACGGCTGGTTCAGCGTAGCAATCCGCTGGAGTGATCACAATACCTAATGGCTGTATGTGATCCATAGTCATCAGCAGCATAGTTGCTAGATAATCATCTACACCACCATCGTGATCCAATAAGACAAGTTGTTTAGACATGGAGATTTAAAAAATGGATGAATTTATGCAAGCTGCGATCGCACAAGCAAAACAAGGCAGACAAGAAGGTGGAATTCCCATTGGTTCCATTCTCGTCAAAGATGGCAAGATTATCGGCAAAGGACACAACAAGCGTGTGCAAGACGGAGATCCAGTCACCCATGCGGAAATCGATTGCCTTCGCAATGCTGGTAGAATCGGCAGCTATAAAGGTACAACACTCTATTCAACCTTAATGCCGTGTTATCTGTGCGCTGGGGCTGTCGTACAATTTGGCATTAAAAAAGTTATAGCTGGAGAATCAAGAACGTTTCCCGGTGCTAAAGAATTTATGGTATCCCACGGTGTGGAAGTTGTTGACCTCAATCTTGATGAATGCGAACAAATGATGAGCGAGTTTATTGAAGAAAAGCCCGAACTGTGGAACGAAGATATAGGTAAATAGTTGGTAGTTGTAGAGACGCGCCGCTTGAAGCGTCTCTACAGGCTACTCCCTTCCCGCTAGAAGATTACCTATAATGTAGGTCAACTCACATCTTGCACCAAGTAAAAGATACACGTAGCTTCTTGCCAAAAAAAATAAGAAGTCGTGGAACTAATTGAAAAAGGATGCGATTAGAGGTTTGATATTTGGAGCGAGAGACGTAGCGTTCTTTCTAGAATAAGTTAGAGAATTAAAGATGATTGTTGAACCCGAATTTGACAAAGAAACTTTTTTTGAAGCAGGCAATCACGAAGATTTTTGTAAATTATTACGTGCTTGTGCTTACGCTCTTGAAAAAAAGATTTCACTTTATAACGCCATAGAAGAAATCGGAGTGAAATTTCAAATTCTCATGTGTTCTATCGTAAAAAATGAAGAAGTCAACGATGAAGGAAAAATTGAAGAAAGCGAAGGTGAATTTTGTGAAAATTACGAGTTACAAGATTTCATAGAAGATATTCCGTACGGTGTTCGGCTGGCGTTTCTTGCGGCTGAATGCACTGCAAATTTAATTCGCTGCGTAAGTATTTCTGAGAATGAAGAAAGTCGAATTTTGTATGAGTATATAAAAAAGAGTTTAGAGGAAGAGAATGTTTGAGGATTATAGGTAATCTTCTAGCGGCAAGGGAGTAACTCCCCTTTCTTTGAGAAACTCATCAAAAGTTAATCTCTCTGGAAGCGAAGGTTGCGCCCCTGGTTTCGTTGCAGCCAAAGCACCCGCTGCTGCACCCCAAACCACCGCCTGACGCAAAGAAAGTCCCTCATGAAGCGCCGCCGCTAAACCACCATTAAACGCATCCCCCGCAGCAGTTGTGTCAACAGTATGAACTGGAAAACTAGGTATAAAAAAGCTTTCCTCTTGAGTGGCACACAAAACACCTTTTGCTCCCAGTTTGGCGATCGCATTTTTCACACCCCTTTGTCGTAATACAGCCGCTGCTTTTGTTGCCGATTCTTCTCCATCCACGGGAAAACCCACCAGTTGCGCTGCTTCCACTTCATTCGGTGTGATAATGTCTATTAATGGGTAAAGTTCATCTGGTACATCAGGCTGTACAGGTGCTGGATCGAGAATGACTGTGACTCCCGCTTCTCGTGCGGCTTTGGCAGCGGCAACAACAGCAGGCATAGGGATTTCAAATTGTAAAAGTAATGCAGTAGCTTCTGGTAACAAACGCGACAACCGTTCCACATCTTCCTCATTAACGCGCCCATTGGCACCAGGAATGACAAGAATTTGATTTTCACCCCTCATATCTACAGTGATCATGGCAACACCAGAACTCACGGTTTCATCCACCAACACATTGTCAGTTTGCACACCGGATGCTTGCAGAGAGTCGAGGAGTTCTGTACCAAAACTATCTGCGCCTACACGCCCCACCATGTAGGTTGGAATTCCCAGCCGCGCTGATGCTACTGCTTGATTTGCACCTTTACCGCCTGGTGCTTTGAAAAAATCTCGTCCCAGCAGCGTTTCTCCTGCAACTGGTAACCGGGGTATTGTTGCTACCAAGTCTATGTTGATGCTGCCGAATACGATAATAGTCATAATTTAGCGAAGTAGCGCAGACTTATATTATCCCGCGTTTAGGCTCAGGTATCGACGCCGAATGTTTTGTGACGTCCTTAACAAAAAAGTGGAATACGTACGCGTATCAGCTTAAAACTTTTTGTTGCGAAAGAATACAATGTAGTAGAGTGAGGGGTCAACTCTATCTGTAAAACGAGTATAAAAATATTGCTCTTGGCTAGAGTCAGCTTCGTAGTGTTCAGATAGATTATTTTCCAGCGTTTCTGCTGGGCTTGGGGCAAGAGTTGCTTTCATCAGGGCAGCAATCTTTGACGATATAACAGAAAAAGGATTTTGTAGATATCTCTGTACTAGTGGCTTTTGTTCATGACAAGAAATTTCTACTTTTTCTAAATCTTGTTGTAACTGATCATTTATATTGTTAAACATATACGTCCTCCTGGAAAAGCATTAAGTTTTATTGCTGTTTTTTCCCTTTTTTAGGGAAATATATCCAAAGCAGAGATTTGGCAATGGGGAAACATCTAAAGAAGTGAATTTCTTCTGAAGAAAATAGGTAAATTTAGTTGGAATAAAGCTAACGAAAAGCAAATTACTTAGAACTTACGCACTATACCAATGCATCTGCAGATGCATTTAGTATTGTCGTTATTGCAAACATTATGTAGGAAGCTGTTGGTTTAACTTTAGACAGCAATCGTCAACAACTTGGAAATTTTTCAAGACAACCCTGAAAAATTATTTTGTCTTAAGATTTACTGCCACCATACAACCAGGCTATGCACGTGTTGCATAACGCATCATATCAGGAGTTATTTGTAAAGTGCCTAAGTCCTGTCACTATAGAATCTTAGTTATAAACTATAACAGGTAATCACTTTTCGTTGGTAATTCTAACTGCATTCTTAATAGTTGTGGGTGAAGTCAACTTATGCACTTTTAACTTTTATTGCAGTCACATGGCTTGTAACAAGTAAAATGAATTCGGACTCACCTTTTACGAGGTTTCCTACGGCTGCGCTGATTCGATGCCTTCTACACAACACTTCTATTTCTGTTTTCTTGCGTATGTTATTTGGGTTTCTTCAGCCCCAACAGTGCACCACAGGCACTGAGTACCACTAACCCCAATGTACAAGATGCTTCAGGAATAGGCTTAGCTTGGCTAACCACGCTCACATTTGGATCTAGAGCATCACCCGTGTCATAAACGTAATCAAAAGCAGCTTTGTCATCAAGAACACTAGCACGTAAAAAGAGTCCACTCCAACGGGCGACAGTTTCTACTCCCACAGATTGAGGGATGGTTGGCGTGTTAGGATCTGTGATTGCACCTGCAGGGTTATTGGTATTCGTGATGCCATAGTGGTTAGCACCCAAAATACTAATTAACGCTTTGGGAGGCGTCTGGATCTGCTCATAGGTTTTTTCAGCGTTAATGGGAAGAGCTCTGCTATCACGAGTTCCCTGCAATAGGGCGATGGGAATTCTTGAGTTGTTGATGGGAAGAAAGAACGCTCCGTTTTGATTACGCAGACCTGCACCAAAAAATGCTCCTGCTACCAGTTCATTTGGTCGGCTGAAAGAACCTTCACATTGAATAGGGGAGAGGCAGAGGTTTGCAATGGCAGATAGTCCAACTGCGCCTCCTGCAGAGTGACCGAGCAAGCCTAGTTTTTGTGTATTGATAACGCCAGCAACCGGTGAAGCAGGATTGGAATTTTCTGCTTCCATTTGTGCTAAAACAGCGTTGATTTGTGAGGTTTCAGGTAGTAGTCCTGTGAATCCAAACTGGGGGAGTGACCTTGGATGATTGGGTACAACAACTACAAATCCGTATCTAGCGACTATACTGGCATATTCTGAGTAATCTGATTTATCGACATTTGCACCTTGCAATAACAGCGCAACAGGAAAGGAGTAATTGCCAGTTTTCAAATTTGACGGGTTGGGAAAGTATATATCGGCTAGGTCATTATTAGCAGAGATTATTGTACTGTAGCTAGCCACATCGTTAAATAGAGGAGCATCGCTGAAGGTTGCAGCAGCTGCGACTTTCACTGTACCGCAAACTATAAATGCTGCTGCTGCAGCTACTGACACTTTAATGGTAGCCACAGAAACTACTCCTTCTTTCAGTATCTTTATGTATACTAGCTGTAAGAATATCTGATAGCGTAGTTCGGGACAACTTTTGTTAGCTAAAAATTATAATTCCCGAATAACTCTACAGGGATTACCAACAGCAACGACATTTGCAGGTATATCTTTGACAACGACACTACCAGCACCAATAGTCGTATTGTCGCCAATTGTGACACCTGGACAAATAATTGCACCGCCGCCTATCCAGACATTATTACCGATTTTAATTGGAGCGGCGAGTTCTTTACCAGAAAGGCGAGTTTCTGGGTCTGTCGGATGATATGCCGTGTAAATTTGAACGTAAGGAGCGCACAATACATTGTCACCAATATGAACTGTATTGCAATCTAAAATCACACAGCCATAATTCATGTACAATCCGTCGCCTGCATAAATATTTTTACCGTAGTCGCAGTGCAATGGCGGCAGAATTGTCACATTTTGTCCCACTTGACCAAATAATTCCTGTAGAATTTCCAAACGGTCTTCTTGTTGTTCTTCAGTTGTAGAGTTATACATTCTCAGTAGACGAAGTGCGAAGTTCCTTTCAGCAACTAACTCTGCATCGAAACCAAGATACAGTTCGCCTGCCAGCATTTTTTGTTTTTCTGTTTTTTCCATGCAAAATTTATATTGACTCTCAACACTTTTTTATAATTTTTTTATGACTGCTAAAATTTTCGGCAAAACTGTAATGTTTAAAATTAATATATTCTCAATAAACAAATATTAAAATACTGGATTCGTTGCTGTTGTTTTATAGTTTTTATTAAAATCATAAGTAATATACTAACATAAAATTTAAATAATCGAGGATTGGGGAAACTATGCCTTTTCGGATTTTGAGCTTGGATGGTGGGGGGATTGGGGAGTCATTGGGGCAAAGATACTGGCAGACATTGAACAGCAAGTAAATCAACCTTTAAATGAGTATTTTCACTTAATTGCTGGGACTTCTACAGGGGCAATTTTAGCAGCAACCATTGCCAAAGGATCCAGAAGTGAAGAAATTGTTCAATTTTACAAGCAAAACGGCAGAATACTCTTTCCTTATCAAAAGCGTTTTTCGCTGCAGAGAATTCCATTACTTTTGAGGTATGGTTTTTCTGCTCCTAAATATTCAGACAATGGCTTGATTCAAGTCCTAAAACAGACTTGCGGGGAGACAACACTGTTTGATATCGATTCGCCGTTACTATTAATTGTTTCTTATGACACGATTGAGCGGCAACCAATTATTTTTAAAAGCTGGCGTCAAGACAAAGGTTATGGTAATGTTCCTCTGTGGGAGGCGTGCGTTTGTTCGGGATCTGCTCCAACTTATTTCCCAGCCCATAAACTAGACAAGAGAATAGATGGAAAAGTTCAAAAGGCGACACTAGACAGTATAACTCTAGATGAGGATGCATCTTCAACCATAGATATATATAAGGATACGCTTCTAAGCATCACAAGTGGCACAGGTAGTGGACAATCTCGCACTATTAAAAGGTATGTGGGAGCAAATCGACAAGCGTTGGTCAATGCACCTTGGCTTGAGATACCTGACGAGACCTCAACTTATTCAATTCAAACTATATACTCTGCCATTGATGGGGCTGTCGCTGCCAATAACCCCTCTAGCTGTGCCGTTGCCGAAGCGCTAAGATTGGGTCATTCGCTGGAAGAAATTACTGTTCTTTCCATAGGAACGGGCGATGCTACGCGGGTCATCCCATTTGAAAAAGTTCAACAATGGGGTGTTCTACAATGGGCACAACCGATTGTCGATGTCTTGTTTGATGCTTCATCAGACGTTTACGACTACATTACCAGCCAAATCCTTGATCAGCGTCATTTGCGATTGCAATTTAAACTTGATAGGGAGTTAACTGGCAAACGGTTGAGCGATGACATTGATGATGTCAGTGAAGAGAATATCAATAATTTAATCGAAGCGGCAGATGTTTATATTAAGCAACCGGAAATACAAGCGTTACTACAAAAATTTTTGCAGATTAATCATTAGTATCGAGTGACTTCTGGGAATTAAACACAACATAACGAGCTTTTCCCTGTTGCTTTGCATGGTACATAGCCATATCAGCATCCCGCAGCAGATTTTCTGGTTGCTCATAACTACTAGAATTTAAAGCAATACCAATGCTAGCTGCAATTAGTATTTCATGTTCTTTCAACTCAAGTGGCAATTTTAAGCTTTCTTGAATACGTTTGGCAACGTTCGTTGCGTCGGTCACGTCTTTAATATCTTCGATGAGAATCGCAAATTCATCACCACCAAATCGTGCTACGGTATCGCCACTGCGTAAGCACGATTCTAAACGTCGAGCAACCTCCATCAACAAATCATCACCCACACTATGTCCAAAACTATCGTTAATTTTCTTGAAGCCATCCAAATCTAAAAACAAAACAGCATAGCGATCATTGTTTCGTCGTTTTCCCCGCTCAAACACTTGGGTCAGCCTCTCCAAGAATAAAACTCTATTCGGTAGTCCTGTGAGCGCATCGTAGAAAGCATTGCGTACAAGTTGTGCTTCTATGAGTTTACGTTGAGTAATATCTTGAAAAACTAAAACTGCGCCAATCATGTTCCCATCGTCATCGCGAATGGGAGCAATACTACCGCCAATATGTATTTCTGTATAGTTCTTAGTTATTAATGTCAAGGTTTCAGGTAGATTCAAAACGACACCCGTCTGTATGACTTGGGCCGTTAAATCCTTGATCATTAGCCCTGTATCCTTGTCAACCAAGCTCAAAACTTCTGTTAAATTCTTATTAACGGCTTCATCTTGCTTCCACGCTGTAAGCGCTTCTGCCACTGGATTCATCATACAAATACAACCAGAAGTATCTGTGATCATGACTGCAGAACCCATACTTTTAAGAATTGCTAGAAACTTTCGCTTCTCTTCCAGCAGTTTTCTTTTGGTTTGGTGTTTATAAAGAGCCATTTTGATAGCAATATGCATATCTCGTTCAGTAACTGGTTTAGTAATATAGCTAAAAGGTTCGGTTAATCGATTTTCATTGATTGTTTGTATTTTTGAATAATCAGTTAAATATAAAACTGGAACTTCAAAATTTTTTATGATAATATCAGCAACCTGTGCACCATTTATTGTTCCTGATAAACAAATATCAACTAAGACTAAGTTGGGATTTGTTTCTTCTACCTTTTTTATAGCTTCTTCTCCCGAAGAACTAATATCATAAACAAAATAACCCATTTTTTGCAATCTCTTTTTAATATCTAATGCTATTTTTTTTTCATTTTCAACGACTAAAATTCTTTGACTAGCCATATTAAGCTCTCCCTCTGAATTAGCTGATAATTTTCTGAAAAAGATTCATTCACTCAATTTAAAGTGAATCATCCCATAATAGTAAATCTTCAAAATACCTGCATAGTTACTCTATAAAATACTAAATAGGCAGTTTTTTTTTAAACTAAATATTGTTCTTCTAACACTTTTCTTAACTTCCGGACAAAGTTAATTGAATTATTTCATTATATCAATGTCAATTTACTAACTTGACATCTGGGTAGTGTAAAAATAGCAGGTATAAAAGAAATCTTTTGCTCAGCTACAACCGTTTTTGTAGTAACAAACACCTTTTCTTTTTAAGTATAAAAAATAACCAATACTATAACTGAGTTAATTTGAGACATATTAAAATCCATTCATTTTATGTATTCAACTAAATTGATAGATGAAATTTAATACAATATATAACACTTTTATCTGAAAGCAACTGCCAAGATGCCTAGTATTAAGAAGGCAGAAAGCACACGGCTATAATGGCTATAAAACTAGCTTTCTTGTCATTTTTAACTGTCTACTTATTTCTGTTGTGCAATAGTAGAAGCCCGAAGAGCGGCTGAGGGTACGGTACGACACGAACGTATTGGAATGATCACAGAACAAAAGAAAATTGCTATCTCTATTGATAGACATCTTGTATAAATTCCTGAAACCTCCTCAATTCCCCCGCACTCTCCCCTTTCCGGGGAGATGACGGGAACGTAGAAAATTTGTTTCCCTGCTTACAAGTGGGGAGGGCTAGGGAAGGAGTGCCAGATATTGACAGCAAGCGAATATTAATCCTGGACTTCAGGCGTTAGGCTTAGACTTAGTTTTAGTCAGTTCAATGCTGATTTCGCCACCAAAGTCTGGGATGGGTGCAGCAGGTTTACTCAAAACAACTTGAACTTGTACCACGCGATCGCTTGACGCCAAAATAGAATCTGCAATGGTGGCTGCTAACCGTTCCACCAAAGAAAACTTTGATGTCTTCAGCAGATTTTGCACCAAGCTGATCACACTACGGTAATCGAGAGTATCTTCTATTGCGTCGGTTTCAGCAGCTTTTGAGAGATCCAGCCATAACCTCAGATCCACCTCAAACCATTGTCCTAGCACCTGTTCCTCTTGCAGATACCCAGTGTAGCCATAGCCGCGAATTTTCCTTAAATGAATACAGTCCATAAAAATAGTCCCGAGTGAGTACTTTTAGTATTTAGCAACGCCTTGAATTTCCTGATTCATCTACGATAAGAAAGTTGGTTGAACAATTCCGCGTCAGTCCCCATCCTCAGCGTCCGCGGGATGGGGAAGGATAGCGGGGGAATCTAGCGGCTCTAGCCTTTGTGGATTCCCAACCAAAGCTCTAATCGCTTCACGAATAGCATCATTTACGGACATCTCCCAAAAATTTGCATACGCAGTTATCCTCGTATGTTCTTGCTCTGAAAGTCTCAAGCTAAATCTTTTCATGGTGTCATATATGATGCTATACTAATTCCCATGATAGCAACACGCCGCGTTACTTTCAGACTGTACCCAACCCGCCAACAGGAAGAAACCCTTCACTATTGGCGCAAGTTGCACTGTAGTCTTTACAACGCGGCAGTGTATAACCGCAAAACCCAGTACCAGAAATTTGGTCATTCCGTCTCTTACCAAGAGCAGCAAAATTGTCTACCCGCTTTTAAAGAAGTTTGGACAGAGTACAAACCTCTTGGTTCTCATGCCCTCCAAGCCACTTTAAAGCGGGTAGATTTTGCGTTTAACCGCTTCTTCAAAGGATTAGGGGGCTATCCCAAGTTCAAAGCTTCTCGCCACTATTCAGGATGGACTTATCCCTGCAAGGCGGGTTGGAAGGTTGAGTCGAAGGGTGGTAATGGATATCTCTATGTTTCCAATCTCGGTAAGATTCAGATGCGGGGTCATGCCAGGACTTGGGGAACACCTACTACTTGCACGATATTATGTCGTAATGGCAAATGGTACGCATCTATTACGGTGCAGTGCGAACCAGTTAGATCCACTGTTGGCGGTGCAGTTGGTATTGATTTGGGATGTAAGGATGCAATTACGCTTTCAACTGGGGAGAAGATTGCCAAGCCTGATTTCATCAAAGAAGGACAACAGAAAGTTAAGGCTGCATCCAAGAAACTGAGACGTAAACGCGCACCCAATCGCAACAAAAAGATTAAAGCATCACGCCGTTGGAAAAAGGCAACAAAGGAGGTTTCTAAACTACAGCGCAAGATAGCCCTCTGCCGTGAAAATTGGCTACATCAGACAACCAGCAACATAGTTAGCGGTAATAGCCTAGTTGCTGGAGAACAACTAAATATCAAAGGTATGACGAAGAAGGGCAAGAAAAAGAAACGGCAAAAAGCAGGATTAAACCGAAGTATATTAGATGTTAGTTTTGGCACGATTGGGGACATGATTGCCTACAAACAGGCAGAGGCGGGTGGCTTCTACGTTGAGTCACCGACCAAAACACTTAAACCCACTCAGCGATGTGCCAAGTGTTGGGAGCTAACACCTAAAACTCTAAACGACAGAGTTCATGTTTGCTCTAATCCTGCTTGCCAACATACCGAAGACAGAGATGTAAATGCAGCCCAAGTTAATTTAATTTGGGCAAGGGGTAAGGAACTTGCCTCTTTAGGCGCAGAGTCGCCCAGCTCTATCGCGTGCGGAAGTATGCGGCAACTGGGGGCGAAGAAGCGTCAGAAACCGCTACCAAGCGCCGTAGGCGGGTAGCGTGTAGTTCATATATACCAGAGAATGCGGTCAACACCCATATCTCAGAACTCAAGACTTAGAACTTTTGGACTTTCAAGGTTGATGACAATTGATTTTAGAAACATTAATACTGTATGGGCGTCGATTGCAGCCGAGACATTAAAGCGCCTTGGATTGACTTGTGTCGTGATTTGTCCGGGTTCCCGTTCCACACCTCTAGCAGTCGCCTTTGCCCAACAATCACCCGATATTCAAGCGATTTCGATTCTTGATGAACGTTCTGCTGCCTTTTTTGCCTTGGGTCAAGCCAAAGCAACCGGACGCCCCACGGTCGTTGTTTGCACCTCTGGGACAGCGGGAGCGAATTTTTACCCCGCGGTGATAGAAGCTAAAGAAAGTCGTATACCTCTGCTGCTGTTTACCACTGATAGACCAGCAGAATTGCGAGATTGCCACTCTGGACAAACTATAGACCAGTTAAAATTATACGGCAATTACCCAAACTGGCAAACAGAGTTAGCTATTCCCTCCGTGGAGATAGGAATGCTGGCTTATTTGCGGCAAATGATGATTCATGCGTGGGAACGTTCACAAACTTCTGTACCTGGACCAGTACATCTCAATTTTCCCTTTCGCGACCCTCTTGCACCCATCCCCAATGTAGAGATGTTGCAGACAACGTCTTTACAATTGTTACAGTCTGAATTTGACCTAGAAGACTTCTTTTCTCATATAACAACCATCACCGCATCTGCCCATGTGCCGATCTCCTCACCTCCCTTTTTGGAAGAGTGGTTAAAATCTGATCGAGGAATCATCATTGCTGGTGTTGCCCAACCGCAAAGACCACAGGAATATTGTAGTGCGATCGCTCAACTCTCCAAAACCCTAAAATTCCCCGTCTTAGCAGAGGGACTCTCTCCTGTAAGAAACTACGCTGACCGAAATCCTCATATTATTTCCACCTATGACCTCATTTTGCGGAATCAGGAATTGGCAAAACAGCTCACACCAGACGTGGTCATTCAAATTGGGGAATTGCCCACTAGTAAAGAATTACGTAACTGGTTAACTTCCACCCAAGCGCGACGCTGGATCATTGACCCAAGCGACCAAAACCTCGATCCTCTGCACGGGAGAACAACTCACCTACGCATAAGTATAGAAGAATTGGGCAGATGGGGAGATGGGGAAGCAGGGGAAGCAATGACTTCCTCATCCTCCTCATCTTCCTCATCGTATCTCCAACTGTGGTGTGCAGTAGAAGCAAAAGTTAGGGCAGATGTTGACCAAACACTGACAACAACAGAGGAGTTATTTGAAGGTAAAGCTGCTTGGTTACTTTCTCAGACTTTACCACCAAAAACACCCATTTTTATTGCCAACAGTATGCCAGTGCGGGATGTTGAATTTTTCTGGAAACCAAGTCACTCAGAAGTGCATCCCTTTTTCAACCGAGGTGCAAATGGCATTGATGGCACATTGTCCACCGCTTTGGGAATTGCCCATCGCCATCAAAGCAGTGTGATGTTGACAGGTGATTTAGCCTTATTGCACGATACCAATGGATTTTTAATCAGAAATAAGTTTGTCGGACATCTCACCATTGTGTTAATTAACAACAATGGTGGTGGAATTTTTGAAATGCTACCCATTTCCAAATTTGACCCACCATTTGAAGAATTTTTTGCAACTCCGCAAGATATTGATTTTGCTCAATTATGTGCCACTTATGGTGTTGAACATGAATTGATGACCTCTTGGAAGCACTTGGTTTCAAGATTAAACCCACTTCCAACTCAGGGAATTCGGGTTTTAGAGTTGCGGACAAATCGCAAAGCAGATGCCAAATGGCGCAGGGAGAATTTAGGGAAATTTTCAGTAGGTTTAGGTTAGATTTTATCCTACACCTTGTGCAAGAGCCTTTGCTCTCCTGACAGCTGCATCGGCATTAATAAAGCCGTAACCGTACTCTGTATCATAGCCTGCTGCACCCAAATCGTAAGCTGTTTGTGACAGGATCGACTTGATCTGGGTAGCAGTGAGATTTGAATTAGCACTCCATACTAATGAAGCAACTCCTGTCACGTTTGGTACTGCTGCTGAAGTGCCATTGAAACTCTTATCATAGCCGAACGCAAAAGCATTAGAGGACTTGGTAGCATTGGTTGTGGGAAACTCAGATGGTGCCATTAAAGTCAGACCATCTCCTGTGTTGGAACTCCACCATCCTTTATCTTGATAGGAGATGCGTGTTCCGGGTGTTTTTGGATTGCCATACCAGTCTTTAAGTCCCGAAGAAGCACCTACCGCTATGATATTGCCATACTTCTTCGCTAAGTCGGCAGGGCTTTCAAGACTATTGGCACCAGTATTTCCCGCTGCAACCACAAACAAGGTATTTTGGTTATTAGCAATGATTTGTTCAAATTGCGGTGAACTACCACCAGTCAAGCTCAGGTTGACTACCAAACGCTGACTTTTACTGTTTGCCTGATTAATCAATGCTTGTGTAGCACTCACCAAATCGGAATCTCCAGCGTCACCACCCATAACATCAATATGGAAAACATCAGAACTCCAGTTGATACCACTCATCCCCACGCCATTATTACTAGCAGCAGCAATCACTCCTTGAACTGAAGTACCATGTGCCGTGGAGTTAGTCATTTCATCCAAGTAGTTGTTACTTAAAAAATTGGTGGAACGTAAATCGGGGTGAAGATTACCTCCATTGGCAGCTAAGCCTGTATCTTCAATTCCCACAAGTACGTTGCTGGAACCAGTCGTCAAACGCCACGCATTTTGAACACCCATCATGTGTAGGTTCCATTGTTGCCCAAACATCGGGTCATTGGGTGTCACTGATAAGCTAATTGTTTTGTCTGCAAATTTAATGGCTTCAATGCCCTCAAACAAAATTTCTTTGCCGTTGCTGAAAGTTATGGCATCAAATAGGCGATTACCATTGCCTGGGTTGTAGACAACACCACCTGTGGACTCTACTAAATTGAAGTTGATTGTGGCATCTGTAGACAAAAATGAAGATAGATCCAGTAAGTCTCGCGCTCCACTACCAAAGTCAACGTTACCATTGCCAGAGTACACTGTCCGATTGTATGCAGACTGGTAAGCAAAGGTATCTGCCCGGAGAGTTCCCTTAATATAAGATGTCGTGCTGTCAAGGGGTAAAGGTGTACTGGAAGAAGCAGGAGTGGGCGGCTGTGTGTCGCTAGAAGCCAGAGATGATGTGTCAACAGAATTGGGAATCGGTGGTAAAACATTACCAGATACAGGGGTTGCTGACAAACTTAGGTTATAGAAAGTTTCACTGCCCTCGTATGGGTATTGTACATAGTAAATTTCCGCATCTAAAGTGCGTATTGATTCATTTGCCGTACCGAAGTTAACGGAACTTGTAAGCGTATTGCCGTTAACGTCTAGTAATCGCAGATTTGCATTATCACTCACCTCAGTGAGTCCTAATTTGAAGTCACTGTTGGTATTTAGGCTAAATTTGTAGTAGTCGTTCGTGTCTGATAGACCTACCCAATCACTGTAGTTTTTAGTTTGGGAATTAACAGTAACATTACGGACAGCCTGGAAGAAATCTCCAGCATTATCAATAGGCGTTGCGGAAACAGCTAATTTATAGTTCGTTTCTAAGCCTTCATCAATATAGACTTGGATGTAATAAGAGCCTGCATCTAAGGTTTTACTAATTGATTCAGCATTTATGCTACTAAAAATAGAACCATTTATGACTTCACCGTCATCTACCACACCATTACCATTTGCATCTTTCAAATCTGCGTGTGCATTTTTGCTAGAATCTTCCAGAGCAAGGTCAAAACTGCTACGACCTTTCAGGGTAAAGCTGTAGAAATTGCTATGACTGGTACTTAATGTGTCGCTAAATATTTGAGGGCTTATACCAGTATTAAAGTTTTTAGCCGTTTCTAGAAACTTCCCAGGAACAGTTTCTGACATATGTTAAGGGTATATGGACAGTATATATTACATCAACATCAATATCGACTTTCTCTAAAGAAAAAAAAATAGGTATGTATCTTAGTTTACTAAAAAAATAGGAAAATTTTACTGAATCTTCATAGTTAAGCTTCTGTTGCAGATAAATTAGGGTAGAACGGTAAAAAGGCTATCTTTGTCGCCATCTCTAGAAAAAATTTATTTTTGAATCTTATCCTCCCCTCTCTACGATGAGTTATGGTCTCTTGAGAAATTGCAGAGAACTAAGATGCGTGTTCAAAGAAAGACGGAGTGTAATCTAGAATACGATAATGCTAAATATTTCTTACACAACTGGGGGGTTGCGCTCAGCAATCACATCTGTTCTAAATTAGTTATTCTATTGGTACTTTGGCAAAAAAACTCGTAATAAAGATGAGTGGCTTATAATGTTTTCTTCCATTAATTCTCTGAATCCTTGGCTAGTTGGAGTAGGATTGAACTCTATCTTGGCGGTTGTGGCTTGGATTGTCCCCAAAAAGTTGCTGACTCCAGCTGGATTATTCCACGGTTGGTTACTTGGCGTCCTGATTTGGGGAACACTAGGATGGCAGGGATACATAGTAGTCATGTTCTATTTTCTTGTTGGTTCTTTGATTACGCGCGTAGGTATGGCGCAGAAAGAAGCAGAAGGCATTGCAGAAAAGCGTTCTGGTGCTAGAGGTCCAGAAAATGTCTGGGGTTCTGCTTTAACTGCGGCTTTATGTGCGTTGGGAGTATGGGCGATAAGTTTGGGAATCTTTCCTACGTCTCAAACCCTACACCCTACGCCCTACACCTTATTGTTGCTGGGCTATGTGGCGAGTTTTAGTACAAAGCTTTCTGACACCTGTGCTAGCGAAGTGGGTAAGGCTTATGGTAAAAGCACTTTTCTGATTACCACGCTGCAACCAGTGGCACGGGGAACTGAAGGGGCAATCAGCTTAGAGGGAACTTTAGCGGGTGCTGTAGCGTCACTTGCTCTAGCACTCCTTGGTTGGGGAGTAGGTTTGATAGATTTGTACGGTGTCCTTTGGTGTGTTGTAGCAGCATTCATTGCCACCAATTTAGAAAGTGTGATCGGAGCAACACTGCAATCTCGCTTTCACTGGCTCACTAATGAAGTGGTAAATATTTTCAACACATTGATCGGCGCTAGTACAGCAATTTTACTTGCCTGGATATGGGCAAATGTCATTGCCTAATTCTTTTTCTAAAAGGTTGAGTCTTTTCTACCAATTCTCTTAAGATTTGGTTGTCACTCTCGCCTAAGACCGCTTCGGATTGTCACACTATTTTTGCCTAAAATTGTCAATTAAAATGCAATTTTATTTTTTCAAAAGTTGTATGTTGTTTTTTTGTAACTTTTTCTACTCATTAACTTTTTAAGTTTATGGAAATTTCATCATTTTTAACCATAGATGACCAACCAATTTCTTATAGACAAGCAGTAAAATATTTGCAAGCCTCGGGAAAATTGGGACAATTCATTGGAGACATTCTCCGTCAGTACGTGATTGAACAAGAACTACAAACACGAGAAGATATATTTATCAGTCCTGCTTTGACCGAACAGACTATAATTGATTTTCGCCTAAAAAATCAGTTGACAGACCCTTCTAGGTTTCAAGAATGGCTACAGAGTAACGGGACGGATTATGATACCTTTCATTCATCAGTAACTTATGGTTTTAAGGTAGAAAAACTGAAAGCTGTCGTTACAGAATCAAAGCTGCAAGAATACTTCATCGAGCGTAAAATTTATCTAGATAGAGTGGTAGTCTCGCGAATTATTGTTGATAGCCAAGAACTCGCTGAAGAACTACAAACGCAAATCGAAGAAGGAGCAAACTTTGAGCAACTTGCTCAAGAATATTCACTAGCAGATGACAAAATTGTCAACGGTATGATGGGACCTGTGAGTCGGGGAACAATGCCAGATACACTCAGAGCAGCTATTGATATCGCTAGTCCCGGACAATTAGTAGGACCGATAGAACTAGAAGGACGGTATGGATTGTTTCGTGTGGAACAATTTCTGTCAGCGTCATTAGAAGATACTCAACTAAGGCAAGCACTACAAAACGAGTTGTTTGAGAAATGGCTAGCAGAGAAAATCCAAAAACTAACGGTAAAATTGCAGGTGAATTAAAACTTTTAGGTGAGGAATCTTCAGAAAATAGTGTGCTAGCGTCTCTACCTTGGAATCAACCACCGCTGTGCTGGCTAACTCCTGAACAACAAAGCCGACTGCAACAGGTGTCAGAAACTCTTCGCTACAATTTAGGAGAAAAAATCTGGTCACAAGAAGCAGGAGGTTTCCAATTCTTAATTGTTTCTGGAAAAGTCCGTTTGCGCGAAGAAAATGTCAGTAAGCCTTTGGCAACGCTACAGTCAGGAGATTGGTTCGGTGACTTAAACAGGTTTTCTGTGGAATGCAAGGCTGTCGCTGCTAGTAAAGAAGTCGTCGTGGTGCGCACCACGACAGCAGTGTGGGCAGAACTTTCCACACCACAAATTGAAAACTTTTGGTTAGGCACTCAAGAAGACCACGAGGACAATAGGAGTGAGGGAGGGAAGGAGGGAGGAACCGAAGAATTTTCCCTCCCTCTCTCACGCCCTCACTCTCCCACTCCTGTGTCAACATACCCATTTGTCTCTAGCTGGAATACGGCGGCTGCATGTTTAACAATGGTGGCGCAACAGTTAGATAATCCAGTGCAACTGGAATGGGTACAACGCCAAATTAGAGGACAGCGACCGAAACATCTTGTGGAAGCAGCAGAAAAGTTAGGATTTGTGCTGCGGCGGCTGCAAGTCACTTGGAATGAGTTGCGACAATTATCATTTCCAGCTTTGTTGCGCTGGGAAGCATCAGAAGCGAGAGAGGGAAGTTGGGTGGTTGCGTATGCCCTTAAGGGCGATCGCCTGACTGTTGGCAATCCCTTAAATTCTAATCACACCTGTGAAAGCATACCACGCTCAGTCGTTGAAGCGACTTGGGATGGGCAGTTGTGGCAAGTAGAACTGATCAACAAGCAAGAAAAATTCAACCTCAATTGGTTCACTCCAGCAGTTTGGCAGTATCGGGGATTGCTGAGTGAAGTGCTGCTGGCGTCCTTTACATTGCAGCTTTTGGGGTTGGCAACACCACTAATTACACAAGTCGTTATTGATAAAGTGATGGTGCAGGAGAGTTTGCCAACTCTTGATGTCATGGCGATCGCACTCCTGTCCACAGCAATATTTGAGGCAGTTCTTGGTATCCTGCGACTGTTTATTTTTACCCATACCGCCCGTCGCTTAGATTTAAGTTTATCGGCACAGCTGTTTCGCCACTTGATGCGCTTACCCTTGGCTTATTTTGAGTCTCGGCGGGTAGGAGATACAGTTGCACGAGTTCAGGAACTCGAACAAATCCGTCAATTTCTCACAGGTACAGCGTTAACTGTGGTTTTGGACAGCATCTTTGCTGTGGTGTACCTGGGATTGATGTTTTACTACAATATCCCGCTGACTTTTGTGGGGTTAGCAGTCTTGCCCTTGTTTGCCATTCTGACGCTGATAGCAACGCCAATTCTGCGTAACTGGCTGAACGAAACTTTTAACCGCAGTGCTGATAGTCAATCATTTCTTGTCGAAACTATTACAGGAATTCATTCAGTTAAAGCACATACAGCAGAACCAGCAGCACGCGATCGCTGGGAAGGTTTGTTTGCCCGTTTCGTCCGCACAGGTTTCAAAGCCTCTACCACCTCGAATATCAGCAGCAATATCGCTGACTTCCTCACCAAATTTTCCAGCTTACTGATTCTTTGGTTTGGAGCCAAGCTTGTCATTAAGCAAGAACTGACTATCGGTCAATTAGTCGCATTCCAGATGCTTTCTGGTAGAGTCACAGCACCACTTTTACGGCTAGTACAGCTTTGGCAAAATTTACAACAAGTGCTGCTTTCTGTAGACCGCATTGGTGATATTCTCAACGTTGCCCCAGAAACTGAACCAGGAACTGGTTTAGTTTTGCCATCCCTCAAAGGTCAAGTTAGCTTTGAGCAAGTTTTCTTCCGCTACCGACAAAGTACTGAACCTGTCTTGCGAGGAATTTCCTTCTCTGTCCAACCAGGACAGTTTGTCGGTATTGTTGGACGCAGTGGTTCTGGGAAAAGTACCCTTTCTAAATTATTGCAACGCCTTTATCAAATTGAATCAGGACGCATCCTGATTGATGGTTTTGATATTAAAAGCGCTGATTTAGCCTCGCTGCGCCAACAAATTGGTGTTGTTCTTCAAGAAGACTTTTTATTCAATGGTTCTATCTTGGAGAACATCACTCTTGGTAATCCCGACATCACCGCAGAACAAGTCGTAGAAGCTGCAAGATGTGCCGTTGCCCACGATTTTATCAGTGAATTACCTCACGGTTACGAAACCAACGTCGGAGAACGCGGTACAGCTTTATCTGGCGGACAACGCCAACGCATCGCCTTAGCCCGGTTATTTCTCTCGCAAGCGCCGATTTTAATTTTAGATGAAGCAACCAGTGCTTTAGATAGCGAAACTGAACAGCAGGTTCTGGAAAACCTCCAAAAAATTTCCACCAACCGCACCGTGTTTCTCATCGCCCACCGTTTTGCCCCCCTCAAGCGGGCTGATTTAATTTTGGTGCTAGAAAAGGGCGTTCTTGCTGAACGGGGAAGCCATGCAGATCTGTTGCGACAAAAAGGTTTGTACTGGTCATTGTATCAACGGCAGCAGGCGAATATTTAGTAGTCATCAAACCACGATTTTGCATTGCTACCAAAACAAATGAGGAGAATAGACTGTAGATAGTACTCATTCTCCAGGACAAGCAATGAACCAAACGCTATTTCATCTTGCCTTTCCCGTCACAGACATTGCCCAGGCAAAAGCATACTATGTCGATGGTTTAGGCTGCACTCCTGGACGGGAAAACCGCAACGCCCTAATTCTCAATCTCTACGGTCATCAACTGGTAGCTCACGTTACAAAAGAACCACTTGCACCACAGCGCAGTATCTATCCCAGACACTTTGGGCTAATTTTTACCTCAAAAAACGACTGGGAGGACTTACTCGCAAGGGCGCAACAGCGACAACTCCTTTTTAAAGAAGAAGCCAAACACCGCTTTGTTGATTCTCCCTTAGAGCATCGCACTTTCTTTTTAGAAGACCCTTTTTACAACTTAATGGAGTTTAAGTACTACCGTCACCCTGAAGCAATTTTTGGCAGTGCCGAGTATACACAAATTGGCGATCGCCTTTAACAGTTACCAGTTATCAGTTATCAGTGAGCCAGCGCTATGCAGGAGGGTCTCCCGAACTCACAGCGACTGGCGTTCGTCGTATCCCTTACGGGACGCTCTGCGCTCAGACGTGCCGCAGGCATACCCGAAGGGTTATCAGTTTTATCCTTTGCATGTTTCAGTCCCCCACCAAGAACGTGGAAAGCGTTGGTGTCAGTACAACCACACCAGCCCGAGAAAGCGTCACTGTGGCTGGTACTGTTCACTGTTTTAACGCATACAGTCAAGAGACAGAATACTTGGTAGTACTGGGTTGTTTGTTTTTGAATTTTGAATTTTGTAGATGCCCGGAGGGCAGCTTCCCGGAGGGTATTTTGAATTGTTGAACTGGAGTTGCCAACGCTTCTGCCACTGCAGCCAAACTTCTTGAATCTGTCAGCATCCAGGCGTGATTCAAAACTGGCACTATCACCTCGCGTCCCAGAGGCATTTGTGAACTCGTTGCGGGGACAATCATCAAGTCATAAGGTGTCCAGATAGAGGTAAAATCTATCTGCTTTAACATACCAATATCCCGATTCAAATCTTGTAGTAGAACACTGTCAGGACGCATTTGAATGCAACCTATACCATCACGACAGTAAGCAATCCAAGTGCCATGATGCGGTGATGAGATGGTAATAAACCGCTGCACGCGATTGATTCCTCCCAATCGTTGGACGTAATAACGACTGACGATACCTCCCATGCTGAAGCCCACTAAATCTACGGGTTGTTCTGGTTCAAAAGTGGCATCAATATAATCAGCGACTTGTTGAGCCAACGTGTCAAGACCCATATTGCCATTATTCGGCACTAAATCCAGATCATACACAGTCCAACCCCTCTGTTTCAGGTAGGGAATCATTTGATCGAAAACTCGACCTGTATCATAAATACCGTGTACTAATAACACGGGATTTCGCTGTTGTTTTACCTTATTCATGTACAAAATAATGTTGTGGCGGTTTTCAAGTCAGTAGAATATACGCCCTCATGCTTTGAATGTAGTATTCTATAATCTCCAGGCAGGGGCTAAACTGTATGAATCCCTATCAGGGATTGAAATCTATCTTTACCTAATTTAGTCGAGTGTCATTACCATTTGCCAAAAAGCTATGACACTCCCCCTACTGGCTTGAGCAACATCCCTCTTAAGACTGAATAGGTATTGTTAAAAGTATAAGTTAACTTTTGTTAAGCCTACTCTTAAAATATTGCCCCAAGTTACAGTAAAATTTAATAATTAAGTCTGACTGTGTACAAGTGGCAAGTGCTGAAAGTAAAGAGTTAAGAGCATGAGTCACTTGCTGTTAAAACAACTTTAGTTGAGAAAAAAACCTATGAAGGCTGTCACGATCATTAGGTTGTACAGACGAATGGGTGGGTCAAGAATATCTTGATAAAAATTAAAAATATTCCGTGATTTTTTCAGGATTACAGTCATATTCCAGGTATAAGAGGCAGGAGAAATTGTAATGTTGGGTTTTATCAAAAATTTAATCGGTGGGGTTCTGAATTTCTTTATTGGGCTTTTTGGTGGCAAGAAAAGCGGTTACTACATGGAACTCGATGAAGCCGTCGAAGTAACGAAAGATGCAGCTAAACAAGCTGCATCGAAAGCTAAGGACGCGGTTGAATCAGTTGCATCGAGTGCTAAGGACGCGGCTGAATCAGTTGCATCGAGTGCTAAGAAAGCGGCTGAACCAGCAGTATCGAGTGCTAAGAAAGCGGCTGAACCAGTTGCAGCAAAAGCAGCAACCAAGAACGGAACACAGAACGGAACAAAGAACGGAACAAAGAACGGAACAAAGAACGGAACAAAAGATTCTCAATCTGCCGCCCAGCCAGAACCAGCTAAAGTTCAGCTAGTACAGACTGCAAATGGCGTTAAGCCTGAACTTGCTCAAAGCGAAAAAGCCAAAGCAGCAATTCAACAGCAGCCAGCTGAAACGACTTTTGCGCCAAAATATCTCGCCGTACCATCTAGTACTAATGGTCGTCGGCGTCCTGGTGCGAACATGAGTTCTTACTTAGACATGGCACGTCAAGTAAAAACCCCTGGGTAACTTTGGTAAATAGCAAATAATAACTGGCAATTGTCCAGCTATTATTTAATAATTTTCAAGAAATTGTCGAGATGGGAGGTTTCCTGTCTCGACAATTTATTTGATAAGTAAGCTTACAGCAATTTTCACGCTTTTAGGCTATGCCAAGAAACCTAACCCCCAACCCCTTCCCACCTCTCCCTAACCCTCTCGTTTTAGGAGAGGGAAGCGGAAAAACTTTTTTTGTTGGAAGGGGAGTAAGCCTCTCTCCACTGACGGCGGATGAAGATGTGTGCCGTACAAATTCCCTAACTGACATTCTTTACATCCACCGATTCTAACTGTGCTGCCACAATAGATAAGGCAACAATCGGAGCTGTCACTGCTCGCAAGATGCGACGACCAAGGGAAACTGGTTGAAATCCAGCATTAATAGCGGACTCCACCTCTTTTTCTGTCCATCCTCCTTCTGGTCCAGTGGCAATCATAATTTCAGATGTGGTAGAAACTTGATTGATTGCTTCTCTTAAATGAGGATAACTGCCACGCGCCTCACAAATGTAACGCTGAGCAGTCGTTTCTGTGGCAAGACTAGTAATAAAAGAAACAGG
Organism: Scytonema sp. PRP1; assembly: GCF_036697665.2. Lineage (NCBI taxonomy): Bacteria > Bacillati > Cyanobacteriota > Cyanophyceae > Nostocales > Scytonemataceae > Scytonema > Scytonema sp. PRP1. Next base: position 35,798 of record NZ_JBAHYJ020000038.1, on the reverse strand, counting down.
TTCTAATATCGTAGGTACAAAAGCGCGTTCTGATTGCTCTGCAGCTTCTTGTGCAATACGCAGCCAGCGTTCGAGTTTTTGAGGACTGGGATTAAGTAAAGTGCGATCGCTCACCACTGGAGCAATAACAGCGACTCCCAACTCAGTACAACACCGCACCACATCATCAAATCCATTTCCTTTGGGCAAGGCTACCATTAGTGTGATGGATACGGGTAATTCGGTTTCTACTGTCAGTGGTTCTAAAACCTGCGCTTTTTCTCCTTGTAGCTGCGCCAGCCACCATTTACCCTTGCCATCCATTGCTATGAAGTGATCGCCGTCACATAAACGTAATACACGCCCCAGGTAATGTTGTTGTTGAGGTGTCAGCAAGATTTGTTCTTGTTGGAATTGGGAGGGTGCGATCGCGATTCGTTGCAGTTGTGACATTGGATTAAGGATAATAAAGACGCTTGCTTTTTTTCTGAGCGGAGTTTTAAGTCCTGTTGTAAAAACTAATGTAGTGGGAGACGATTGTTGTGTCACCTCGCCCTGATATAAGTAAAGATTCAACTGTTGAATTACTTACTGCTCAAGGTTTAAAGATTGTTCCCCCAAATCTTATTGAAGAACATCCTCAAGCAAAATTACCCTTAGTTCGTTTAACAGGTTCTCCAGAAGAGATAGGAGCAGAACACGGTACTAAGCTTAGCGATCGCATTGAAAAAGCTTTTGAACTTTACAGAACAAAACTTTTTGCCCAATGGACTGATGCTTCGCTCAAGGCGACTTCCTTAGCATTTTTTGAGCGGATTCAAGAATTTTCAGAGCCGTATGCTCTTGAACTCAAAGCGATCGCATCTCACGCAAGGCGAGAACTGTGGGAAGTCGTCATGCTCATGTCCCGAACGGAAATACTTCGGTCTAGTACACCTAATGAATGTACCTCTGTTTACTTTAAAGAGAGCCGTATTCTAGGGCAAAATTGGGACTGGGTAGAAGAGTTTGAGAACTTAGCTGTCATCTTTGATGTTACACGACAGGATGGTTTCCGTTTTCTTGCTTTAGGAGAGCCAGGTTTTGTCAAAATCGGCTTAAACGCTGCGGGTGTTGGAGTTTGCCTCAACATTCTTAAATGTCAAGCACCGACAGGAGGAATTCCTGTGCATATACTTCTGCGAAAGGTTTTAGACTCTACCTCACTCAATGAGGCATATCATGCCATTAGTGCTGCTGAACGGGCAACGATGAGTAACATTCTTATCGCTGATGATTCAGGTAAGTATTTTAATCTTGAACTTGCTGGAAATCAATTATTTGCTCTCAATTCAAATGAAGTGGAAGTCAACAATGTTGTGGTTCACACGAATGGATTTCTCACTTCAAAAGGGGAGAAGATAGATTTCCCCGAAGAAACTGAAAGTTCAGCGGCGCGAATTGTTCGAGCAAAGTCTCTGACATCCACTCAATGCGGACGACATGAAGCTGATATGTTAAAGATTCTTCTTGATCACGAAGGAAACCTACCCATATGTCGCGAGTCAGAGAAAATATTTTTGATGGTCTTACCTATGGAACTGTATCAACGGTTGTGATGAATTTGAGTGAAAGAAAACTGATTTTCTCACAAGGCAATCCTCGTAACGGGACGTTTTTCTTGCGTCTCAATTTGTTAATGGGGTACAGATCTGATAGGGAGTAACCAACTGACAAGTCTGTCGATTAAAAAAGAAAGATGCAAACAGCTAAGAAGATCATCATTATCGGCGGCGGAATTGGCGGTGCTGCAACTGCACTTGCTCTGCATAGAGTTGGTTTTGAACCAGTTGTCTATGAGCGAACAAAGGAGTTGCGGGAGGTAGGGGCTGGTATTGCACTTTGGGCAAATGCCACACACATCCTAAAAAATTTAGGCTTGTTGGAGGACGCCCTCCGCGTTGGCTATCTAACGACAAACTACCAATTCAATTCCCAAAGCGGCAAGGAGTTGGTCAATATACCCGTTGATACTTTTGAGTTGCCTGTTATTGGCATCCATAGGGCTGAATTACATCAGCTATTGTGGCGTAATGTACCCAATGAAAAATTTGTTTTAGGACAAACCTTCCTTGGATTTGAGCAGGAAGAAGAGAAGGTTCGCGCTCACTTCAGTTCTGGCTTAACAGTCGAAGGGGATGCTTTAATCGGGGCTGATGGTTTGCGATCACCCGTACGAGCTGCCCTCCTCGGTGATCAACCACCCATCTATCGCAATTTTAAGACTTGGCGTGGTTTAACAGATTACGTTCCCAGAGGATTTCGTCCCGGCTACATTCAGGAGTTCTTGGGGCGTGGCAAAGGCTTCGGTTTCATGATGCTGGGCAAAGGGCGGATGTATTGGTACGCAGCAGCAACTGCACGCCTAGCACAGCCGGATGCCCCAGTTGGTCGTAAAAAAGAGCTTGAAACCATGTTTCAAGATTGGTTTGCATCGGTTCCTGAGTTAATTACAACGACGGATGAAGCCAATATTCTGACAACAGATTTGTATGATCGTGTCCCGACTCAATCTTGGAGCAAGCAGAACATTACGCTACTGGGTGATGCTGCACATCCAATGCTGCCAACTATGGGACAGGGTGCATGTACAGCATTAGAGGATGCTTTTGTCGTCGCTAAGTGTCTGAAAGAGCAAGCAAATCCCACAGCTGCTTTCCAACAGTATGAGTCAGAGCGGTTTCTTCGCATGAAGTTGATCGTTGAGCAATCCTTGCGCGCAGGGAAAATGGGTGAATTGGATAATCCTTTTGGTGTGGCATTACGAAACATATTTATGAAGCTCATGAGTTCAACTATCAGCAACAACTTCAAGTCGCTTCATGCTTACAGAGCTTAATCACAAAAGGTAAGGGCACAGCATACTTTACCCCTTACAATCTGGGCAAAATAATGATATTAGAGGTTATCCTCAAAATTGATATTCAATCAGTAAACACGCTTGGTTAACAATGGTATCTACTGAGTTAGTTGAACAATTACGCAAACTCAATCGCGTAGATAAGCTCATGGTAATTCAACTTCTGGCTGCCGAACTGGCAAATGAAGAAACTAACTTGATAAAATCTGGTGCATCCTATCCAGTTTGGTCTCCTTACGATGCAGTGGAAGCTGCAAATATCATGTTAGAGGCGTTGAATGCTGAAGCTTCCTTAAATCATGAGTAATCCAGCAAGGTATTCTTTCATTGCAACTGATAGCAGTTTGGGAGAAGCAAGCTTTAAGCCGTTTTTGCCACTGACGTTGAATTATAGAGAAAAATCACAGGAAGTTATTGGACTTTTGGATACGGGAGCGATGGTAAATGTTCTTCCCTATCAAGTTGGAGTTGAATTAGGAGCAGTTTGGGAAGAGCAAACAACAATGCTTCAATTATCAGGAAACTTAGCACAGTTTGAAGCACGAGTGTTAATTTTTTCTGCTACTATTGGGCAATTTCCGACTGTTAGATTGGTATTTGCTTGGACACAGGCTACTCAAATACCGCTCCTGTTAGGACAAGCTAACTTTTTCATGGAGTTTAATGTCTGTTTTTATCGCTCTCAAAAGATATTAGAGGTGACTCCAAAACCATCATCCTAAAAGGAAATGCAACTGTATCAACGGTTGTGATGAATTTGAAGGCAAGAAAACTGATTTTCTCACACGGTAATCCTCGTAATGGAACGTTTTCTTGTCTCTCAATATAACTGTACAAGATATACATAAAAACATCTATCTTCAGTGGGAAATAACAGTTGTATAATTGAAATCACATTAGGAGTGCGTAAGCTCTGATTCATTTTTCAAAAAAATAGGCAGCGTAACGATGGGAGACAGTGCAGAACAGTTGTTGACATCAGCGCGAGAAAAATTTGGTCATCTTACCGAAGTGGATGAGAAATTATTTCGTGCTGTGGTTCAAGGTAAAGCGGCTGACTTTAGCAGTGACGCTGATGAACTCAACGAGCCTGCCAAATCTGATGAGTGGAACCATGAGCGCACTTTATCTGCGGACCGAATTGTTTGGCTCTGTACGAATACAAAAGCGCGAGAACTATTGACCTACCGAGGAATATGTATTATTGGCGCTAAAGTTGAGGGATATCTGGATCTAAGTTTTGCAACGATAGAAGTTCCTCTCTTGTTTATTAGGTGTACTTTCTCAGAGTCCATTTCTCTTCTGCAAGCCAGATTACGCTTTTTGAGCCTAAAACGAACTCATGTTATTTCTATCAATGCTACTGGGATACAGGTTGAGGGTTCTGTCCTCCTGAAAGATGGCTTTGAGGCAAAAGGGGAAGTGCGACTGCTTGGAGCCTTCATTGGCGGTCAACTTAACTGCAGCAGTGGTCATTTCTTCAACGAGAAAGGATATGCCCTGTCTGCCAGTAGCGCAAATATCACGGCGGATGTTTACCTGAGCGATGGCTTTGAGGCGAAAGGCGCAGTCCAATTGTGGGGAGCTTGCATTGGCGGTGATTTGGACTGTAGCGACGGTCATTTCTTCAACCAGGAAAAGTATGCTCTGGTGATTAATGGAGCAAATATTGAAGGGGATGTCTATTTTACCAATAGCTTTACAGCCCAAGGGCGAGTCAGCCTAGTCAGTACGAGAATCGATGACACCCTTTATCTCAAACAAATAAATAATCCCCAGCAGATGATATTGGATCTTAGTTTTGCCAGAGTCAATACGCTGGCAGATGAGGCAAAGAGCTGGCCTGGTGAAAATAGGTTACATCTCAATGGGTTTACTTACAATACAATCAGCGAGTCATCTCCACCTGATAGCAAACAGCGGTTAAAGTGGCTACGGCTTCAACCGGAACAAGAATTTGCACTGCAACCCTATGAACAATTAGCCGGAGTGTTGCGGACTAATGGTCATGAAGATGCTGCTATAGAGATTTTAATTGGAAAACAGCGTGACCGATTACGTTATGGCGGTTTGAAGGGATGGGAACTGTTCTGGAATCGTTTCCTTGGAAAGACTATTGCTTATGGCTATCGACCGCAACGTGCCTTGTGGTATTCATTGGTAGCCGTAATTTTAGGTACGTTCTTGTTTTGGCGTGGTTATGAAGCGGGGCTAATTTCACCCGCTTCTAATTTTGGACCATTCGACGAATCAAAGCTTAACTCTGAAGTTTCAGTAAATTATCCAGTTTTTAATCCACTGGTTTATTCTCTTGATGTCTTCCTGCCAATTGTTGATTTTCATCAGGAGAGTCATTGGTTGCCAAATAGCAAAAAAACAAGTGACAAAACTTTGCTCTTGTTCTTTAAAACCCGTTCAGATATTGTGTTGCGCTGGTATTTCTGGCTGCATATTGTTCTTGGGTGGGTGTTCACCTCTTTGTGGGTTGCTGGGTTTACAGGACTCATCCGCAGTCAGAACAAATAGTTTTGTTGTTCTTCTTAGTGCAATACAAGTCGATTGTCTGGGAATTAGCGTCAGTCAAGATTATCTGGATCTATGCCGAGCGATCGCAATTTTTCCGCTAACCGTTGAATCTTCTCTTGCGGGGTAGGATAACGTTTTCCTGACTCATCATACCAATAAAGCCATTCTCTAGTTACACCAGAATAATTGCCGAGTTCGCATCCAATTCCTAAGCCAATTTCCGGCAGCCAAACAGGATTTCCTACTTGCAATTCATACTTGCCATTAACTAATTTATGCACTTCCAAACGCGGTTTACGGCGACGGCGAGAAGAATAAATTACGTAATAAAGTACACCTAAATCTGCATATTCATCTAATTTAGTCGTATATTCCTTACGATAAGTTTGAGATACCACCTCTAACACTAAAGTCGGTACAACTTTTTCTTCCCACAACACATAACTGGGACGCAATTCCTCGTCATAAAATCGTTCTACCCCTAAGCTCAAAAACCCATCTGGTACAATCGGCGCTTTATCAGGGTGATAATAAATACCCATATCTATGCCAAAAAACCAGTCCATGCGTTCTGCCCAAAGTATTAGCAGTATTGCCTTCAGCAAGCCTGGTATTAATTCTTGCAGTTCATTATCCACAGGCGTTTCGTCAGAGTCGGGTAGTTCTTCGGCTGAGGGCAAGTACCGTGGCAGGTCGTATTCTAACATGGCTAGTTTCCCTAACACTCACCAAAATTATAGCGATTAACTGTGAGTATTCTTCTAGCCAGAATTTCTCCATCTGGACTAAATTATACCCAGAGAGTATTTGCGATCGCTTGATTAAAAACCAACTTGCTAACATAAGATACAAGGGTGTGTTGTCGCGCAGCGCAACGCACCATTAATCATTGATCGTGCGTTATAGACAGAACGACAAGAACGCACCCTACCAGGCGATCCGATCGCTTTACAATGAAGGTAGATGACGCACCGGATACGCTTATGACTTTGCCAGAATTGCAAAAACAAGCACTGCAATTGCCTATTAACGAACGTTGGCAACTAGTACAAACCCTGTTGGAATCGCTACAACAAGAAACTTCTCCTGCGAAGAAAAAAGGGAATTTATCCCGTTTGCGGGGTATTGCCAAAGGTACAGAGATATCCGCTAATAAAGAAATTAAAGATGATTATGCAGCTTATCTCACAGAAAAATATCAATAATGCGAATTTTAATTGATACAAATGTTGTTCTTGATTTTTTGCAAGAGCGAGAACCTTTTGTTGAAGATGCAGCAAAGTTGTTTGAGAAAATTGATGCTGGTGAGATAGAGGGGTTTATTGCAGCAACAACAATTACCAACATTTATTACATTGTTCGTAAAGCAGTAGGAATAGTTGCTGCTCAAGATGCAATTACACAAATATTGACAGATTTATATATTTGCCCAGTTGATAGAAGTGTAATTGAACAAGCGATCAGTCTTAATTTCCGAGATTTTGAAGATGCGGTGCAATATGCCTGTGCAATAGCGCACGGATTAGATGTAATTGTTACCCGTGATGTATCTGGATTCGTTAGTGGGGAAATTCCCGTAGTGTCACCTGGGGAGTTAGGGAGTATTTCAATTAACAGTGAACAGTGAACAGTTATACCATTTTACGAAAAGGATGATACAAATCGGTAGTGTAGAGACGAGAGGTGGCGCGTCTTTACAGAATTTCAATGTATCGCGATTAACGTGAAATGGTATTAATCCCCATCAAGACCTGATGGGGATTTAAACAAGGACGCCGTATTTCTCGTACTACGTATCTCGTTTGGACATCTTTCTATGTACTTCCATGTTTAAAAACAGGGGTTTGTACCAAAATTTTTGTCTAATAACTGGTAACTGATTTGGTCAGGTCTCCGTTCGTAAGCTCTAATCCTAAGATAATAAATAGCCCCCTCTCTGCTTGCACAGAGGGGGTTGGGGGTGAGGTTCCTACTTTCTACTGATTCTTCAAGTAATCCAAAAGCGCTTCGTTCACCAAATGAGTCATCGGCTTCCCTTGGCGCTCAGAGAGTTCCTTAAGCTTGTTGTAAACCTCATCCTGTAAGGTAATGCGACGGCGGGTTTTGCTTGTTGCAGTCGTTGTGTTGGCGATCGCCACTTCCTGACGCTCGCTCTCTTCTGTAATTGGCGCAGTCGTCGAATCTGCCATCGTTTCGATTAAACCATCGGCATCATCTGTGATTTCTGGCGGTGCTACAGTTTGAGATTCGTACTTAGCAGCAAACTCGCGGATGGCATCAAAACCAAGGCGATCGCAAAAATCACCGAATTTTTCTTCCGGCTGGCGCTGCTCTTTGAAGTAGACAAAAATCGGCTCTAGCTGGGTTTCTATGTCATTATGGTGCAGCCGTTCCATGTAAGGTAACGCCAACCGTGTTTGATTTGGCGAACCTCCCAGCCAAAGTTGGTAAGATTCGGGAGCGCTACCCACAAAGCCCAGTTCTGCCATGTAAGGACGAGCGCAGCCGTTGGGACAGCCTGTCATCCTTACCACAAAATGTTCATCTTGTAAACCTACTTTATCCAAAAGGGCGTGAATCCGGTCTAAAATTCCTGGAATCGCCCGTTCTGATTCGGTAATTGCCAAGCCGCAAGTGGGCATAGCTGGGCAAGCCATGGCATACCGTACAAGGGGGTCGATTTTCTCTGGTTCAAAAACGATGCCGCAACGATTGAGAATTTTTTCAATAGCTTGCTTGTTCTTTGGTTCTATGTCGTAGAAAATGACGTTGTGGTGGGGTGTTAGGCGGATGGGCAAGTTAAACTGCTCGACAATTTCCCGCAAAGCGGTTTTGAGTTGGAAGTTGCCTTCATCCTTAACCCGACCGTTGTCGATGGAAATACCCAAGAACAGCTTACCGTCGCCTTGTTCATTCCACCCGAGGAAGTCATGATATTTGAACTCTGGTAGTGGCTTAAATGGTGCAAGCGGTTTGCCAAAGTATTTCTCGACCATAGATTGGAACTTCTCAACGCCCCAATCGTGGATGAGATATTTTAACCTAGCGTGACGACGGTCAGTGCGATCGCCATAATCTCTTTGAGTGGCAACAATCGCCTTGACGATATCGTAAACGTCATCCTTGTCTACGTAGCAAATTGGATCTGCGAGTCTGGCGAAGGTTTCTTCTTTGTTGTGTGTCCGTCCTAATCCGCCACCAGCAAAGACATCAAATCCTTCTAACTCTCCTTTGTCATTCGTTATGACCACCAAAGTGAGGTCTTGGCTATACAAATCTATCGAGTTATCTCCTGGCACAGTCACGCAAACCTTAAACTTGCGTGGCATATAGTAAGTCCCGTAGATCGGTTCTTCCTTGTCGTGGAAACTTGTGCCAGTACCATTTTTTTCTCGCGCCGCCTTCACCTCTGGGTTTTCTTCAGCGCTAATTGCTTTTTCACCATCCAGCCAAATTTCGTAATAAGCACCTGTTTGGGGTGTCAGCAACTGAGCAATATTATCAGCGTATTCCCAGGCAAACTGATATTCAGGCTTATTTTTAAACGGTGCTGGAGGTGCCATCACGTTGCGGTTCAGGTCGCCGCAAGCTCCCAGCGTCGAACCCATGCTATTAATGATGGCAGCCATTGATGCCTTAAGATTTTTCTTTAAAATCCCGTGCAACTGAAACCCTTGACGAGTCGTTGCTCGCAAGGTGTGGTTACCATATTCATCAGCCAGCTTATCTAAAGTCAGATACAGTTGCGGCGGAACTAACCCACCCGGATTTTTCGTCCGCAGCATGAACTGGTAATCTTTTTCCTGTCCCTTGACCCGATTGTCACGGTTATCTTGCTGGTAAGAACCATGAAACTTTAGTATTTGTATTGCATCTTCACTAAAGTGGGTAGTGTCCTGGAGTATTTCAGTTGCAACAGGTTCACGCAAAGAATTGCTGCGTTCCTTGATTGCTTCTACTTTGGAAGGCTTACGGCTTGTGGTCAGGGGAGGGGCAGATTTAACCATTGGAGTGGTACAGAGTTTTTTAAATAAATCATCTCAACGCGCCGAAGCGTAACTTAGAAGCACCCTTTCGGCTTATTTATTTCCGTAAATCCGGTCGGAATTAAGAGGAATAATTTGATTTTAACATGGCAAAAAGCTGGGTTTTTCAGTGATGTAACACTTAGATAAACCCAGCAATACTACTTATACTATAGTTAGGAGTTATAACTTGCCATTTGACGCATTTAAATAGGCAAATGGTTTGTCTATAATTCTTGACTTTACAGGAGTTAACCTCCTGTAAGCATTGGTTAAGCTGTATGTTCAACCTGACACTTGAACTACAGCTTTACTTAAAGCGATAGCCTAGACCACCATTAATGCTGAGGGCAGAAGCAGGGCTATTTTTGTAAGCATCAATTCCTACGGTAGCGTTGCTGTAGAGCATAAAGCTATTACCAAGTTCTGATTCTACGCCAGCAGTCAGCGCTAGTCCATCTTTGTTGCCCAACGGACTTGGTTTGCCCTTGTCCTCTACAAAAGAGTAACCAACACCTACGAAAGCATTGGTACCTTTTGCAATCCCTAGGTCTGCGGAAACTTGTGGGATAATAGCAGCTGTTTCATCGCCCCAAAGGACATGACCACGTGCAGACAAAGGTGTCTCTCCTAATTTCACGCGACCTGTGACATTTCCGCCCATTACTGCAGCATCATTCTTTTGCCCACCATTGGTAACACCAGCAGAAACACCAACACCAACATAGTTAGCATCAGTACCCTTTTGTGTTGGTTGAGGCAAAGCAGAAGCTTGACCAGCCGAGAGAAAAATAGGAGCAACTACCACAGAGGACAATGCAGAAATTGTCACAAAGGATTTAAGCAACCGTTTCATAATCTTTACCAAATGTTGTAGGTATTGCTTTTAAATCTAAGGTCGAAAAACTAACCAAAATGTTCCATATAATTTGAAAATTTTTTTTCTTATCTGTTGCTATTGATGCTGAATACTTCAACGTATCTTTTTCTAGTTTTTTTGTTAGAAAGCTATTATCAATACAGGACAGAATCCGGCTGTCCGGTGTTTTTGTTTCAAAATAGACACTTTTTTGAGTGTCACATTAATCAATCATCTTTTATCACTATTCAGTAAAGTTTTTGCAAAAAATAGGTTGAGTTTATTTGGAAGCATAAACACAAAAAAATCAACACAGATTCATTATCTGTGTCCATTTCCATCATTCCTCGTTACAAAGAGGGAGAAATGATTAGTCAATACGGTAAGTCTGACGAGCTATTTTCACTACAAACGGTTTCCTTAGGTTGATAATAGCGGCAACCTTCGCATGGTCCGGTGGGATTGACAGCACAGCGCAAGTAGCCAGAACGGGCATTAAATTGGCAGCTGATGTCGCCAATCAGGTAGCCGACTCCTTCAAGATAATAGCGATCGCTGGGATCGCTTATGGTGTTCTGCCGTATTCGCCGTGCAGGAGAACTCATAGCTGCTCGCCTAAACTGCGAACGTGTTCTAGCCTGGGTTTTACGCATCAACCACAGGGAGAATAGGGACGGTAAGAAACCAATGATAATAACCAAAAGTGTATTCACTTCAACACCTTCTTTTGATCTTTTTTGTGCGCTTATCGTCCCTGGTATTGCATCTTCGCGTTTAACGATGCAACCGGTGGGAAATTCCGCGTGGAAGAAAGCCAACACTAGAAGAAGTGTCAACTGCCACTTTAATCAGCATAACCGTTGTAACCCAAACCGTGCGTTTTGCTTGAATGTTGCTACCTTAAGATTTGTTTATAAGTCGCTCTTTGAGCTTGCACAAGTCTTACTTAGATAAAATAAAGCGATATGAAACTTGGCACACCTGACTATGGCAATCACTAAAGAGTTGATTTTGATTGGATTAGGTATGACTGCCGTGGGATTACTTATTGCGGGAATTCTCTACCAAAGAGTGAGTGAAGGTATCGATAAACGCAAGTACCCTCCACCAGGTCAGCTCGTTGATGTCGGCGGGTTCCGTCTGCACTCCACGCTCATTGGTCAAGGGACACCGACTGTCGTAATGGATGCTGGCGCTGGTGCTCCGTCAATTTCGTGGGGGTTGGTGCCATCTGAAATTGCTAAATTTACTCGTGTGTGTATTTACGATAGAGCGGGTTTTGGTTGGAGCGAACCTAATCTCAAAAAGCCACGCACTAGCCAACAGAGTGTGGATGAGTTGCATCTTCTTCTAACTCAGGCTGGAATTAAGCCTCCTTACATCTTGGTTGGACACTCTTTAGGTGGAGGCAATATGCGCTTATATGCCAGTCAGTATCCAAAAGATGTTGTTGGATTAGTGTTAGTTGATTCTGTACATGAGGATCAAATGACACCCCAAAGGTGGCAACAGAAAGAAAAGGAGTTGTGGCTCTATAAGGCTATGGGAATTGCCAACCGATTTGGTGTGTTGCGTTTAGTAGGCGAACTCAACTTACTGCCTTATCTTCAAGATATTAAGCAAGAGATCCAGAAATATCCACCCCAAGTGCAGGCTATGTTCGACACCTTCAAATCGTACTGTTACCGAAAGCATTACTGGGCAACTGTGTACAGTGAAATGGCTACTTTGAAAGAGAGCTTTGAGCAGGTGCGAGCAGTTAAATCATTAAGCGCTTTGCCTCTAATAGTGCTGACTCAAGGTGCTAAAGATTCAGATATGAGTGATGAGCGATGGCAGAGATGGCAAGAGCTTCAAGTGAATTTGACCAGTCTGTCATCAAATAGTCACCAAGTTATTGCAAAAAAGAGTGGGCATCTGATCCCGTTAGATCAACCTGAGTTGGTTGTTGATGCTGTTCGTCAACTTGTTGAGAGATTTTGAAGTTGTGAAAGCATCCCGAATTCTATAAAATTCTTGTGTAATACAGCACATAGCAAGTCAATGAAGTACAACGCGCTTTGTTTAAAAAGCGAGACACTAAGCCCTTTTTACTTCTGACTTCTGAACGGCAGTTGCTTTATGCCGGGGAACCGTTTCGCCAGTTCCTCAACGGGATGGACAGTTTCTCCCGGAGGGTTTCCCTCCTCAAAACTGTCCTCGGGAACCACCGCACTGCCTCCTCCTGACTCCTGTTCGCGTAGCGTGTCCGCAAGACATATTTTGCTGTAATTCATTCTCCAATAATCAAGCTTATCTATGAGGATTGATTTAGTGATAACATTCACCCCGTTTCCTCGCCAAGCAATTTCTGGATCTGTTGTAAAAACAGCGCACTCTAATTGCTCTAGCTTGATATTCCAATACTGACTAAATCTGCTTTTTAAAGTTATTACCTGCTCGAATACTTTATTTCTGTGCTTATTTCTTCTTTTTCTTTCTGTTGCGCCTGTCGCTTCTGTATCAATAAATTTCGTTTCAATTATAAAAATTTTACCAAATGAAGTCAGATAAACAAAATCGCACTTTCCCAAATCTGTATAATCAGCAATTGGGGACTTTTCAAATAACAGTAATTCACAGCATGAAGGAAATATCTGTTTGATATTCAAAAATAAATAAGCTTGCAACAGGAGTTCCTTGTCATAAGGAAAAGCGATAACCCCTTCAAAAAACCTTTTGATGTTTTCCTGAGATTGGGGTTGAATTTTTTTGCAATATACAACAAAGTTATTAACATCATCTGCGGTCATGCAGTTTTTGCTCCTTCCCCTTTGTTGCCACACACACCTTCATGGCATAAAAAATATCATGTACACAAGGAAGAGATCATCCGCAGAAGTAACTAAAAAAACGATTCAACTATAAGTTACCTACGTTAATTTACTGATGACGCAAACGCAAAATAGTTATCTAAGCTATTTGCTGTTTTATATAAGCTACTCCCTTTCAGCCAGAAGAATACCGATTAAATGAACCACGTTCAAAGCAGCGTGTCCTCTGGACCACGTAGATCCACTCTTCGGCGTCCCTTCGGCTAGGACACGTTCGGCGGAAGCCGTCTCGTAAGTCCTGCGGACAGGCGCTCCTAAGAGTGCGTCTCCGACAGGAGAAGAGAAGGAAGAAGATAGGTAATCTTGTACCGGGAAGGGAATATACTTTTTAAGCTTGCATACTTGCTCGTAACGCTCATCAGGAAAAAGGGGGTTCCCGCCGCCCGTGCGGACTAGCGTGGGTTGGGGGGATCAAGTCTTATCCGAACCGTATTGCTTTGCGGCGTTCTGTTTCATCAAACATTAGTTAGCGATTGTACATGAGCAGAAAATCTGGCGTTTTGAAGAGCCTGAACAGTTGTTCTCGAATCCTGTACCCAAAATTGTCGTCCAAAACGGACAAGTTGACGGGAATTTCCGGCTTGTACAATTCCTATCACTGGCACTTTTGCTTTTTCTTTGTCTCCTGATTGTTCTTGCAAAATTGTTCTGAGGCGATGCTGTTCCTCAATAGTCGCTGCTTGTTGGGTGTTGAGTTCCACCATCACCAGATGTACTGTTTCCACTGGTTCTACATCTTCAACAATCAATTGAGTTTGGTCTTCGCGTCGGTCTATTTTGCCCCAAATAATTAACCTAGAATCAACTAGAAGCAGTGAATTAATTCGCTCATAAATTTTGGGAAATACCACCGCTTCTGATTGTGCAGTTAAATCTTCTATTTGCAAAATCGCCATTGGATCGCCTTTTTTGGTCATCACTTTTTTAACGCCATTGAGCATGACAACCGCACAAATGGTACTTTCTTCTTTCTGTTCGCCAAGTTGCGAAAGGTTAATCGGAGCAAGAACACGCGCTGATTGGCGAATAGCTTTCAGAGGATGATCTGATACATAAAATCCCAAAAGTTCTTTTTCTCTGCGCAACTTTTCCTGTGGAGGAAAATCAAGAACTGGTTGAGCTTTGGGAGCAGATTCAAAGCTATTTTGAACTTTATTTTTATTATGAGAAAATTCGCCACCGAACAAATCAAACAGATTTCCCTGTCCAGTCGCTCTATCTCTGGCACGCGATTGTGCCCAATCATACACTAAATTGAGATCTTGGATCAGTTGGTTGCGGTTGGAGTCGATTTTATCAAAGGCTCCACAGTAAATGAGTGATTCCAAAGTGCGACGGTTAACAGTACCCAAATCCACGCGATCGCAAAAATCACCCAAGGATTTAAACTCTCCTTTTTCTCTCACTTCCAAAATACACGCTATTGCGTTCTGTCCCACGTTACGAACAGCAGACAGCCCAAACAAAATTTTGCCATTTGACGGTGTAAAATCCACAAGAGAGCGATTGATATCTGGCGGTTCTATCTGAATATTCATACTCATACAGGTGGAAATATATTTCTGCACCTTGTCTGTGTCGTCACTGTTAGCCGTCAACAGCGCCGCCATATATTCCAATGGATAGTTAGCTTTTAAATACGCAGTTTGATATGTTACATAACCATATGCCGTAGAATGGGATTTATTGAAACAATTGGAAGCTATGAAGCCATTTTTAGTAACAAAATTATGATCCCGTTCTACCCCAATATCATAGACATCTTCCGTAGTTAATGATTTGCGTGTTATGATTTTAACCATATTATTCCTTTCCTAAAAGCTATAAAATTGTCAAGAACAAAAGCCTGCTGACTGGAAGAATAATTAAGCTGATGAGCGTACATATCTTAATTTAGTGCAAGCCGCCTTTAAGTTGAATATCTGCACGGCTGAATACCTTAAGCAGGAATCGTCAAAATGTACTAAAATCAAGGACTTGAGTCGTAAAGGGAGCAATCATGGCGTCCATCCGCGAGTTGCACACACAGCTAATCAAGAAAGAACGTTCTGCCGTTGAAATTACTCAAGAAGCAATAGAGCGCATTCAAGCAATAGAACCGAAATTGCACAGTTTTTTATGCGTTACTGCTGAACAGGCACTAACGCAAGCGCGGAATGTAGATGCTAAAATCGCCGCCGGGGAAGAAATCGGTATTTTAGCAGGGATTCCCATTGGGATCAAAGATAATATGTGTACTAAGGGAATTCCCACCACCTGCGCCTCTCGAATTCTGGAAAATTTTGTACCGCCTTATGAATCAACTGTCACCCAAAAACTGGCAGATGCTGGTGCGGTGATGGTAGGGAAAACCAATTTGGATGAGTTTGCTATGGGGGGTTCTACAGAAAACTCTGCCTTCAAACTCACCGGCAATCCTTGGGATTTGTCAAGGGTTCCAGGAGGTTCTTCTGGCGGTTCAGCCGCAGCGGTAGCAGCAGGAGAATGTGTTGTCTCGCTAGGTTCCGATACTGGCGGTTCGATTAGACAACCAGCGTCTTTCTGCGGTGTTGTGGGGATGAAACCAACTTATGGACTGGTTTCTCGTTATGGTTTGGTGGCTTTTGCTTCATCTTTAGACCAAATTGGACCATTTGCACGCACAGTAGAAGATGCAGCGATATTATTGCAGGCGATCGCCGGTCATGATCCCAAAGATTCCACCAGCCTGAAAGTCCAAATTCCCGACTACACCGCCAACTTAAAACCAGATTTCCCCAAAGGAAAGCTAAAAATTGGTGTTATTAAAGAAACTTTTGGTCAAGGTTTGGATTCACAAGTCGAAGAAGCTGTTAAGGCGGCGATCGAACAATTAAAAGAATTGGGAGCGGAAATTCAAGAAATCTCCTGTCCTCGGTTCCGTTATGGCTTACCAAGCTATTACGTAATCGCCCCATCTGAAGCATCAGCAAACCTAGCTCGCTATGATGGCGTGAAGTATGGCTACCGCGCTCCTGATGCAGATAATTTGATATCAATGTATAGTCGCACCCGTGCTGCTGGTTTCGGTGCAGAAGTCAAACGCCGGATTATGATAGGAACTTACACCCTTTCGGCTGGTTATTACGATGCTTACTATCTGAAAGCGCAAAAAGTTCGCACCCTGATTAAACAAGACTTTGAAAAAGCGTTTGAAAAAGTTGATGTTTTAGTCAGTCCCACAGCTCCCACCACTGCATTTAAAGCAGGGGAAAAAACCGCTGACCCTTTGAGTATGTACTTAGTTGATTTGATGACTATTCCCGTAAATCTTGCTGGTTTACCGGGTTTAAGCGTGCCATGTGGTTTTGATAACAATGGGTTACCAATTGGTTTGCAGCTCATTAGCAATGTGTTGCGAGAAGACCAACTGTTTCAAGTCGCTTATGCTTATGAGCAATCAACGACTTGGCATCTACGCACGCCGCAACTATAGTTAAGAGTCATTTGTCTTAGTACTAATGTCTTATATCATGTCTATTGACTATTAACAGTTTCTGGTGTGTTATTTGTTTCTGGAGTTTCTGGAGTTTCTGGAGTTTCTGGAGTTTCTGGGGTTTCTGGAGTAAATGTAACTTGCTTCACACTCCCCATACTTCCCAATGGTGTTGGTTGCTTCTTATTAGTAGAAACCAATACCGCACCAGCATTTCCAGAACGGATAGTCAACTCTTTTTGTGCTGTCCAGGTTTTCTTATCTCCCTTGTTTAACTCCCCTTCAAATTCAGTTTTGCCATCCACTTTCACTCGCACCCATGATTTGTCTTGCAGCTCAAGAGTCACTTCAACAGGAGTCGTTTGTGCTGTAGGATCTCCGGTTGGGCTTGGAGTGGTGGGTTCTGTAATAGCTGTCGCTTGTGTTG
Source organism: Scytonema sp. PRP1 (assembly GCF_036697665.2). Lineage (NCBI taxonomy): Bacteria > Bacillati > Cyanobacteriota > Cyanophyceae > Nostocales > Scytonemataceae > Scytonema > Scytonema sp. PRP1. The sequence continues at coordinate 18,756 of NZ_JBAHYJ020000038.1, read as the reverse complement.
AGGGGGATGGAGTTGGAGCGATCGCACCTGCTGCAGCCGATTCCTTGGTTGTCGTTGAGGCGACAGGTGAACTAGCTTTTGGCTTGGAGGATGATGCTAATGATGAAGTTTTAGGTGCAAATTCTGTTTTTTGTTCAGAAGCAAGCGGTGAGGATTTCTTTTGACTAGAAGATTCAACTGAACGTTGTGGATTGAGAATATAAAACAGTCCAAAGGAGGCGACTGCTATTAACAGGGCGTAGGGAACAGCAAGAGGTATGTATAAACTTGGTTTTTTATCTAACTCCTGATTATCATGATTGGGTTCTTGAGGAGGAGAACAAATACTTGCAACAGTTTTTGCTAAAGCAGTACCATCTAGTCCCATAGCATCTCCATAGCGGCGGATGAACCCTTGGACATAAATAGGCTCTGGCAATACTTCAAATCGCCCTTCTTCTATAGCTTCTAAGAAAGCTAATCGAATACGTGTGTAAGCTGCTAGTTCTTCTAAACGTATCGATTTTTCTTCGCGTACTTCCCGTAGATGTGCAACGACTTCCTTGAGTTCTTCTTCTTGAGCCTCGTTTAACAGCTTCACCGTCTTCTCCTCTTTTGTTGCTAACGTTTTATCATTCAATCAAGAACTACTTAAACTGATGTAGAAAATTTTACTTATTTACTCTTTTTATTTTAAATCCTTTTTTGATAATTGATTGATTATTTTATCAAGAGAAAGCTGCTTTGTTAGGCTAATAATATTGTATTTATCAATACTTACATGAGGACAAACAAACTGCAATATCCAGTGCAATTACTGTTCACATTATTTATTTGGTTAGGAGTCGTTGTAGCGATCGCCTATTTGGCTGTATGTATATTTCTTTTTCTCCAACAATCTCGGTTCATCTTTTTTCCCGCTAAGGTGATTGAAACGACACCAGAGTTTTTTAATTTAGCTTACGAAGATGTTTGGTTGCCTGTGAAGGCTAAATCAGGCAAGATGGCACGCATTCATGGTTGGTGGATACAAGCAAGCCAGCTCAATACCAAAGTTGTACTGTACCTGCATGGCAATGCTATCAACATTGGCGCAAATGTCGCCCACGCACACAGGTTTCATCAACTAGGGTTTTCAGTGTTAATGATCGATTACCGAGGTTATGGTCGCAGTGAGGGCGGCTTTCCTACTGAATCGCAGGTTTATCAAGATGCTGCGACAGCTTGGGATTATTTAGTTTACCAGCGACAAATTCCACCCAGCCAAATTTTGATTTACGGACATTCCCTAGGAGGCGCGGTAGCGATTGATTTGGCTGTCAACCATCCAAATGCTGCTGGATTAATTGTGGAAAGCTCTTTTACCTCAATCCAGAAAGTCGTCGCTTACAGGAACAATTTTTGGATGTTTCCAGTCGATTCAATCTTAACACAGCGTTTTGATTCGATTACAAAGGTGCCAAATTTAAAAATACCAGTTTTATTTATTCACGGTACTGCTGATGTCATAGTACCAGCTTTCATGAGCCAAGACTTGTATGCTGCTGCTCCTGAACCAAAAAAATTGGTTCTCGTTCCAGGTGCTGCACATAACAATGTAGCAGAAGTCGCTGCTTCTGTATATCTGGAAGCGGTGCGCTCTTTTGTCATCAGTACTGAGTCCTGATTTGTGAGTTCTGAGTCAAAATCACAGAAAATTCTTGGTGGGCCGTTCTACTTAGACTTATTGCTTGCTACTTAGAACCTACTTCCTTAGGTAGTAGCAGAACTTAAGAGTTAACAATTATAGTTAGTAAATATTTTCATATATGAAGTAATTTTTAATACGAAGATTTTTAATAAGTATTTGTAAAAAAAAATTGGCGTGACCTCTACAATCTTAAAGATGAGGTTAGTATGCTATGCCAAAACTGAGCCAGCAAAAAAAAATTATTTTTCTTGAATTCAGAAAAAATAACTACGTAACAATCCGGAAAAGCCAGCAAACAGTAGAAGAGATTACACAGGTATAACTTCTGCTTAATTGCCGCAAGAGGCTGTCTACAATGGCTACTACACCTGTATATTTGTTAAAAATTCTCGGAAATCCAACTATTGAAATTTCTCAAGATGAATTGCGGACGCTTTTAGGAGAAATAGAAGCTGAACTGCATCAGAGTAAAGCTTATCGCCGTGCTGTGGCGATGTTCCAAAACTTGCTTGGTTCTTCATCTGATCAAGCCAACGTTTTATTTAAATCAGTAGGTAGAGAAGCGATTGGTTTGGTATTTCGCCGATTTGTGCAACAGTATCAGAACAGCAATGAAAATCAGCAACACGAAGACAGCATAGATGAAACATCACCTACTGAACAAATAGCTTCCACTGATGATTTATCACGTGGTTTATCACAGTGCTTAACAAATGTTACTGTTAACCAAAAAACGACTATCGAGACTGATAAGAAACCCGATTTACCATCAGAATCTCAAGTAGAAAGTAAGACAGCAAATAATTCCACAAAACCCAATGAAGACCGTCCCAAAACGAAAAAAACGATTAAGTGGTTCACTCCTGGGAAAAAACGGAAACAAGCTGAACTAGCTAAACAAATGGCAGCCGAACAGCGCGTAGAAAATCTACGTCAAATCGGTGAACAACTACGACAAACTCGTGAGTCTCAAGGTCTTTCTCTGGCGCAACTTCATGTTTACACTCACGTACCACTTCATCACATGGAGGCAGTGGAAAACGGTAATTGGGAATCATTGCCAGAAGATGTTTATGTTCGTGGCTTTATTCGTGTCATGGCTAATGCTCTTGGATTAAATGGCACAAATTTAGTTGCTTCTTTACCTGCGCCAGAACCAGTAAAAGCAATTATACCACCTACTGCCTATCAGCATAAAAGCCGTTTTGGATTTGGAATAGCGCTGCATCCGGTGCATTTGTACGTAGGCTATGCAGCCCTTGTCGCTGGTTCAGTAGGAGGGTTGTCAGTCATGGCATCCCAACAAGCAAATGCTGATAGACTGATCGATAAAGATGCAGCAACTCCACCTTCTTCATCATTCACTCATTCATCGCAGGATACAAAACCCATTTCTAAACCGGGACTCTCTAGTAGTGGTAATGTCACTGTTGGATCTGGTATTGCTACACCAGAATCTTTTTAAAAGCGATGAGTTATGAGTTATGAGCTTAAGAAGAACACAGAACACAGAACTCCCTTGTCAGAATACATCCCCATAAATAAATGCGCTCTTATTTGATAAGGACGCCCCGTATCCCTCACGGGACGCTTTGCGCTCAGTTTGCACTCATAGGAAAACCAACGCCAGTCACCGGGGCGCGGGTTTCCCGCCGTAAGTGCTGGCTCCTCTTTGCAACTTTTAATACCAATTCTCTGTAATACCAATTTTCCATAAAGATGCTCTTAAAAAATGAGGCGGAGCCTCCCTAACTCGTTCCCAGGCTGAGCCTGGGAACAAGAAATTGGATGCTCTGCATCCTTAAAATCCAGAGGTCTTATAGACTGAGGGAAGATAAAGTGCAAGTTTACAAAGAATTGGTATGAGTACTTTCTTTGGTCAATTATGGATGATAAAACTTATCATTCATAATTTATAGTTCATAACTCTTAACTCCTTTCACGGCGATTGGGCAGATGGACACTGCCGTAAGCCCTGGGGACAGGCTGCGCCCCGCCCATAAGGCATCGCTCACAATAAAAAATATAAAGTAGACTATCAATATAGATTTGAGATTTGTTACATTATTAGACTCTTAATCCGGAAAGCTCAGAAGACTCGATGTATATTGATTACTATTAACAAAAGACAGTCATAAAAGACAGCAATAATACTATGGTTTGCTGCCTAAATCCCGAATGCTCTCATCCTCTCAATTCAAAAGGAACAAACTTTTGTGGAAATTGCGGGGCAGAGTTGATTTCGTTACTTAGGGGTCATTACCGCATTATCAAACCGTTGGGAGGTGGGGGATTTGCTCGCACTTATCTTGCAGAAGATGCAGATAAGCTTGAGGAAAAATGCGTGGTCAAGCAACTGGTACCACAAGGTCAAGGCAGCTGGTCACGCCAAAAGGCGACTGAGTTATTTCAGCAAGAGGCAAAACGTCTCCAACATTTAGGCGAACATCCCCAAATTCCTACCCTGTATGCCTATTTTAAGGAAGATAACTACCTGTATTTGGTGCAGCAATTTATTGAAGGGCAGAATCTGTTGCAGGAGTTAGGACAACACGGCGTGTTTGATGAAGCAAAAATTCGAGAGTTCTTGCAAGATTTGTTATTTGTGCTAGCAACGGTACATCAGCAGCAGGTCATTCACCGAGATATTAAGCCAGAAAATATCGTTCGTCGTGAAAGTGATGGTAAGTTAGTGCTTATTGATTTTGGGGTGTCAAAGCACAAGACGGGAACAGTACACGCGAAACCAGGAACGAACATTGGTTCATTTGGTTATGCGCCATTTGAACAAATGTATTCAGGCGAAGCTTATCCTGCTAGCGATTTGTATAGTTTGGGAGCAACAGCCTTTTATCTGTTGACTGGTATTTCGCCTTGGGAAATATGGATGAAACAGGGCTATAGTTGGACTACTACTTGGTGGCAATATTTAACACAACCAATCAGTCACGACTTAGAGCAGATTATTGATAAGTTGCTGCAAGAGAATTATAAACTGCGTTATCTCTCAGCAGAAGATGTCTTACAAGACTTGAATGTTGAGTTACCACCACTGCCTACTTTACAGTCTACGCCACTGTATACAGTCCTCTCGCCTGTTCAACCAGAAAAGCTAACGCTACAAATTGAACAGCAACCACCTAAGGGGGCGCAAAACTCCATAGAGAAATTATTGCCTTGGGCAGTTATGGCGGGATCAGGAAGTTCATTTTTGGCGATCGCCCTTCTGAGTTCTGTCGGAACTATTTGGATGAGTTCTGGTTTATGGTTGCTCATTTTAGTAGGGTTAATCTTTACCCAGCCTCGCTCAATTTTTGAAAAGACTTATTTGTTTCTCGTTGCCGGAATTACGACATTATTGATTGTATTTATCTACAATAATTTTTACATTGTTAATATTTTTCAAGCTGGGATCAATGGATTTCTGGTTTTAGTCTTACTAGTTATACTTGCTGGATTACTAACAGTGACTCTCTTCAATTTGTCCCAACTCTTGAACAGATTTATCTCTAAATATTTCTAATTTATGATAGATAAATTTTTTGGATTTGGGGTCATTTGATATGAAAAATAAAACAGAAAATATCCGCCTCCTTTTTTCTTTGGGGCTGTCAGGATTTCTGATAGCAGTTATTTTATGGTTATTAGGTACAGTCATTCGTCCCCAAACAGAGTATTCTGGGCAATTGAAACAACAGAGTGCTTCATTCGTTCCACCCTATACTAATTCACCTTTAAAAAATCGGATGAGTTTGGGTGAGAAAATTTTTGTGACAGAAGGAAGACCTCTTGAGAAAGAAGCTGGAAGGAGAGCATTTGAAGCGGGAGATTTTGTGACTGCTGTTACTAAATTCCAATCATCCTTGCAAGCTAAACGTAATGACCCGGAAACATTAATTTATTTGAACAACGCTAAAATTGGCAAGGCGAAATCTCTAAAAGTTGCTGTCATTGTGCCGATTGGTATTTCCTTAAATGAGGCGGAAGAGATATTACGCGGAGTGGCTCAAGCTCAAGATGAGGTAAATAGCAGTGGAGGAATTAATGGCTTACCGTTACAACTTCAGATTGTCAATATTGATAACTATGAGATACTTAAACAGATAAATACTGACTTGGTGAATGACTCTAGTATACTGGCAGTTGTCGGTTTTAGTCGTGACCCATCAATTTATAACAAACGTGGTTTGGTGATGGTTTCACTAGTCAATCCAAAAAAGCCATCTAACCCGACAAAATACGTCTTTTACGCTACTCCTAGTTCTGATGTTTTCAGTGATGCTATTGCTAGCTATATTGTTCAAAAAGCTCGCCTCACCAACATCGCTATTTGTAGTGATTCAACATTCACTGTCAATCAGGAAAAAATAAGTAAAGAAATTGTAGAACAATACACTGATTCCATTAGAAAATATGGAGGTAAAGTCACCAGTACAGTTTGCGATTTGGGTGCGCCAACGTTTCAACCCAGCAGTTTTCTCAGTCGAGCCATCAGCGATGGAGCAGAAGGTTTGCTACTCATCCCTAGACCAGATAAACTCAATTTAGCTATTGAAGTGGCGCGTGAAAATAAAGGCAGACTACCGCTTTTCGCTTTTCAAGCTATGTACACGGAAAGAACGTTAAAGTATGGGCAAGCCGATGTTAAAGGAATGATGCTGGCTGTATCTTGGCACCGTGATGCTGTTGGAAACAAATTGTTTGCCCCCAAAGCCATTCAACTTTGGGGTGCAGAGGTGAGTCCGCGAACTGCTACAGCTTATGATGCACTCCAAGCAATTATCGCTGGCTTGAAAGAAGGTAACACCCGTGAGAAGTTGCAAAAGGCACTGTCTAATCCCAATTTTTCGGCTTTAGGAGCAACGGGAACGATTCAGTTTTCACCAACAGGCGATCGCCTAAGGGAAAGCTTTGCCGATGGCGTCTCTAAGGCGGGAAAGGGCAATGGCGCTTTTCTCCCGCCCCTTCGGGGCGATCGCCAAGGTGGAGTTTTTCTAGTCAAAGTGGTACCTTGCGATTCAAGCCAGTCTTGCAATTCCACCACAGGATATCGTTTTCAACTGGTGCAGTAGCACTTGCAATAGTGGCAGAGTAGATTTAACCCAAATAAGCCACATCTTCCTCTACTGACGAGTTCAGCAGCGTCCACAACTGCAAATCAGTAAAATCTGGAATTGTCATAAATGCCCCAATTCCCTGGAGAACTTTCGGCTCTTGAGTGGTTGTAACGCCAATTGTACGTATACCAGCACCGACAGCAGAACGAATCCCAGAGGGAGAATCTTCTAGTGCTATTGCTTGTTCTGCTGTAATACCTAACCTACTTAGGGCGACTTGGTAGGGTGCAGGGTCTGGTTTACCTGCTATCTCATCTTCTGCTATGACAACTGTATCAAATGCTTCGTTTATTCCCAAGACTTCTAGCATGAATTGGACATTTAATTTCGGAGCGTTGGTGACTAAAGCACGTTTAAGTTGGTGCGTATCTGTCCATGCTAGGAGTTCGGAAAATCCATCAAGTGGTTTTAGAAGATTTTTGGCTTGTTTGCGGAAAAGCGCTTCTTTTTCGTCTGCAAACTTTGCGCCTTCTTCCGGTGATAATTGTGGCAGTAAGTCCTCTATGATTTGTGGATTCGTCCGCCCGCTAATTCGAGATTTGTAAAATGCTTCATCAATGTCCATGCCGTAGCCTAACAGCATTTCCCGCCAAGCTTGGTAGTGTATAGGGTCAGTGTTGGCGATCGTTCCATCTAGGTCAAACAGAATTGCAGCTAGCATGGTTTTTTAGGGTGTAAACTCTTGTAAAGTTTCATCACATAGTTTACATTGTTTTGTTGTCCTTCTGCATTCTTAAAAGTAGAAAATTATAAGTAACGGCAGACAGGTCATGCCCCGACTCGTTTCCTTTGATGTGAGAAAATTTTCTGTAGATTCCAATGTCAACCGCCAAAAATTCTTTTCGCGTCGATGCTCTACAAGTACAGGTTTATAACTCTGAAGTCGAACTGGCGCAGGATGTAGCGGAAATTGCACAAAAACATTTACAGCACACGCTTGCGCAAAATGATGCTGCGGCTTTATTGCTGGCGACAGGCAACTCCCAAATTCAATTTCTTGATGCTTTGATAGCATTGGGTGGTGTAGATTGGTCACGGATTACCTGTTTCCATCTTGATGAATATTTGGGCATTTCTGCTGACCATTCCGCAAGCTTCCGACGTTATTTGCGCGATCGCGTGGAAAAGCAGGTGAGTCCCAAGGAATTTCACTATATAGAAGGTGATGCGATTGAACCTTTGGTAGAGTGCGATCGCTATACCAAACTCTTGCAAGCACAACCTATTGATTTGTGCTGTCTTGGTGTTGGTGAAAACGGACACTTGGCTTTTAATGAGCCTGCGGTAGCGGATGTTAACGATCCTTATACACTCAAATTGGTGAAGCTGGACACTACAAATCAGCAGCAACAAGTCAACACAGGGTATTTTCCCAATTTAGAAAGTGTGCCGCAATATGCTTTTACCCTCACCCTCCCAATGATTTGTTCGGCAAAAAAAATCATTTGTCTTGCACCAGCAAAACGCAAGGCGAAGATAGTAAAACAGATGTTGGAGGGCGAAATTACCACAGGTTGTCCCGCTTCTATTCTCCGCACACAGCAGCAAGCGACGTTATTTTTGGATGTAGATTCTGCGGCTTTGTTAAAGTAGAGTCAACAAGGATGAAGAAGAAATAACTGCGATCGCCTGCTGACGGCTAACACTCGGAAAATGGTCTAGAAATACATCCAACGAATCACCCGCCTTAAGATAATCAAGCAAAGTTTTCATCGGTAGTGGAAATTGCTTTAGCCTGCGGCTTCAACAGCCACAGCCATCTGAGCCAGCAATTTCGACAGCTTACAGGCATGTCACCTAAAGCTTACCGAACGAATTAAGCAAGTTTACTTTGAGGCAGTGCTTTAGCCGTCTAACCTTCCCAGTCAGCGGCTGCTAGTAATTACTGCAACACTTTTCTTAGAAAAAATCGACTGTGCCCTTTTGGGAAATCTGATAACTCCCCGAACACAACGTATCCACACTTCTGGTAAAACTCTGGTGCCTGAAAACTAAACGTATCCAAATAAGCATACTGGCAACCTCGCTTAACAGCCTCTTGTTCCGCAGCAGTTAGTAAGGAATCTCCGTAGCCCTTTCCCCGATAAGATTCATCTATCCAAAAAACATCAACATATAGCCATTGCCAATACGTTGAGCCGACCAATCCGCCCACTATATTCTCATCTGAATCTCGTAGGAAGATAGCTAATTGCTGGAAGTTGCCCTCACCGGCACAACGGGTGTTGAACTGGATCAGTTGTTGAACAATCAATTCAGTCTCATCAGGCTTTGGTTCCTCGGCTATCTCAATCTTGAGTTGTGGGTTCATCGCAATTTCTGGTATGGGCAAAAACCTTACTCTGCTTATGTATTTGAGCAGCTTTTAGCTTCTGATACAAAGGCAGATTTTTCTCTCTAACAGACTGTTGCAATCTCTCAAACTCTTGTTCACCTTCTCTTAAATACGCATCAATGAGTTCTCGATTGGCAAGATAAAAGGCAATAGCACCATAAACCTGTTCCAGCGAGAGCAACGGAAAATTTTGAGCAATGCTTTCAGGAGACTCACCATTCAAGAAGGCATAGACAACTGAATCGAGAGAGATGCGAGTCCCTTCGATCCAATATTTTTCATCTCGTTGTTCAATGTATTGCTTTGCTAGGGTTGGTGCTGCTGCCATAAATTTGTTAGTTGCTTTGTACCTAGATATTAAGCGATCGCTTATCCGTCCGGAGCAGGGGATTTATCATCCTACCAAATCCTGATACTATGCCGAGAGCCTGCGGCTATTTCCTAATTAATATCCACTCAGCATTCCTCGCCGCTTTGCCTCACGTTCAGCAAGATAAAAAAGCAGTAATCCTACAGCAAAATAGACAACCCCATTCACGAACGCTATACCTAATTTTGTGAAGTTTAAACCCTCACCCCGTGCCATCAAATCACGTAATATTGCTGCACCAGAAGTCATGGGCAGTAATTGTGCCAAAATGTTTAGTGGTGGTGTCCAAGTTTCAGTGGGAGTGGCTAATAAAAATAAGAGCGCAAAGTTAAAAATTCCCAGCAATTGTTGGATACGCTTTAGTAATAAAGCTAAAGAACCCATTGTAAAAGCAATACCATATGCTCCCATTAATACCGTGACGAACGGAAAAAGTAATGTTGGGGGAAAGTTCAGACGGCTCCCAGTCAGCCCCATAATGATAAATAGAATGGTGAGCATAATAACCATCTGCAAGGTTAGGCTAGCCAAAGTCCGCATCAAGAAGACTTTGATGGCACCAAATCGAGAAAGGAAAAGTTGTTCTAAAGTGCCAGTCTGTGCCTCGTATTGCAAGTTGCCGGCAATGTCGGTAATGATGAATAACACCAAAGTCCAAAGCACATAGCCGATAATGATTGAGTCAAGGCGATCGCCTAACTGTAAACTAGGACCAGCAAGGTAACGGGCGCTTAAAAAAAGTCCATAAAAAAAGATAGTGGTGATGACAATTAACCCAATCGCCTCCGCTGGATAACGACGAAATTGAAGCCAACTGCGACGTAATTCAGCTATAAATAATTCAAACATTGCTATTTATTAAAAACTTCATTGAAGCCCACTGATGTAAGTTTTGTTTGTATCTTCGCACATTTCTAGTTTGAGCGCGTTAATATCTTTTTACGGTCAGTTCCTTCTCTAACTATTTGCAAAAAGATTTCTGTCAGATCAGATTGTTCTTTTTCGACACAGTTCAAAGGAAAAGGTTTGACGATATTAAACACTTGATAAAGTAATTCTGATTGACTCACATAGATATTTTTTCCATCTTCAACATCAGCACCAATTTCTATTAATTCTGCAATTCTTACTTTATCTAGTGTTGCTTCCATTTCAATTTTGTAAGCTGTACCAGAAAACTGTCTGATCAGTTCTTTTGTTGGTGATTCTGCTAAAATTTCACCTTTTTGGATAATGGCTATTTTATCAGAAAGCTCTTCGGCGATCGCCAGTTGGTGAGTTGTCAACAAGATAGCACAACCAGAAGCAGCGATTTCCCGCACCAGCACTTTCACATCTTCAGTCGCCTCTACATCTAATCCTAAAGTCGGTTCATCTAATAATAAAAGCAAGGGTTGATGAACTAAAGCAACTGCTATTGCTAATTTCTGCTGCATCCCTCGCGAAAGTTGCTGTACTGGTGTACGACGTTTGTGGAGTAAACCAAATCTTTCTAAAAGTGCGATTCCTGATTTACGGGCTTCTCGCTGGGAAAGTCCTTTTAACACCCCAAAGTATTCTAAATTCTCTTCTGGTGTGAGTCGCCAGTAGACATTACGATTTCCTTCCAGCACTGCACCCATCTTTTGCAATGCTGCTGGGTTACGATGGGGATCACTTCCAGCAATTCTGATCCAACCTGCATCCGGCTGAATCAATCCTGCCATCATTTTAATACTCGTCGTCTTGCCTGCTCCATTAGGACCAAGAAACGCCAAAACCTCACCAGGGAGAATGGTTAAGGAAACGTTTTTGACTGCTTCCACAATTTGTTTGCTTTGGCGGTATGTTTTTTTGAGGCTGTAGGCTTCGAGTGCTTTCATGAGGAAAATACAGCATTGAGGTTACTGATAATAAAATTATATTCAGTATTTTTACTATTTTTTACGCTCAATTTCATATATTAGATGACTTCAAAATCTAACCCTAAAGGCTGAGTTGAGGTATTCTGCGTATTTGCTCAAAAAAGTATTAATCAATACAATTAAGATGAAATCTACATACAAAATAATTTGACATTTTTCACCAAAATTAATTCCTTCTCACACAGTGGGTGCATCCGCAGTCCAGAGTTTACCGTTTCTGAAAACGACTATGAGATAAAGTGAGTACTTTTACACAATCTTCCATTAAAAGTAGCTTGGCAACAAAACGTAAAATCAGCAAATCTTAGAATAAGGCAATTCATTTGCTGAAATTAACAATTGATGTTTGATAATATTAAATTTAACTTAGAATAATTACATTTTTTTCTTGTTTATGCTAACATTTCTATTCCTAGAAAGCTTACACAAGAGCTTTTCTAGCCATATTTGACTTTTTTTTTACATATTTAATAAACAAGAGACGCAGCCACAAAAGAGACAAAAATCATAAAAATGTAATTTTAATTAAAATTAGTCATTTGTCATTTTTTTATAACCTATTTATTTTTAGTATTATTACTTAAATAAACTTTAGCGTGTTGTTATATTTTTTATGAAAGAATGACACTACACAAAAATTCTGACTGCTTTTAAGCCAGTCACATTTATACAAACTTTTAACCAGGGAACTGCACAATGAAGAAAATCACCAGACGTGAAGCGCTGAAGATTGCAGCGCTTGCGGGAGGTTCTGTTTTGCTTCCCGTAGCACTTCAAAATCGTGGATATGCTCAGAGAACTGATGAGAGAGTCGAGCCATTTACACTTGGGTTCCGCACACCACCAGTGTTGAACCCTGTACGCAGCGATTCAACAACTGATTATTACCAGATGACGCTCCAGAGGGCTAGTGTAGAGATATTACCAGGACGAACAACGGAGATTTGGGGCTATAACGGTACATTTCCCGGTCCGACAATCAAACAACGTCAAAATCGGCAATCGGTTGTGCGGTTTATCAATAATGTAGGTGTACCAACATCGGCTCACCTACATGGAATGGCATCGTTACCCCAGTACGATGGCTACGCTGAGGATTTGATTCCTCAGGGATACTACAAAGATTACACCTATCCCAACCCTACTGCTGCTACTTTGTGGTATCACGACCACGCCCTCGGTCAGACTTCTGTAAATGTGTACAGGGGGCTGGCTGGGATGTATATTGTCCAAGATGACAATGAGCTTAATCTGCCACTGCCCAAGGATGATTATGATATCCCCCTAATTATCCAAGATAAGATATTCGCGTCTAATGGTTCACTCATTTTTGATGACCAAGCTCAGCACAGTCTGATGGGCGATGTGATAACAGTCAACGGTGTGCCTTGGCCTCGTATGGAGGTAGCTAACCGCAAGTACCGCTTCCGGGTGTTAAACACATCAGTTTCCCGCTCTTACAAACTCGCTCTGAGTACTGGCGATGACTTGATTGTGATTGGTACTGATGCTGGCTTGATGTCTGCACCAGTAAATACTAGAGATATGCGTATTGGGATGGCAGAGCGCTATGACTTGATTATCGATTTTTCTAGGTATTCTATAGGGACTCAGGTCGTCCTGCAAAATCTTGGACTTCCTAATAACGATAATACCGGCAACACAAATAAAATCATGCGCTTTGATGTGGTGCGTTCTGAGAGCGATAACAGCTCTATTCCCAGCACACTACGCAATATTCAATTCATCCCAGAATCCTCAGCTGTGCGAACCCGCGACTTCACCTTTGAGCAAGGTGGTAATCCGTTATGGGTGATCAATGGCAACGGATGGGACCGAAACGCAATTGATGCTAATCCACAACTGGAAGAAGTGGAGATTTGGAGGCTGCACAACAACTCAGGTTTGTGGTTTCATCCTGTTCACCTTCACCTTATCGATGCTCAAATCCTTGACCGGAATGGTCACCCGCCTTTTGCCTATGAGCGTGGCTTGAAGGATGTCTTCTATGTTGGTGAAAACGAGACTGTACGAATCATTGGCAGGTTTAGACCTCAAATTGGCAAGTATATGTACCATTGCCACAACATGGTTCACGAAGACCACGACATGATGCGTCAGTTTGAAGTGGGACAAGGTGGGATAGATCCGATGTCGGCTCCGGCGCAGCCGCTTCCAGCACCAGCGCTTTAGAGAGATACCATTACTTATGCGTTGGCTTGTATGTGTGAGGAGCAATCGGACGGGCAAGATGCCCGTCCCACAAAAGGAAGTGGTCTAATCATTTGAAAAGCGCTATAAAAGAGAATCCAACAATCATTCGTCTACATCTTCATCCAAAATTGCCTCCAAATCTCGTGCTCCATGCAGCACTCGTAGAACTTCTACACTGGAGGAGGTTGCATGGTAGAAGATGAGAAAGGCATTGAGCCAAGATCCACGCTAAAACGGAAATAGAAGCTGAAAACCCTTGCCAATTCTAAGCTTTAGAGATTTGGCGAGGGAGATGAATTGCATGGACAAATGGTTGGCGAATATTTTGCTCCTTCACAACATAATTGCCATACCGCTTGATATAGCAACAGCCAAGGTAGTTAGGACATCAACAGATGATAAAACCTAGACACAAAAGGACTTTTCACCCAGTCCCCAGTCCCTAGTCCCTAGTCCCCTGCTATATGTCTGATGTGTAAGAACCGTTAGCTGCTATCAAGCTGGCTAGAGTTGGGAGATTTGAGTTAGAAATTTTGAATTTTACCAACTTTCAATTATTGAATAGTTTCAATAGCCATACCCAGAACCCCTAAAAAATCAATGTTGTTTTGCCTGTTATTACCAACATTCGGTTATTAGTTGGTATTTACAAAATATTTTTAAGGGTATTTATTTTAATTACTTTCATGGCTGCGGGTTATTTTCGACAAGCTTGCGCTCGTAAGCCGTCGAAAATAACCCGCACAAAGCGTACGTTCCACGAAAATGCCCCTTTCTTTCATAAATATTCTGGAATACATGATATTTCTATTGAAGAACTAGTATGTGCATCTAACTAGTCCTCTGACACAGCAACTATGAGGAGTTCGTAGCAATAACGAAGAGTGCTTTGGAAAGGGCTCAAGCCCTTACTACAAGCCTTGAAAGTTGGTGTGACAGACTACTAAGTATGGGAAAATTTTTCCATACCCCATAGCATGGTACAATCCCTTTGCTCAGTACTGCCTAAGTTTCGGCAACTACATAAGTCAATTATAAATTCACCTATAAAAAGAAGTAAAAGTTTAGCTTGGTTAAAATAAAAACGCGGTTTTTCCCAGGTGGTACAAAAAAAACTATGTCACATCTTATAGTTCGATGAATATTCAACAACCAAAGATTTTAATTGTTGATGACCATCGCTTACTGCTGAATGGAACAATTAGCTTGGTAAGCGAGCGCTATCCCGATGCACTTGTATTATCAGCCCAAACTGCACGGTCAGCCCTTGCTTCGGTTGCGGAGCATTCTCCTGACTTGGTAATTGCGGATTTATCCATACCACAAACAGCAGAAACAACAGCGCAAATAGAAAATGGATTGGGGTTGCTGTCACAATTAATGAAAAATTATCCCCATCTTAACCTGATGGTGCAAAGTAGTAACATCAAAGCCTTAATTCGCTTGATGCCAGAAATTGATGCCCATCAAGGAGGATTTACAATTGTAGATAAAAGTTTGAGTGTAGAAACCTTTTTAACCCGGATGGATTGGTCAATCCAGGGACTGACTCACACTAAAGATATTCAAGGGGATTTGGAAGTCAAACCAGAGTGGTTGGAGGTACTGCGACTTGCGTTTGAAGAAGGATTGCAAGATAAAGCGATCGCAAGCGCCATGTATAAGTCCGAACGCATGATTCGCCATTACTGGTCAAAAATTCAAGATGCATTAGAAATTTATCCAGAAGAAGGAAAAAATATTCGGGCATTGACCCAAATTCGTGCGCGCGAAAAAGGGTTAATTGACTGATTAAATAATTGATGGAGTTAAGGGTGTGTTGTCTATGATTTTAGATTCTCATAGTAGACTAAAGCGTCGATTCGTTCTGGGTATTTTGAGTTTGATGACTATCGGTGGAACTATTTCTACGATTATTCATCGACTTAACCCGCAACCAGAGCGAATTTACCTAATAGTACCTCCCTTGTTTGCAATTACATCCTTAATATTATTAATTCGTCTTTATACAAAACCGCAGACCTTACAACAAGTCATATATCTAGGTTTATTTGAGGCTGTAATTTTTGTGGTGTTTCCCTCTTGGTTCGTAACTATAAAAGCGTTTACCTCAAAAACTACCCTTGTGGGAAGTTTGCCCCCCAGTACCTCAGCATTATTCTTGTTGACAACGTGTATGCTGATAACCCTGCGTCCCCAACAATTGCTGAGGGCAATTATACTCACCTGGATAGCGATCGCATCTCCCATTTTGACCTACTTAATCCTCAACTCGGTAGAATTACGCAGCCCACGAGGATTAGATTTACTCATCTCTCTGGGTCCAGTCATGGGAGTACAAAGTATCATAATTCTATTACATACTCGTCTCCAGTCGATAGTAGAACGTTTGTATGCCGAGCGTCTCCAATATTATGCTCAAATCATCGAACGGCAAAGTATTCGCCAAAAGGCGATGGAACAAGCCTTTAGCCAAATTCATAATGGTCCATTGCAAACGTTGGCACTCCTCCAGAGAGATGTGCAACAACAGCAGATAGCTTCTCCAGAACTTTTACAGCGCTTACATGATCTCAACACAGAGATTCGGGCAGTAGGACGCAGCCTCATACATGAAAATGATACTGATAACAAACCATTGGAGGTGCCAACAGTCCTAGAATTAGTAACCTCTGAAGACACGCTCCGCTTGGGGGAAGGAACCAGTATCGACCTCAATCTTCCCCTGCATAATTTATTACACGAGGTCTACTCCCTGACTCTCAAGCGTAATCTACCTTATTTTCAAACGATTAAAGTCAAAGTACGGAATTTTGCCCCCATTAATCAACCGGACATCACCCTGGAAATAAAACGCGATTTGTGTTTGTGGTTAGAGGAAGCCCTGTGTAATGTGGGTAAACATGCCCAAGGTGTAACTCGGATTATAGCAACAGGAGAACAACAACAGAACAAGTACATCCTTAAGGTACAGGATAATGGCTCTGGGTTAAAACCCGGACAGCAAGAGGGAACAAAGCACAGCTACTTATTAGCAAAAAGGTTGTCCGGGGAATTTCGTCGGGAGTCTTTACCCAAAGGAGGTGTATTGTGTGAACTTTCTTGGTTCGTGGGATGATTGCCGAAAAGTGTAATACCCAATGGTCAAAAATCACCATAAGCACTGTCTGCAACTATCAATGATTTCCCTTTCATATTCTCCGATACTGAAATCATCGTTCCCCGAACAAATGATTTTACAAGGAGATTGAATTATGAATATTAAAGTTCTCGCTTTAGCTGCTATTCTTGGTTTTTCCGTACCTGCAATTATAGATATTGCTTTAAATCCTCAAACTGCTGTAGCTATGCCTACAGATTTTGTTCGTCCGACAGGTGCTTTTACAGATAACAATCAAGAATGGGTTGTAAAGCTTAGTTTAGACCACTTTGGTATTTATACTTATGAAGGTCAAAATGTAAAAAAAGGAAGTGACCTAACTTTAAAAAACCCAGAAATGTCTGGTAATAGTCAAAGTTACACTTATACTTTCAAAAATCAAAATTACAAATATATTATTACTTATCACCTAGCAGACACAAAACATATTCGTCTTACAGTTGTTAATCCCCAGGGAAATACAATCTTAAACAAACTGATGGCTAAGGGATGAACTGATAGAGATGTTTAGACTATTCCCTTGAGGGAAAACATCATATTTAAGTAGGTGCGGTCTACTCCTAAGATGCACGTTTTACAATTCTGAGACAGCAAGGGTTTTATAATTCCAGAAAAATGTGCTTCTTTCATTTGTTGCTAGTGGCGATCGCCGCTAGTCGGAGGCTCACCGGAATGCACCTGTTTCTGTTAACAGTATAGGAATAAGGGATAAGCGTTATGGATAGAGTATTGATGGTGCAAGGGCTAATTGTATTAGTGACAGTGGGAATAATCCTGTACATTCTATATCTATACTTACATTTGTGGCACCAAAAATATCTTCTATCACAACAACTTCAGCTTCAACAAGATTTAATGGAAAAGACATTTGCTTCAATTCATAATGGTCCAGTGCAAACGTTGGGGTTTCTTATTAGAGAAGTTGAAATTCATCAAGTAAATCAACAAGAATTACTAGAGTATTTACGTGGTATTTATCAAAATATTTTAGTGGATGTTGAAAACTTAAATCTTTCGGATTCCACAAAACATAGATAAATTAGTTGCTTCAAGCCCAACGGGAGAGGCTGTCCAGTGGGACTTGGTTAAAAATGACATGATATGGTGCCCAGCCTCTCAAGTAGAGGCTGGGTTTTTTATTTTACCAATGAGTGGTCGCGGCACTCAGCATCTCGCGAGATTCTTCCCTATGCCTGCGCGCCCGCACTCGCGTTCGGTCAGAATGACATATTTGAACGCAATTTGGTGTCACCGCACTACACCACTGCATCAATCCCCTCCACATAACGGCAAATTGAGCTACAAGCCTTTTTCTTGATAGCGATCAAAATATCGCGGTAGGGGGAGGGACGGGGAGCAATACTGCTCGATATGCCACGGGAAGCAGGGAAGCTCTTATGCAGAGGGAGAAAAAAATTCAACCCAAATGCTTTGACAGCAACCTCGGTCTTCTTATCCCTGTCTTGAGGGAATCTAGCGTTTCCAAGCAGTATTGGGAGGGGGAGGGAAGAATTTGGAGCGATTTTTAACCCATTGCCGAAAAGTGTAATGGACTATGGACAAAAATCACAATTGCCTTTGTCTGCAATTATCAATGATTCCCCTTAGATATTCGACCATACTGAAAACATCAAACACAAACAAATTGATTTCAAAAGGAGAAAGTTATGCCAGTAGATAATCAAGACCGTACATTGAAACTTGGTTCTCAAGGAGATGACGTCAAGCATTTGCAAGAAGATCTGAATCTTCTAAAATATGGACCATTGACAGTTGATGGTAACTTTGGCACAAAAACAGAAGCTGCGGTCAAACGTTTTCAAAGCAAGAATAACTTAGTTGTAGATGGAATTGTTGGACCACAAACTTGGCAAGTTTTACATGAACAAGCAGCAAGGGCAAGAAGAGCCAGTTAGTTGAAGAAGCGCAAAAATAATAGTCTAAAAAGCTTATTCAATAGTCAGGTGGCTTATGCCACCCAGCCGTC
>NZ_JBAHYJ020000019.1:0-65178 GCF_036697665.2 Scytonema sp. PRP1 | reverse complement strand
TTTGAATTCTATTTGTACTGGTTGATCACTTGGTGATTTTTCAGTTGAGGTGTTAGCCGGAGTTGGTGTCTGGGTTGTTTCAACGACTCTTTGCTTGTCCTTCTGAGATAAGTTCTCAATGGTAACTGTTTGAGCAATTTTCTCTCCAGTAGGGAATGTTTCATCTGCGGCATTTCTACTGCCACCATCATAGGGACTAAAGCCTTTGAGTTCCTGTAGAGGATAACCAACTGAAAGCTGATCACCTAGTGAAGCGGCACTTTTAGAAGCGGTGATGGGAGAAAATTCAGGTGGCAAACTTTCCGGTTTACTGGGTGCGGCTAATGTCTTAGCAACTAATAAATCACTATCAGTAGGCTTTTGCCCAGCAGTTTGGAGAGGCGTTTCCCGTTGTACCTCAGACTTCTCTTTGTTCCCCAGTGTCTTAGTGTCAGCCTTCAGGACTGGGGTGGGATTTGCAGATTGTAAAGATTCGAGAATCGGAGGCGGTTCGGGCGGCAGAACTGGATGAAGCATACTCTAGCACGAATCAAGCTAACAAATAGCCAATAAATAGCCGGAAGGACATAACACATTATGCCTCCCAGCTTTTGCCTTCTGCCTAGATGAGATTTAGGCAAGCCACCCCGGAGGAGGACATTCGCAAAGAACAGGTTTCCCTAGAGCCAAGTGTCTCTAGGCGTATAATGTATTCCGCCTTCCGGCAGTCACGGATAATTTGTCGCGCTTTTACTCGAGATCCCGACGACCAGGGTTACGAGCAGGGTCGCCCGACAAAAATCCAAAGAAAAAGAGACCGACGAAGAAGGCAACAACTATATAAACAACGATTTTTAAAGTCAGCATTTAGATATCTCCTGTGGGTATGAGAAGCTTTCAGTGTCTGCGACGCAGAAAAGATAGCTCCTTTATCTTACCCAAATCTTGTTCTCTTTTTGGAGAACACTGATAGTAGATGTCCGGTACGATCTGTCCAAAAAGCGACTGATCACAGGGTAATTCAGAGTTGTTCGCTTTGGAATGCAGGTATTGGCAAAGAATCGTTACCGCAATTGAGTGTCCTTTGTAGGTTATCTGACCTTTAACAGTTACCAGTTATCAGTTATCAGTTATCAGTTATCAGTTTCATCCGAAAGGGGAAACACCACACTCCTGTGCACCGTTCGTCAAGAGACGTGCCGTAGGCATAAGCGTTGGTGGTGAGCCACTGCGGTCTTGGGGTTTCCCCAAGTAGAGCAAGTGGCGTTCGCGTTCGCGGAGCGTGCGCTTTGCGCTCAGCGTCTCCGTTCGGCCTCAAGCCGTGCCCGAAGGGCTCAGGAGATACCCGGAGGGCTCTTTTAAATCCCCTACCAGCCCGAGAAAGCGTCACTGGTCAGTGTTCACTGTTCACTGTTTTAAATGCTCCTTAATTTTAAGTTGTCAACTCGTTAATGTCTCTAGTTAATGTTAGACGTTGACTGAAGGCAGATGTTTCCCAGTTCTGATGCCAAGAAATTGCAATTTCGTGTAAGAAACCCGGTAACTCATCAAGAAACCGGGTTTATGAATAGGCGTGAACCTATAAAATCAGATTAAATTGGTGTGACCACGCGAAAACCCAAAAAAGAACAGGGTGTGCTGGGTTGATCGCTCACCTGGTTCTATGTCATTTTGGAATTCATGCGCGTGCCATTTGACTGGAAATTTAGCCCACAGCAGAAAGTTCTTGTTGAAAGAAAGCTTGCAACACCTTTTGAGCTATTTGGGGACTTGTTAAACTGATTTCTGCTTTAGATTGATTAGGTTCGGCATGTTCCACTAAAACATCTGGCACACCAATGCGTTTGATAGGAACAACGATATCAGCATCTAACAGCGCTTCTGCAACTGCTGAACCAAAGCCCCCCATGACACAACCTTCTTCCAAGGTGACAACGCGCTTAATTTTCTTAGCTAATGGGAAAATTAATTCGCTATCTAGAGGCTTGGCAAAACGGGCATTAATCACAGTGGCTTCAATGCCATGTTCTGAGAGAATTTCAGCAGCTTGCATTGCTGAATTTACCATTGCACCATAGCCTAGCATCAACACATCATCGCCGTTGCGGAGAATTTCCGCTTTGCCGATTTCTAAGGGTTCCCAGCCTTCTTCCATTAAGGGGACGCCGTAGCCGTTACCGCGAGGGAAGCGCATGGCGATCGCTCCTGTGGTATGGTTGACGCCAGTGACTACCATCCGTTGCAGTTCTGCTTCATCTTTGGGTGCCATCAGTACCATGTTGGGGATGCAACGCAGATAGGCAATGTCGTACATTCCTTGGTGAGTCGGACCATCAGCACCAACGATTCCCGCCCTGTCGAGACAGAAGAACACTGGCAGGTTTTGGATACAGACATCGTGAATGATTTGGTCGTAGGCGCGTTGCAAGAAGGTGGAGTAAATAGCGACAACCGGGCGCATACCTTCAGATGCTAGTCCTGCAGCAAGAGTGACGGCGTGTTGTTCGGCAATCCCTACATCAATATATTGATCGGGTAGCTTTGCTTGCAATTTATCTAACCCTGTCCCCGTTGCCATCGCGGCAGTAATCCCAACAATTTTAGGGTTTTGTTCCGCGAGTTTGACCAAGGTATGGGCAAACACTTTCGAGTAGGCGGGGGGTTTGGGTTTGCTCGAGGGGACGGCTTTGCCAGTTGTCAGGTTAAAAGGAGATTGGGCGTGGTAGCCAACTTTGTCTTGTTCAGCAATGTCATAACCTTTGCCCTTGACGGTTGCCACGTGTACCAAAACTGGTCCCGGTATTTGATGTGCTTGCCCGAAGGTGGCAATCAATTCCTCTAAATTATGCCCGTCCACAGGTCCGATGTAGGTAAAGCCGAGTTCTTCAAACACTGCGCCCACTTTCGGAACAGCTAAGCGCTTCATCCCTTCTTTGATGCGTCCCAGTTCCGGAGAAAAAGATTCACCTACGAAAGGAATTTGCTTGAATTGTTCCTCAAAATTATCGGTGAGAAACTGCATTGGAGGGCTGAGGCGCATTTTGTTTAGGTAGCGTCCAATTGCGCCCACGTTGGGAGATATAGACATCTCATTGTCGTTGAGGACAACCAGCAGGTTAGTCTTAGGCATATGTCCAGCATGGTTGATGGCTTCTAGTGCCATACCGCCAGTCAGCGCACCATCACCGATGATGGCAGCAACTTTAAATTTTTCGCCTTTGAGATCCCGCGCTAAAGCCATACCCAATGCCGCAGAGATACTGGTGGAAGCATGTCCTGCCCCAAAGTGGTCAAACTTGCTTTCACCGCGCTTAAGATAACCAGCAATTCCATCTTTTTGCCGCAAAGTATCAAAGCTACTGTAGCGCCCTGTAATCAGTTTGTGAGGATATGCTTGGTGTCCGACATCCCAAATGACTTTATCGCGATCCAAATCCAGCGTTTGGTAAAGCCCTAATGTTAACTCTACAACACCCAACCCTGGTCCCAGGTGTCCCCCGGTGGCTGCTACAGTTTGAAGATGTTTGTCTCGAATCTGACGGGCAATCTGTTGCAGTTGTCGAATCGATAAACCGTGCAACTGGTTAGGATGGGTGATTTCACTCAAGTGCATATTGTAGGGTTTTCCTCTCTAGTTTTTAGTATTTTTGATTTTCCCACGCTCGGTTGGGTCTAAACGTGTAAAAATCCGGCATCGGAAAAATCGATCACTAAAATGACTTGTTTTGTCACCAAAATTTAGCTTTTTAGGCGGTTTTTCTTTCACGGACGTTGGCTAAAACGCCGTTAATTTAGTTATAAAGCTACCGAATTTTTCCAGTTTTCATAAAACCGATCAAGCTGTGCTTCATACTAATTAGCATTTATTTACATACATTGAAGCAGGGACAGAGCAATGGTAAGAATAAAATTCTGGATTGTATGTACGAAGTTTTACGTAACTACTCAAAGTATATTAAAAAATTAAACTAGTAAATTTGACTATAATACCACTAACTAGACAAGCTTCGGGAGCTTCCGGTGCAGGGGGAGAATGTCAAAAAAATAGCAATTCTCCCAGAAGTGACTTCTGTTTGCCGCCAAGGGCAAATGCCGTTCTTAAAAAAAATGTGTGTGCCGCCTTATTGAGAAGCTTCTGGACTATTGTTACCACCGGGTACTGCCGGGGTTTCGGGTTGTGGCTGTTGCCTTTGCAAATATTTACTTAACACATCAGCCATATCCCCACGAGTCATCGGTTGTAGCGGGGAAAGATTGCCTTGTGCATCTGTATTCACAAATTCCTCACTCGTTACCGTGGCGATCGCTTTTTTTGCCCAACTAGGAATAGAGGCTGCATCTGGATATGAGGCAAGAATTTCATTGACAGTCTCGTCTGGAAACTGAAACACTCCATATGCTTGGGCAAAAATCGCCAAAGCTTCAGCCCTGGTGACTCGTTGGTTGGGGAAAAACAGATTTCCACGATAGCCTTTCATAATATCTGTTTTTAAGACTATCTGGATATCCTTAAACGCTGGATTGGAAGCAGCGACATCTGTCACTTTTAGATTTTCTTTGGTGACAGCCTGTCGTTTATCCAGTTGAAAAGCCTTCACCATAATAGAAGCTAATTCTGCCCGACTCAGCAAACGTTCTGGATAAAACTCTCCATCTGGGTAGTTCGTCATCACTTTAGCAGCAATGACCTTTGCTATTGGATTGGATGGTTTTTCAGTACTGGGTTTTTCTTGGGCATGGACTATGTTGGGAACAAATTGCAGTAATGCTATCAATGAAAGACTACCTAGAAGCTGACGCATGATTACAACCATTTTTAGCTGCTACTGTGATCCATAAAAAAAACTGCGGTACTTAGGTTAACACCATTTCTAATTTAGCTGTATCCAGAAATGTGTATGTCTTTATAGTGACGAATGTCTGTTTAGTAATGTTGCCTAGACAGTTATAGTTATTTAATCGCTAATTTGCACTCATAGTGTTCAGCGTTGCTACTTATGGTAATTACTGCTGTCGCCTATGGTCATTACGGTTATCAATATCTATCGCACCGCATACAATGACAGGTGTTCTTTCAAAGAAATTATCATGTCTCAAACTTCTATCGCCGTTTCCACCTTAGCCGATGCGGTGAATCAAGCACTGGACGTAGTTAGGACTTACGCAGTAATAACGGAAAAACGAACCACAAAGGACACGTAGACGCGCAGCGGCGTGCCGTAGGCTAGGACACGAAGGAAAGAGGCTTTCAGAGAAATTTTGCGTAAGTCCTGGTAGTTGATCAATGGCAACTGTAGTCAGTGCTGAACTTGAAGATTTGTGTGAAGCCCGTGGTTTAAGTTTGAGTGATACTTTTAGGATTCTTTGTAACTGGTTAATTCCTTTACTGTCTGTGAGCATTTTAGTTTCTAAAGTCTGGTCTTTGTATTTTTTAATATTAAAAATAATTAATACCTTCTTATGGATAGCAATTCTCAACACTGGGTTATCATTAGTTGATGAAATTCTTTTTCTTTCTGCAAGCCGTAATTCTTGGCGTGGTCACGTTCCTAGAGTTGCAGTACAATGGTGCCGAGGAGCTTTGATTGTTATTGGGTTTTTAATTGTTCTTGCAATTGTTTGGGGAATAGATGTTGCTGGGATTTTAATTTCTTGAAATGTGGGAACAGTTGCTGTTGGGTTGGCACTTCAAGACACACTGAGCAACATTTTTTCAGGTATCATAATTTTGCTGGCTCGTCCATTTGATGAAGGCGATCGCATCTCTATTGATAATGTTGTAGGTGAAGTTTTTAAGATTGGCTGGAGGTGAGTCAAAATTATGGATTATGAAGGGAGAAAATTCATTATTCCTCATCAGAAAGTAGCGCAGTCTATTATTAAGAAGTTTGAAAAATGAGTGCGCACGCCATACTTGGAATTGGCGATTAAGAAGAACAAAAGTACTTCTTGACCATAATCAAGGGCTTTCTACTGCAAAAATCAAATTTCCGTCAGCTATTGATTCACATTAATGGGCTATTAGTTTCAGGCGGTGCCATCTGCCCACTACTATGTTCTATAGTAAGTTTTTGAGGAGCTTTGGGAATGACCGCAGCAGCAGACCCCGTAAAGTTGAGCAAGCAAGAAGTCGGCAAAGCCGCCGCCGCCTTGGTACAATCAGGTTCTATTGTCGGGTTGGGTACAGGGTCAACAACAGCGTACGCAATTCAGTTTATAGGCGATCGCCTCAAGTCGGGCGAACTGAAAGATATCGTTGGTGTCCCCACTTCGTTTCAAGCAGAAGTGCTGGCTAAGCAGTACGGCATTCCACTCACTACCCTAGACGCTATTGACCACATTGATATTGCAATTGATGGTGCGGATGAAGTTGATCCACAAAAGAATTTGATTAAAGGTGGTGGTGCCGCACATACCCGCGAAAAAGTTGTAGATTACCTAGCAAATCGATTCATTGTAGTCGTCGATGGTGCCAAATTAGTTGACCGACTCGGTTCTGTTTTTGCCGTTCCAGTAGAAGTGATACCAATGGCAGTCACGCCTGTAACGCGGGCAATTGAAAAACTTGGTGGCAAACCAGAACTGCGTATGGGCGTGAAAAAAGCTGGTCCAGTAATCACCGACCAAGGCAACATGGTTATAGATGTCAAATTTGACAATATTGATGACCCAGTCAATCTAGAAAAAACACTAAATAATATTCCTGGTGTTTTGGAAAACGGTATTTTCGTCAACTGTACAGATGTGGTGTTAGTTGGCGAAGTCAAAGATGGTCAACCTGTAGTCCGGGAATTGTAGTTATTTGAAGTAAGGGCGTAAGGATACTGAGAGGCAATGCCTTACGCCCGTGTTAAATCTTGTTCTGGGTGCCTAAGTGGAAAAAACCAAAAGCAAGTCTGTTAACTTCTGTCTTTAATCTTGTCTATAAGTATTATTTTTAACATCTATCAACCATAATTTCTCGAGGTTAGCAACTTGTCTGCGGAAAACAGCAACTCGATACTTTTTATAAGTAATTATTCCTAAAAGCAGAACAACAGGAAAGGAAATAATAGAAAACCCT
Organism: Scytonema sp. PRP1; assembly: GCF_036697665.2. Lineage (NCBI taxonomy): Bacteria > Bacillati > Cyanobacteriota > Cyanophyceae > Nostocales > Scytonemataceae > Scytonema > Scytonema sp. PRP1. The sequence continues at coordinate 58,136 of NZ_JBAHYJ020000019.1, read as the reverse complement.
ATAAGATTATTGGTATGGGCATCAGTAGAACCCTTGGAGTGGGTATTTACAGAGTGAGTTGTTGGCTGACTGCTTAAATAGTGTGGCATCAATACCTCCAAAGACATTATCGTTCCACTAATAAGTCTTCAATGGGAACGTTTTATTTTTCGTATAAGTAGCAGATTTTCCGGATTGATCTAGAGTGTGCTTGCTAAAACAAAGATTTTTCCTAGTTTTCAGGCTTAAAAAGGCTTTTTCCTTTGTTTGGTAACAAGTAAAGATGGTAAAGTACCGTTACATGAATGCTGTCTTCACCCAAATCAGCTTGGGCAACCTCGATCACACCCATTGAGGTCAGTGTAGCGGTGGCTGTTTTTAATTGAGGTTGACTGTTATCTTTATTTGCTACCTCTGATAAAATTAATTTTCATCAAATATATTAGCGTGACGCTAGCCATTCTTTGAATCTGAATGTAATTTTTTGTTACTTATATAGTATTTGCTATCCCAAGAAGGCATTGGGGGCTGTTGATTTCAGATTTTAGATTGGGGAGAGATCCAAAATCCAATGATGTTATACAGACGATTTGGACGCACAGAATTAAAAATGCCAGTGTTTTCCTGCGGTGGCATGAGATACCAGCATAAATGGAAGGATGTCCCGCAATGGCAAATACCCCGTGATAACCAGCAAAATCTAGAAGCAACTATTCGACGCGCAGTCGAATTAGGAATTAATCACATTGAAACTGCCCGTGGTTATGGGAGTTCCGAAATGCAGTTGGGGAGAATTTTGCCAACATTCCCCCGTGAACAGTTAATTGTTCAAACTAAAGTCAGTCCGATGGCAGATGCAAAAGCATTTCAGCGTGACTTTGAAAAGTCACTGCGAAATCTGCGGCTAGATTATGTTGACTTGCTAGGAATACATGGCATCAACAATGCTGAGTTATTAAACTACAGTATCCGTCCTGGTGGCTGTTTAGAAGTAGCAAAAAAACTTCAGGCACAAGGAAAAGTCAGCTTTATCGGTTTTTCCACGCATGGACCAACAGATATCATTATCCAAACTATTGATACTAACCAATTTGATTACGTCAATTTGCATTGGTACTACATAAATCAAGTCAATTGGGCTGCAATTGAAGCAGCAAATCGTCAAGATATGGGCGTATTTATTATTAGCCCATCCGACAAAGGGGGAATGTTGTATAAACCACCACAAAAATTAGTGAATCTTTGCACTCCTTTGAGTCCAATGGTGTTTAATGATTTGTTTTGTCTAAGTCACTCTCAGGTACATACCTTAAGTGTAGGGGCTGCAAAACCCCAAGATTTTGACGAACACCTGAAAACTTTAGATTTGCTGGATAATACATCCGAAATTTTGCCACCAATTTTGGCACGGCTAGAGGAAGAAGCTATTGCTACCTTAGGGGAAGACTGGGTGAAAACTTGGCAGCTGAATTTACCAACTATTGAGGAAACTCCAGATCAAATCAATATTCGAGCGATTTTATGGTTGAGGAATTTGGCGATCGCCTACGATCTGTTAGAGTACGCCAAAATGCGTTACAACATGCTTGGCAATGCTGGTCATTGGTTTCCTGGTAACAAAGCTGACAAGGTAGATAAACTAGATTTACGGCAATGTCTCAGCCGCAGTCCTCATGCTGAAAGAATTCCTCACCTCCTTACAGAAGCACATCACATGTTGGCAGGTGAAGTGGTGCAGCGCTTGTCGCAAAGTTAGTGTTGTGTGAATTGTGAATTATCAATTATGAATGATGAAGCTTTTTTAATCATTCATAATTTTTTGACGCAATAACTCAAAAAACTTTTCGTCAACCGAAAGCTTATATTATATTGAGCTTCTTGTTGAATCTACACTTTGCAACATTTGAAACCAAACACTTCCAGGAATATTTTCAAAAAATTAGGCAGACAACTTGGGCGTGCTGTGTCTTTTTCCGTTTTATCTAGCAACCATACGTAGAAATCTTAATACTATAAAAAAGTATTTATAAATAATTTACACTTGTCTGTGTCCATCTATGGTTAAAATCAAAAATCGATAAACAATTGGTCTAAATTTCAGAAAATAACAACTGAAATTAGAATTATTAGGCTGCAATCACTATTATGGCTATTAATCGTCGTCATTTCTTATTGTTACTCGGAGCTAGTGCAGGTGCTTTTACCTTAGATGCTTGTGCCCTGGCACAGAATGCGCCAAGCCAAAACAAACCAAGTCCAGGTAAAACAGCTGCTATTGAACTACCACCGTTGCCTTATCCCTACGAGGCGCTGGAACCACACATCGATGCTGGAACAATGCGGTTTCATCACGATAAACACCATGCGACTTATGTAAAAAACTTAAATGCAGCATTAGATAAACATCCAGAACTCAAAAGCAGAACTGTTGAACAACTGCTGCGTAACCTCAACAGCGTACCAGAAGATATTCGTAGAACAGTACGCAATAACGGTGGTGGACACGTGAACCACTCGATGTTTTGGAGAATTATGAAGCCGAAGGGTGGTGGAGAACCAACAGGGGCGATCGCATCCGCCATTAATCAAAACTTCGGCAATTTTGCTGCATTCAAAAAGCAGTTTAACGAAGCTGGTGCAAGTCGTTTTGGCAGTGGTTGGGCTTGGCTAGTCCGCACCAAAGATGGCAAGCTTGCGGTGACAAGTACAGCCAATCAGGACAGTCCCTTGATTGAAGGTAACTACCCAATTATGGGCAATGACGTGTGGGAACACGCATATTACCTCAAGTACCAGAACCGCCGCGCTGACTACTTGGATGCTTGGTGGAATGTCTTGAACTGGGATGAGATTAATAGGCGGTTTGCAGCAGCAAGTAAAGCGGCGTGACAAGGGGAGTAGGAAAGTAGGGGGGAGATGGGGAAGTAGGGGCAGACAATATCTCCCTTATCTCTGCCATCTCCCTAATCTCGCTCCTAAACGCTTATCGCTCCTAAAGCGGCTTTTGGGTGGGTACACCAACAGGACGGGGAAACTGAACTGGTGTGGTTGCTACTTTACGCAAGTAAAGGCAGTGACGGATGCTATCAGTTAAGGGAGTTGTAAATTTTTCAATTGATTCAACTACCCCACCCAACTGATTAACGGCATTTTCCAAAGCTTTTGTTTCTTCTTGTGTCCAATTGCCCCGGTAGATTACGGCTAAACCACCTTGCTTAAGCAATGGTAGGGCATATTCTGCACAGACAGAGGCTGTCCCAACAGCGCGAATGAGGGCAACATCATAAGTTTGTCGGTGCTGAGGTTGCTGACCGACTTCTTCAGATCTGCCAGTGAGAGTTTTAACATTGCTCAGGTCAAGGGCAGCGCTGAGTTTTTCAACAAATGTCATTTTTTTCTGGGTAGAATCAAGCAGAGTAACAGTAGAATTAGCTACAGTAATTGCGACTGGAATTCCTGGGAAACCTGCGCCCGTGCCGATATCTATAAAAGATAGGGAAGTGGGGGAAGATGAGGGAGATACAAAAGTGTTGCCTACCCCTGCTTCCTTATCTCTCAACAGAGGGGCAATTCCTCTTAGAGAATCCCAAAGATGTTTTTCCCAAAACTCTTGGGGGTCGGTAATGCGAGTTAGGTTAAACTGGCGATTACCTTCTAGGATGAATTCGTAAAGCTGTTGGAATTGCACCTGCTGTTGGACAGTGGGAGTCCAATGAAGAGTTTGCTGCCAAATATCCGGCATTTCAGGCAAAGAAGGCGATTTCAAGTTGTTCACAGTCACACAAATCGCTTTGGATTGTATCGCAAGTTTTCTTTCTTTATTGTGAGAGCAATTCTATGGAGTATAGGGTATAGACTGACAATGCTTACCCTATTTATAAAACTGTAAGTTATTCCCATGTTAAAGCTGTATCACGAGCCGATTTCTCCAAATTCTCGCCGTGTCTGGATTACTCTGTTGGAGAAAGAACTTGAGTTTGAATTGGTGGAGGTGAAACTCGATGGCGAACAGTTTCAACCAGAATTTCTGGCACTCAACCCCTTTCACCACATTCCAGTTTTGGTAGACGACGGTTTTAATATAGTAGAGTCTTTGGCAATTTTAGATTATTTAGAGAAGAAGTACCCCAAGCCTGCGATGTTGCCAACTGATGCCAAGGATTTGGCGATCGCCCGAATGGTGCAACTGGTAAGTGTGAATGAGTTGTTGCCTGCCATTGCTCCACTGTTTCCGGTGATGTTAGGTTTAGGTGGAGGAAATCCAGAAAAAATCGAACAGGCAAAGCAGAAAGCGTCAACGGTACTGAAGTTTTTTGAGAATTTATTAGATGAACGCCCTTACTTTGGCAGTCAAAGCTTAACTTTAGCTGAGGTTGTGGCTGGTACTGTAGTACCTTGGTTGCCGAGAGGAGGTGTGTCCTTGAGCGATTATCCAAAATTGAGTGCTTGGTGCCATCGCCTAATAGCACGTCCAGCGTGGCAAACGACTGAGGCTACACCGCAGGTTATTGAAGTGTTTAAGTCTCGCATGGCGGCAAGAATGGCGTAGGCATCCACAGTCTAGCAGAAGGCTGCAAAAATTAAGCATTTATAGCGATTTCGCGCTTAACGCTCGCGCCCGCCCCGATATAGGACGGGCTGTCCTGCCCATCCCAGAAGAATCTAGAACTATATTTTATTGAAACAATACTTTGTCTGTTTGCCGCTTTTTTTTGGCTTGAGCTAAAAGCCTGAAAATGGCAAACTATCTGTAAAGTTTGTTTCAACCAAGAAGTTCTATGAAAACGACTTGGAAGCTTTGACTTTGCATGATCAAATAAAAATGATTTAATACAATTCTTGTCAAAGTACTCTTAATGAGTATAGCGATGCTCCTAGAGGGAGCCGCCCAAAGGGCGATCGCACAGAAACAGTCTTGAACTATAAACAGTCTTATATACTTTACTTTTTGTCAAGACTAATACTAACTTTAGCAAAAGTACTCACGACTTTATTCCTCGACTATGAAACAACCTGCTGCTATTACAACTGCAATATTCACGACTTGCGCTATGCTGCTAACAGCCTGCGGCGGCGGCACTAACAGTAGTACAAACACTGCAACTAACGCCACCCCAAATTCTGCAACCAACGCTGCTGCGACAACAAGTACATCTGGTGCTATTCCTATTGGTATTGCCTTGGCGCAAACCAGCAACGTGGCATTACTTGGTCAAGAGGGATTTGTTGGAGCCAGAATGGCGGAGAAGTATTTTAATGATAAAGGTGGCATCAATGGCACTCCAATTCGATTAGTTATGCAAGATACTGGCGGAGATGAAGCCGGAGCAATTAATGCTTTTCAAACTTTAATTAATAAAGATAAAGTTGTTGGTATTGTTGGTCCTACTTTATCACAGCAAGCTTTTAGTGCCGCTCCGATTGCAGACCGTGCTAAAGTTCCAGTGCTTGGAGCATCAACTACGGCAAAAGGAATTCCGGAAATAGGTGATTATGTTGCGCGTATATCTGCACCCGTTTCTATCGTCGCTCCTAATTCAGTAAAAGCTGCGCTTAAGCAGAATCCTAATATTAAAAAAGTAGCCGTTTTTTATGCACAAAATGATGCCTTTAACAAATCAGAAACAGAAATCTTTCAGAAAACAGTTAAAGACCAAGGGCTAGAAGTAGTCACAGTTCAAAAGTTCCAAACCTCTGACACCGACTTTCAAGCTCAAGCCACCAATGCTCTTAACTTAAAACCCGATTTGGTAATCATATCTGGTTTGGCTGCGGACGGAGGTAACTTAGTTAGACAACTGCGGGAACTGGGTTATAAAGGCATCATTGTAGGTGGCAATGGCTTGAACACACCAAATCTATTCTCAGTATGTAAAGCGCTTTGTGATGGCGTGTTGATTGCTCAAGCTTACAGCCCTGAACATCCAGGAGAAATTAACGCAACATTTCACAAAACCTATGTTAATCAATACAAAAAAGAACCTGCTCAATTCAGCGCTCAATCTTTTACGGCAGTACAGGTATATGTAGAAGCTCTGAAAGCTTTGGATAAAAAGACCAAAATTAGTACAATGTCCCTTGATAAACTGCGTACTGAATTAAATAAGGAATTACTAGCAGGAAAGTACGACACTCCTCTGGGTGAAATTTCTTTCACGCCAGTCGGTGATATCGTTCAAAAAGATTTTTACGTCTCCCAAATACAAATGGATAAAGACGGAAATAATGGCAAATTTGTATTTTTAAAATAGCTGTAATATGGAGATAAATCTGGTTTTACAAAAGATTTTGAATGGTTTATCCATAGGCAGTGTCTACGCTATTTTTGCCTTGGGATACACCTTGGTTTACTCCATTTTAGGCATAATTAATTTAGCTCATGGCGCAGTTTTTACCTTGGGTGCTTATCTCACATATGCACTGATAGGTGGTGCTTTTGGATTTAATGGATTGCTGGCTAATGCATCACTACCTATACAATTGCCATTTGCTGTTGCGTTGATTTTAGGAAGTACGCTTTCCGGGTTAGTTGGGGTGGCAATTGAACGTCTTGCCTTTCTCCCTTTGCGACAGCGGGGTTCTGACCCTTTATTAACAGTTGTTTCCAGTTTAGGTGTAGGAGTGGTTATTGTTAACTTAATCCAGTACCTGGTAGGGGCGGAAAGCTATACATTTCCTGCAAACACTTACGGGAATTTGCCACCTGCTATTAATTTTGGCACGGCCGAAAACCCGATTCCGATTCGCACTGTTCAACTGATGATTTTTGCTATATCAGTAGTGATTGTTGCCATTCTGACTCTATTCATCAATTACACAAAGTATGGTAAGGCAATGCAGGCGATCGCCGAAGATCCAACGACCGCAAGTTTGTTGGGAATAAACAGCGATCGCTTTATTGTGCTGACGTTTTTTATCAGTAGTTTCATTGCAGGAGTGGCGGGAACATTAGTTGCTTCTAGTGTCAGCATTGCTGGACCTTATTTTGGACTGAGTTTTGGGTTGAGGGGCTTATCAGTCATTGTCTTGGGCGGTTTGGGCAGTATTCCCGGTGCAGTGCTAGGAGGTTTGGTGATTGGATTAGTGGAGGCGTTTGTCCCTGGGGAATACTCAGGGTATAAAGATGCTGTTGCCTTTGGCATCCTATTTATTATGTTGTTAGTTCGACCCCAAGGTTTACTCGGGCGTCGGTTTGTACAGAAGGTTTAAATCCAGAAAGTTTAAAAGCGATTGGTAACTCAATGATTATCGACCCAGAAAAAGTACCTACTGAAAGGAGAACGAATTACCCCGATGAGTTCAAGCCAATTGTTGCAGGACGGGTTCGACAACGGTTAGGCAACTTTGCAGGACTCAAGAACTTTGGGGTGAATCTGGTGAAGTTAGAACCTGGAAGCAGTTCTGCTTTGCGACATTGGCATTCCCATCAAGATGAATTCATATATGTCTTGGAAGGTGAACTCACTTTAATCACAGATGCAGGTGAGGAAATTCTGAAACCAGGAATGGCAGCGGGATTTCCAGCCAATGAGGCAAATGGACATCATTTGGTGAATCGGTCGTCGGTAGTTGGTGTTTATCTAGAGGTAGGCGATCGTACCCCTAATGACGAAGCGACATATCCTGATCATGATTTGATTGCACAATCCAGTGCTGATGGCAAATTCAGATTTATCCACAAGGATGGCACGCCCTACTAAAGCTTAGTCAAAACTCTTTAAAATGCCTGAATTTATCGCTACTTACGGTTCTCTTATCGTCTCTATGGTACTAGGGGCGCTGCTGGGGCTGTCGCTGTACTTACCACTGATGGCGGGACAGTTGTCTATGGCAAGCCCTGGCTTTTATGCTTTGGGTGGTTATATTGCAGCCATTCTGTCCACAACCGTTTTTTCTTCCACAGCTAATCCATTCCCCATTCCATTAGTGCTGTTGGAAATGTTGATTGCTGGTGTCGTTTCTGGTTTATTGGGTGTAGTGGTGGGAATTCCAGCGTTGCGGTTGCGGGGGATTTATTTGGCGATCGCCACCATTGCCTTTGTGGAAGTTCTGCGAGTCATATCTCTAAATTTAGATATTACAGGTGGTGCTGTCGGCATTTTTGCCATTCCTCAACCTTTTCAAACACCAATCGAATACTTGTGGATTGCGCTGCCATTGCTGCTTATCAGCATGATATTCATTTACCGTTTAGAACGCATCCGAGCCGGAAGGGCATTCATCGCCATCCGTGAGGATGAATTGGCAGCAAGTGCGATGGGAATTAACCCAACTTACTACAAAGTTTGGGCATTCACGCTAGGGTGTATTCTGGCAGGAGTGGTTGGTGCTATCAGCGCGCATTTTCTTAATACCTGGAATGCACGCCAAGGTACCTTTGATGCGAGTATTATTTACTTAACTTTTGTGTTGATTGGTGGTTCCAGAACTTTTCTTGGTTCCGTCGTTGGAGGTATGGTATTTACAGCTCTGCCAGAAGTGTTGAGAGCAATAGCCGACACAGGTGGTTTACCTAGTTGGTTAGCGCAATTTTTGCGAGATGGTAGATTAATTATCTTTGGATTACTTATAGTTATCGGTACAATATTTTTCCCTCAAGGTCTTGTCACTCCAGATTTATTTAAAAAACGTAAAAAGCGCAGCAAAGATGTATTGAAATAATTATAATGACTCAAGAAAATGTGACGAAAACTGTATTTGGACTACCGATATTAGAGGCGAAAAACCTTACTCGTCGCTTCGGGGGATTAGTTGCGGTCAACGATGTCTCTTTCGTAGTCCATCAACATGAAATTTTTGGGCTGATTGGTCCCAACGGTGCTGGCAAGACAACTTTATTTAATTTAATAACAGGATTCATTACACCTTCAAGCGGGGAATTACTTTATCAAGGTAGCGAAATTTCTCAACTCAGTCCCGATAAAATTGCAGGTTTAGGTATTGCTCGAACCTTCCAAAACATTCGCCTATTTGCTGAACTATCTGCATTAGAAAATGTTAGAATTGCGCGTCATTTACATACTAAAAGTAGTTTGGTGAAAGGTGCGTTAGGGCTGCCACCGACTCTCAAGGAAGAACAAAAAAATAAGCACAAATCTTTAGAATTACTAGATCTTGTTGGTTTGGGCGATCGTATCGATGAAAAAGCCAGAAATTTTTCCTACGGCGACCAACGACGACTAGAAATTGCCCGCGCCCTTGCCTTAGAACCGCAAATTTTACTCTTAGACGAACCGGCTGCGGGTATGAACCCCAGCGAAAAGCAACAGCTCAGTAAATTTATCCGTAACCTCCGCGACAAATTCAACTTGACAATTATTCTAATTGAGCATCATGTACCTTTAGTTATGGGTTTATGTGACCGTATCGCCGTTTTAGATTTTGGTCAGTTGATTGCTTTAGGAGAACCATCTGTTGTCAGAAATAACCCAGCTGTCATTAACGCGTATTTGGGTAACGACTAAGCATATTAACCACAAATGCACACAAATGAACACAGATATATTAAATAATAAAGAAACTTTTCAAATATTAGAAATCAAAGACCTTTATGTTAACTATGGAGGCATTGAAGCTTTACAAAATATTAATTTATATATAAATAATGGCGAAGTCGTAACCTTGATAGGTGCTAATGGTGCAGGCAAAACGACGACTCTGCGCGCTATCTCCAAAATAGTGAATCCTCACCGTGGCAAAATTATGTACAGCGGACGTAACATTACCCGCCGCCAAGCGCACGAAGTTGTACAACTAGGTATCGCCCATTGTCCTGAAGGAAGAAGAGTATTAGCGCGGCAAACAGTTTTAGATAACTTACTCTTGGGTGCTTATATTCGCTCTAATCAAACAGAGCTAAGAAATGATATTCAATACTACTTTGAGATGTTCCCACGTTTAGCACAAAGACGCCATCAACTCGCGGGAACCCTCAGCGGTGGTGAACAACAAATGTTAGCTATAGCCCGTGCTTTGATGAGTAAACCCAAACTTTTGCTTTTAGATGAGCCTAGTTTGGGTTTAGCACCTACGATTGTTCGGGAAATTTTCAGCATCATTCAGAATTTGCGTGCAACAGGCGTGACTATCCTTTTGGTTGAACAAAACGCTAACCTTGCCCTACAAATTGCAGATCGTGGTTATGTGTTAGAAGCTGGTTGTATTACCCTGTCAGGTGCAGCATCGGAATTAATCACCGATGAGCGAGTAAAAAAGGCTTACTTGGGGTAATTAAGTTATTAGACTTCTTGCATTCATTCCAAAAAAAAGAATAATTAACCACAGATGGACACAGATGGAATCAAAGAGATGCAAGAGATGTATTACACATGGTACAGTTACAAACCCAAACTTTAACGTTGGAAGAGTTTATCAAAGGTTTAGATAAGACCAAAACCGTTATCAACACATCAATAGACTTCTTGCAAAAATGCTTGAAATGTCATGTTGAGCGTTCGCGCAGCGTGCCGGAGGCATAGCGAAACATCTCTTGAGATTCTGAGTCCCTGAGTCCTTACGGACACGCTGCGCGATCGGGACACGCTACGCGTTGGCGGAGCCTGCGCTTTGCGCTTACGCTACACTGCGTTTTGTATGCGCTAAGGCGCACGCTACGCGAACAGAATGACATCCACAACTTGCAACAAGTCTAATGTAGAGACGTTGCATGCAACGTCTCTACACGTATAGCGATCGCGCGTCTCTACACGTATAGTTACACAATTTGTCATATTATTTAATATACAGCCCGCGAAACGGGCTTAGTTTATGTAGCCCTAAACTTTAGCCTGCGGGAAATGTATCAAATCATCGCATGAGTCAAATAGTCTGGATTGCAAGACACGCTAACCGCCTCGATTTCGTCAACCCTGATTGGTTTCTCACAGCAGAACGACGCTACGATCCACCACTGTCTGAAGATGGTATGGTGCAAGCGCAGCAGTTAGCCAAGCGTCTCAAGAAAGAAAAAATTGCCCACATTTTTGCTTCCCCTTTCCTACGAACGGTACAAACGGCGATCGCAGTAGCAGAAGTTCTCGATTTGCGAATAAAACTGGAAACAGGCTTGAGTGAATGGCTGAATCCAGCTTGGATGACAGAAGAACCACAGCGACTCTCAACTCCAGCATTAGCAGAATTATTCCCCAGAATTGACATTAGCTACACTTCGTGCATTGCTGCAAAATACCCGGAAACAAGAGAACAAATGCTGGAACGTTCCGGGCAAACTGCGAGATGCTTAACTACAGAATTCTCTCCAGAGGATATTCTTTTAGTGGGACACGGTGCATCTGTATTGGGGGCGACAATAGGCTTAGTAGGTGAAATTGCCAGAACGGAAGTCAAAGCTTCGTTGTGTTCTCTGGTGAAAGTTGTGCGTCAACACCCAGAGTGGTTGTTAGAACTCAAGGGAGATACCTCCCATTTAACCCAAGTAGAAGAAGTCATTCGGTTTAATTAAGAAGAACTCATATGACACTATTATTGGCAGGAGACATCGGCGGCACGAAAACCATTTTGCGTCTGGTTGAGGCGTCAGATAAGCATCTATCACGCACTATTTATGAGGAACGGTACCGTAGTGGGGATTTTCCTGATTTAGTGCCGATAGTCCAGCAGTTTTTGCTCAAAGCTAATACACCAAAACCACAAAAAGCCTGTTTTGCCATTGCAGGACCTATAGTAAAAAATACCGCTAAGCTGACTAATTTAGCTTGGTTTCTCGATACAGAACGGTTACAACAAGAATTGGGTATCCTTCAAGTCAGTCTGATCAACGACTTTGCCGCTGTTGGGTTTGGCGTTTTGGGTTTAGACAAACAAGATTTCCTGACTTTGCAACCTGGCAAACCCAACCCCGAAGCCCCGATTGCCATTATTGGTGCTGGTACTGGCTTGGGGCAAGGATTTTTAATCAAGCAAGGAAACAGCTATCAAATCTTTCCTTCTGAAGGTGGACACGCTGATTTTGCCCCGCGTACTGAGTTAGAGTTTCAGCTTTTGAAATACCTGCTGGATAAGCATGATATCCAACGGGTTTCTGTAGAACGTGTGGTTTCTGGTATGGGAGTTGTCGCAATTTACCAATTTCTGCGCGACAGGAAAATTGGTACTGAATCCCCAGAAATTGCCCAAGTTGTCAGAACCTGGGAACAAGAAGCGGGACACCAAGAAAAAAGCGTTGATCCGGGTGCTGTCATTGGTAAAGCAGCATTAGAGAAAAGCGATCGCCTCTCGGAACAAACGATGCAATTATTTGTAGAAACATACGCCGCAGAAGCAGGCAATCTGGCGCTGAAACTTCTACCTTATGGTGGTTTATATGTTGCTGGAGGAATTGCACCTAAAATACTACCCTTAATTCAACAAGATAGGTTCCTGTTGAATTTCACGCAAAAAGGTAGAATGCGTCCCCTCCTAGAAGACATCCCTGTACATATTATCCTTAATCAACAAGTGGGACTCATAGGTGCTGCGATCGCCGCTGCTAGGTTATGACAGAAACAATTCAAAATTCAAAATTTAAAATAAAAAAAAGAAAATTTTGGATTTTGAAAAAAAAGATATAGCAATCGTATTTAATTTGTGTGAAAGTGCCTGCGGGAAGCGCAGAAATCGCGCCAGATTCCTCAGATTCCCGACTTCTTTAAGAAGTCGGGAATCTTGTTGTGTTTATGGTTGACGCTGGCGATTTTTGTAACACTGCCAAATTTTATCTCCTCCCCAAATCAACATTCCTACAACAACTCCAAAAAGGAGACTGTAACCAAGCGATAAGGTGAAGCGATGAGGAATAGGAGTGTCCAAGGCAGGTAACAGAGGTTCTTCTTTTGTGATTAAGGCGTAACTCGATGCCAAAATCCCGCCACAACCAATTGCACTACCTACCGCAAGAATAGTGATTTGCAAGTTGCGATTGCCTCCGGCACTGCCCCTTGGGCAATCGCCTATTTCTTTCTTTTCCTCTGCAAGGCGATCGCTTTTCGCCCTGTCTATCGCCACACGTCCCCGGATTGAGGCGATCGCTTTATCTAGCAAGCTAGAACCATGATGAAAATATCCCAAGTCTGCTCTTATTTGTTCCTGAAAATAAGAGCAGTTTTCTAAGCTAAATATTTCTAAAAACGTAATATCTTCTTCTTTAATCATACCACGAATCTGTTGCAATCTATCAGCATAGTTTCGAGCATTGATGGCGATTGTATTTTGGTATCCTTCCAGATATCGCAGCAGATTGGCATAATCTAATCCCATTTTGGGAAGTGTCTTTAATTTATGGCTTAATTCTTCTAATTGTTGTTCTGTTAATGACTTATTGTCCCCAAATTGTTCTAAAGTCTTAATTTCTTGTTCTATTTTGCTATATTCTTTATTAGTGTCCTGATAGACTTGCCGGCTTTGTTGAAAAGCTTTCACAACTTTGGCACGAAAGAAAAATAAATCTAATAATTGTTCCTGATAAGAATTAAACTTTTCTTCGGCTTCTGGATGGCTGAAGAACCAAACTAAAATATGACGATAATTGGTTAATTGGTTAAAAAGCCCGTATTCAAAAATGGGGCTACCAAATAAGGTAGCGGAACGAGCAAATGGGGGTATGGTATAGTCTTTAGGAAAGAAAGTTTTGAGACATTCATCAGCAAGTTCCTTCAAAGCTTTCTGATTTTGAGGGTCTTGTTCTGATGACAACCAAGCAGTAATGATTAGGGTTTCACCAAGAAATTTTTTGCTTTCATTTAACAGCAAACAATTATTTGGGTTCAACCGACTGAAAAGCTGAATATCGACATCCTCAGTTCTTTGACCATTTTCTGTTTGTGGACGATATAGATTGAGCCATAACCCGTAGCTATCGTAAAGTCTTAAAGGATAAGCAAAGCCGTCAATAATAATTGACCGATTATTTAAAGTTATCTCACCTTCAATAGGCTTAACTTCTGTTTGTTTCTCCGCTTTGATTAAAGAGACACTAGGATTATTTGGCTCCTTTTCTAAATCCAGCCATTGCATCAAGTTGAAATTTTTATGCAGTATTTTGTAGATGATTTCATCACAGGTTTGCCACAGCCAATCTTTCTCCTTTTCTTCTGCATCATCACCATCAGCGCTTTTTTGCAGAACAAAGGCAAATAAATGGACATTGGGAGCATAAACTTTAGGACTCATTAGGACTTTTTACAAAAGTATGATTAATTAATATTTCTAACCACAGATGGACACAGATTAACACAGATAATTTATCCATGTGTATCTGTGTTATATCAAGTCTCGTTAAATACTTATTATTACCTGAATAACCCCACCCCGGTAAAGCTGCGCTTCACCTCCCCCCCCGCTTGCGGGGAGGGGATAAAGGGGTGGGGTTCTTCACGAATGATAAGCAATCAACCAAACCTGATATTAATCTGCGATTTTATGTTTATAAATTTGACTTTTGCAATCTTGTTTATTTTTTAGGAGGTTCTGGCTGTGGATTTTTCTGCCGTTCATCAATAATTTTTTGGTAATCTGGAAACTGATTGATTAAAGTTCCTTCTTGATTAGCTGGATTACGTTTTTTGATAGTAATTTCTCTCGCAGCAAATAGGGCAGCATCTGCAACATCTGGATGTTCTCTACACCAAGCGGTAATTGCATCAGCGGCTGCTGAAAGTGATTGATTTTCTAATTCTGCCAAGGTTTGCTTAATTGTCAACAAATCTTCGCGGCTTTTTTCATCAAAGACAAATCCTTGCTGTTCTACGACTTGCAAAAAAGCCTCAATGATAATGCTAGCTTCATTAGCTTCCATAGGTTATACCTCCACTAGGATTTGAGATTTTGTTCTTCGTAGTGAGGACTTTAGTCCTCTTTTACAAAAGCAACGACTAAAGTCCTTACTACGAACTTTATTGCCCAATAGCACAGAAACCAGCCCAAGCCTCAGGTTTGCGAAACGGTTTATGCTCAGGAAAATACCACGTTTGTAGACGCTGCTGAATTGTTTGCTTATGTTCTTCATCTATATTGAGGTGATTTTGAGTCCATTCTATGAGTTCGGCTTGGGTAGAGTTGCGTAACCAGCGCTGCGCCTCAGAAAGTGCTTGGGCAACTGGCAGAGAGCGCTGATTATCGTAAAATCGAATCATTAACAAAGCAGTCGCGAAGTCATCCACCGCCCACAAACTGCTGACTATACTAGAAGTGCCTGCCTTGAGAAAGCCACTCGGTAAACCGATATACTCGTCGCTGGTGCTGAAAGGATCGGAAAGCCCAGTTTCACAAGCCGAGAGAGTGACGAGGCGACATTCTGGTAAATTGAGATTAAAGATGTCACGTAAGGTGAGGCATTTTTCTAAGTCAATGACATCACCATTTGCTAACTTTCGATAGCGTTTGCTGGAGTCAGCATCGGCAGGTATGGGAGAAATGCAATCTGCTAAAGCTATAGCTGAATCGACAGGCGAGTTTATATCAAAATAGCCGTGAGAAGAAAAGTGAACAACTTGAGCTTGACATAAACTCTTAAAAGCTGGTGCTTGGAATAAAGCTTGTTTGGTAGCGTCGCCTTTTTTTATAACAGTGGTTGGCTGGAAATAACGCTCAATCGTTTCTACTTCAATATTGGTATAAAGCAGGTTCTCGTTGGGATCTTGAATGGCGAATAGAGAACGTGATTTTTCCCCGCCAGTGCGCGTCCCCCTCCTCGGTGTGGAGGGGTTAGGGGTAGGGTTCCGAGATTTGGCTAATTTTAACAACTGACAACTAGGCGCATATCTCACCCCACGAGGAAATTTATCCAAAAGGCAATTCCCCTCTTCCCCAATAGGCAAAGCGTGCAGCGGTAATAAATGCAGGTAGCGATGGGGTACGAGAATTAAGGCTTGGCAGGAAGATGGTATGAGGTCGAGAATATTATTGATGTGCAAAATATCAGCTAACTTGCTCAGTTTGGCAGCCAGTTGACGTCGCCACAGAGGTTTCTTGGTAGCGTAAGTTTCCAGATACTCATCTGACCATTTCTTCAAATCTTTGACATCTTGCGGGGACGATTTCCAAATAGTCGGGTGTTGGTTGTGGCGAGTGATGATAAAAGCGCGGAAGCAATTACCAAAGATATACCATTGCACAATAGCTGTGTGGTCATCCACAAGCGCTTGAATTTCAGCAAAGCGGATATGTTCCAATTCTTCGGCAATTTTTTGGTCGAGTTCGTGCAGTGGCTGAAAACGCTTTTGACTTGCTATCAGTTCCACCAAGTTACGGGTTTTGCTACGCTCGATGTATTCCACTGCCTGGTCGTAGTATTCTAATTCCAGACAAACTTCCACCATGCGGCGATAAATCCTGTTGTATTCTTCCGCGTGTTTTTGTTTGATTTCATCGCCAGAGACAATTTCACCCCGCAGAAATTCTAGAGTGTCGATAGCAGATTGAAATATGTCGTAAGCATCGGCATACTGCTCAGCATCTATGTAAGCTAAACCCAAATTAAACGCAGTTTCAGCATGGTCTTGGGGCAAAGCATCGCGCGTGTATTCTTGCAACGCCTGTGTGTAGCATGAAATCGCCAGTTCTAAATTCTCCGCACGCTCCCCCCGGATGCGATCACCGTAAGCTATGCCCAGGTTGTTTTGCGTCATTGCCCATTCGATGGGAAAGCGATCGCGCGTGCGTTCTTGCAACGCCTGTGTGTAGCATGAAATCGCAATTTCTAAATTCTCCGCACGCTCCCCCCGGATGCGATTCCTGTAAGCATTGCCCAGGTTGTTTTGCGTCATTGCCCAGTCGATGGGAAAGCGATCGCGCGTGCGTTCTTGCAACGCCTGTGTGTAGCATGAAATCGCAATTTCTAAATTCTCGGCACGCTCCCCCGGATGCGATTACCGTAAGCTATGCCCAGGTTGTTTTGCGTCATTGCCCATTCGATGGGAAAGCGATCGCGCGTGCCTTCTTGCAACGCCTGTGTGTAGCATGAAATCGCAATTTCTAAATTCTCGGCACGCTCCCCCGGATGCGATCACTGTAAGCATTGCCCAGGTTGTTTTGCGTGGTTGCCCAGTCGATGGGAAAGCGATCGCGCGTGCCTTCTTGCAACGCCTGTGTGTAGCATGAAATCGCAATTTCTAAATTCTCGGCACGCTCCCCCCGGATGCGTTGGTCGTAAGCTGCGCCCAGGTTGTTTTGCGTCATTGCCCAGTCGATGGGAAAGCGATCGCGCGTGCCTTCTTGCAACGCCTGTCTGTAGCATGAAATCGCAATTTCTAAATTCTCGGCACGCTCCCCCCGGATGCGTTGGTCGTAAGCTGCGCCCAGGTTGTTTTGCGTCATTGCCCAGTAGATGGGAAAGCGAGCGCGCGTGCCTTCTTGCAATGCCTGTGTGTAGCATGAGATCGCAATTTCTAAATTTTCGGCACGCTCCCCGGATGCGATCACCGTAAGCTAAGCCCAGGTTGTTTTGCGTGGTTGCCCAGTCGATGGGAAAGCGATCGCGCGTGTATTCTTGCAATGCCTGTGTGTAGCATTCAATCGCCAGTTCTAAATTCTCGGCACGCTCCCCCGGATGCGATGGCTGTAAGCTATGCCCAGGTTGTTTTGCGTCATTGCCCAGTCGATGGGAAAGCGATCGCGCGTGCGTTCTTGCAACGCCTGTGTGTAGCATTCAATCGCCACTTCTAAATTCTCGGCACGCTCTCCCCGGATGCGATCACCGTAAGCTAAGCCCAGGTTGTTTTGCGTCATTGCCCAGTCGATGGGAAAGCGTTCTCTGGTAAAAACCGTTAATGCTATCTCGTAACCTGTAATGGCAATTTCTAAATTCTCCGCCCGGTTGCCCAAGGGGAAGTCCCACATCCGGGTACTAAAATTAACGATAACGCCTGCGATGCTTTGTGCTGTTTCTGTCTCCAAGTCTGGCAGAGTCCCTGTTGCCCAGTTTCGCAAAACTTGGGCAAAGCTTATATCCAATTTATCTACATGAGCTGCCAGTAGCGGGTGTATGACTGCGGCATCGCCGTTGCTTTCTGCTGTAGCTATAAGTACCTGTAATAAAAAGTCGAGTTGAGTGTCAGGCGTGGGGGCAATCTCTGTGTCCTTCTCCTGGGCGGGGGTGAATCCTAGCGTACTCGTGATTTTTTGGATAATCTTTTGTAAAAAAGTACGCAGCATTGCTCTTTCCCAGATTTTGATAGCTTCGTAGTTGCGCTTTAGCGCTAAAGCGGTGACTACAAATTAGGCTTACCTCTCAATTATTTTCTAACAAACCACAAGGACAAATGTGTCAGAAATCTTGTGGACGAGTCTCAAAGACTCGTGTGCGAGTATTAAAGACTCATCAACGAGTATTAAACACTCATCAGCGAGTATCAAACACTCATCAGCGAGTATTAGAACCTCGTGCGCGAGTGTCATAACCTCATGAACGAGTATCAGAACCTCATGAACGAGTATCAGAAACTTGTGAACGAGTATCAAAGACTCATCAGCGAGTGTCATAACCTCATGAACGAGTATCAGAACCTCATGAACGAGTATCAGAAACTTGTGAACGAGTATTAAGGGATTTCCAACAAATAAATTATTCCCTAACAGTGGGGTGGGCATCCCGGCATTAGTGTCAACTTAAGCCACAACCCTTTGACAATCTCGTTTCCAGGTTCTACCTGGAAACGCACTTTCATTGCGGCTCTGCCGCTTTGTAAGGGAGGCGGAGCCTCTTGGGAGGCATTCCCAGCCTCAGGCTGGGAACGAGGCATTACCACGTTAACTGCACCCCACCCCTTAATCCCCTCCCCGCTTGCGGGGAGGGGAGGTGAAGCGCAGCTTTACCGGGGTGGGGTTCTTAGAGTCATGATAAGTATTTAACCGGACTTGATATGAACAAGTATTAAGGGATTTCCAACAAGTCAAGAAGAAGTCAGAATTCTGAATTCTGACTTCTTCTTCAATTCGGAAGTCCCTTACGTGGCGATAAAACATAGCCTCAACGCTGACGCCGCTTAATAAACGTAGTAAAAGCCACTCCTAGCATAATTAAAGCCATTGCACACACTCCATGCCACTGCCAGTGACTCCAGCCATAAACACCAAGGAACGAACCCAACGCTCCACCAAGAAAATAAAAGGTAATATAAAGTGCATTCAAACGGCTGTGAAACTCTGAAGGTAAACTGTAAATTCTCGCTTGGTTAGAAACCATTGTGGTTTGCACACCCAAGTCCAAAAGGATAACCCCAGCAATCAACCCCAGAACGTGATAACCAAACACCCAGAAAATCAGAAACGATAAGCTTGTAATCACAAGACCTAACCCTACAGTCAGCTTGGGATTTCTCTTATCTGCTATCTTACCCACAATAGGAGCCGCCGCCGCTCCCACCACACCCACCAGCCCAAATAATCCCGTCACTTCACTGCCGTAATGGTAGGGTGGCTGTGCCAAAAAGAATACCAAAGTACTCCAAAAAGCGCTAAAGGCACCAAAGGACATTGCCCCTGCAAGGGAAGCTTCACGCAAGATAGGGTGCTGCCTTATCAACTTGAACAAAGATCCAATCAGCTGAGGGTAGGAAACACGCAGCGATGGTTGGCTTTTTGGTAGCATCCGAGACAAGACAACAGCCAGAACAATCATCAACCCACTCGCCAGCCAATACATCTCCCGCCAGCCGAAATTAGCTCCCACAAAGCCACTGACTGTCCTAGCTAAAAGAATTCCGATCAACAGCCCACTCATCACTGTGCCAACAACTCTTCCTCGCTGCTGCGGTTTTGCCAGTTGTGCTGCAAAAGGAACGATCAGCTGTGGGGTAATAGTCGTGATGCCGATCGCCAAACTCGCAACCAACAACCAAGCAAGGTTGAGTGACACCGCCGCCGCCCCCAACGCCACAGATGTTAACACCAGCATCGTCAGAACCAATCTCCGCTTTTCCATCAAGTCGCCCAGCGGAACGAGGAGAAAAATTCCCAAGGCGTAACCAATTTGCGTCACTATAGGAATCCACCCAGTGGCATGATTAGGAGCCTGTAAGCTTTGGGCAATCACCGCCAGTAGGGGTTGGTTGTAGTATAGATTAGCAGCCGCTGCCCCACTTGTGATCGCCATGATCCAGACGAGTTTGTGCCCTAATGGGTCTTGGTTCAGCCTTTCGGTAGATGCGTTATTGTTAACAATTCTCACAGGATAAGACTCCAGTTGCTTATTTAGCATTTATTTGAGTGAAAACCAGGTTTTTTGTAGAGGCACGGCACTGCCATGCGTGTCAACTTAAGCCAAAATCCTTCTAAAATCTCGTTTCCAGGTCTAAGCAGGAAATGCAGTGGGCGCGGCTAGTAACGCAAGTAAGCGAGGCAGAGCCTCCCAGTAGGCATTCCCAGCCTGAGGCTGGGAACGAGGCAATCTCTAAAAGCTTGTTCTATACGGGTTTTCACCTTAAGTTGACACCAATGCTGCGTTTATCTGTGGTTCCAACAAAAAATTTATTGCCTATCTATTTAAAAATCAAATCCAAGCGCTGCTGAGATTGTTTGAGCGCTTCTTGAGGCTCACTTTTCCCCAACATCACAGATTCCAACGCCCGTCCGATATTTTCTGAAACCCGATTATAACCCGGAAAAATAGGACGACTGCGCCCATATTTTGCCTGATCCAAAAACACCTTCACTGCTGGTTGTTTCTCAACATATGCCAGATATTTCGGATTTTGACGCGACTTCATGTTCGCAGGTAAATATCCAGTTCCCAACGCCCATTCTGTCTGAAATTCTTCACTTAAAACATATTCTGCAAAAGCAAATGCTGCTTTTTCCCTTTGGGGAGTCGTTTTAAACAGGAACAGATTTTCACCACCAGTGCTAGTAGCAGGACGTTCACCAACGGGAATCGGAAAAACAGCAAAATCTCCATTGGGAATATCTTGTTGCAAATATCCTAGCGTCCAAGGACCTGTTATTTGCATTGCTACCTTACCAGCAATGAAATTATCTGTTTCATAACCTCGTTCTGGTCCAGATAAAATCACTGAACCATCAGTAATCAAATCGCGCCACAATTGCAAAGCGGCAGTAGCACCTTTATTATCTTTTAATTGGACTGCTGCTGCTTGCAGTACGTCACCACTAACCAACTCACCGCCGCCACTCCACATAAACGGTAACCAGATAAATACCGAAAATTCTCCCTTTCCTAAAGGCAGAAAGATGCCGTGTTGGTCTATACTCCCGTCACCATTTGTATCACGAGTCAATTTTTTAGCAACTTGACGCAACTCTTCCCAAGTGCGGGGTAATTCAGTAATTCCTGCTGCTTGAAACAAACTCGGTCGGTAGTAAATACCAACATTATTCGTCGCAAACGGCACCGACCAAATTTTCCCCTTGTATTCCATTGACTCAAACAAAGCAGGGTCAATTTCTGCTTTGACTGGTGAGTTTGCTAACATTTCATCTATAGGTATCAGGGCATTCAATTCCACGAGTTGACCGCCAATGGTTGGGTTATACCACAACAAATCTGGTGGTGCATTTCCTACCACCGCTGATAAAATCTTTGGCATTTGCTGATCTGGTTGTCCCACATAAAGGGACTCCACCTGGATATTTGGGTGCGTTTGATTAAATCGGTCTACCAGCTTTTGCAACACATCGCGATTAGGCGGCGGATTTACCCCCTGCCATAAAGTCACATGAATCACTTGATCTGTTTTCTCGCCTTCTGGTAAAGCTTGACATCCAGTCAAAATCAAGATGCCCACTATGAGTAAAATCAATAACCTTGCTCTAAGGAAAGGGTAAGTAGGAATTTTAATGAATTTCATGAGTGCGTTGTCAAGTGGTTTAACATTAAGTTCCCATTTTTTGGGAAACTTAAGGATGAGTATGCAAAAGCTAGAATCTAGCTATATCGTATCTGGTGAGTAGATAGCATTATTAATTTCCGAATATGGCAGGACACAGTAAATGGGCAAATATTAAGCGCCAAAAAGCAGTAGTCGATGCAAAAAAGGGTAAGACTTTCACCCAGTGGTCCCGTGCGATTATTGTGGCGGCGAGAAGTGGCGTTCCAGATCCAACAGGAAATTTTCAACTTCGTACGGCAATTGAAAAAGCAAAGGCGGCGGGTCTTCCTAACGAGAATATAGAAAGAGCGATCGCCAAAGGTGCAGGTACACTCTCAGGCGGTGCGTCTAGTTTAGAAGCTATTCGTTACGAAGGTTACGGTCCTGGAGGAGTTGCTATCCTTGTTGAAGCCCTAACAGATAATCGCAATCGTACTGCTGCTGACTTACGTGTTGCCTTCAGTAAAAACGGTGGTAATCTCGGTGAAACAGGTTGTGTTGGCTGGATGTTTTCCCAAAATGGCGTTTGTACTGTTGAGGGAGTTGATGATGAAGAACAGCTTTTAGAAGCATCTCTCGAAGGTGGTGCCCAGTCTTATGAGATGACTGAGGAGCAAACCGCTGAGGTGTTTACCGAAGTAGCTGATTTAGAGAACCTCAGCCAAACCCTGAAAGACAAAGGCTTTAAGGTGACTGATGCCGAATTGCGCTGGATTCCTAGTAATAGTGTAGAAGTGAGTGATCCAGATCAGGCGCGATCGCTTCTCAAACTTATAGATACGCTAGAAGGTTTAGATGATGTACAAAATGTTACGGCAAATTTTGATATGTCAGAACAACTCATGGCTGTGATGGCTTGAGCAAGGAAATGAATTGATTTTAGAATTTTCAAAAGCGGTGGAATTAGAACAAATTAGGTACTGATAAGCGCAAAGCTTGGGAGATGTAATTTGTAATTTCTGGAATGAAAAAATGCTGTCAGCTTGCAACTATTGGCTGTAAACATAAGTTGGGCGTTTGAAATAAGAACAGGGCAAAAATCTACACAGAAACTCCACATCAATAACATGAGGCTGACACAACTTTCTGAGATAGTTAGGTTGTTGATTTTCAAATGAAAATTCTCAAATGAACAACTTCGCTAAAGCTGTACTCGTAGCTCTGGTATTTGCTGCTCCTGTAGCCCTGAGCGTACCCTCTGTCCAAGCCAAAACTGCTACTCCTGCGAAGACTACAACTGTTGCTGCCAAGCCTGCTGCTGGTACCAAAGCCACTAAAACTCATTACAAAAATCATCATGGCAAGCACAAAGCCTCCCATACTCAAAGCAGTGTGAAGAAATAGTTAGTGTTAACCTATACAATTTTTAGTAGCCCTACAAAAACTTTAATTGTTATTACTCTTCATTGAGATAAATAACACCATTTAACCCCGTAGCGTTCCTCAAGCTCCAACGGGGTTTTTTCTATTTTCTAGTTGGCAAATCGTCGCCTAGACCAATTTTTTGAGCAAAAATAAAGGCAGAAATTTACACAAAAACTCCACATCAATAACACGGCAATGACACATCTTGTTGAGATACTTAAATTATTGATTCTTGAATAATAAAACTTTCAAATGCTCAAGATCGCAAAAGCTTTACTTCTGTCTGTTGTTATTGCTGCTCCTGTAGCCCTAACTGCACCTACTGTGCATGCACAAACGCCTTCTTCCGCCACAACTACACCTGGTGCAACTACATCTGGTACAAGTACATCTGGTGGTATGACCAAACCTGGTAATACTACTACCAAACCTTCCACCGCTAAAAAGAAGAAATTGGGTACTCCTACCACCGGAAAAAAGACTTCCCGTCGTCCCTCCAGCAATTCTAGTACCAAGACATCTACAGGTAGTACACCTACAACATCTACAAGCGGTACACCTACAACACCTACTACTGAGTCCACACCTACTGCCCCAACTTCTTCAGGTAAATAAGCAATAGTTAGTCTAGGACTGAAGCAGAAAAGCATTTCGGTCAAAAGTATATATCCTCATGCTCTTCAAATTTTGCCTCGCTGTTATCAACAGCGAGCTTTTTTGTTTATAGCGGTTTTCATTTGGATGCAACACGCTTGAAACTTGCTCTCCAGCGGCTGCTTGCGTCAAAATAAGAATTAAAACCCTGTAATTTATCTTAACAATGGCGCAAGCGCAGCTTTCTCAAACCTTTAACGCTCCCCAAACATCAACACAGAAGCGGGGATATGATTATGATTTGGTTATCGTCGGCGGCGGGATAGTTGGCTTAACTCTAGCCTCTGCATTGAAAGATTCCGGCTTAAGTGTGCTGCTGGTGGAGGCAAAAGTAGAATCAGCAGCAGTCGCCAAAGGGCAGGCTTACGCAGTGCATATGCTTTCGGCGCTGATTTACCAAGGAATTGGAATTTGGGACAAAATATTGCCCAACATTGAGAGTTATCGCCGTGTGCGTCTTTCAGATGGTGATTATCCCGGTGTGGTGGAATGGGAAACCGGGGATATAAACGCACAAGATTTAGGTTACGTGGCGGAACACCAAGCACTGTTGCATCCCTTGCAGGAGTTTGTTAAAGATTGTTCTCATGTGACATATTTATGTCCTGGAGAAGTGTTAAATATCGAGTATCAGCAGGATGTGGTGACGATAGAGATCAAATTTGCAGACCAGATGCAGACGGTTCGCAGTAAATTAGTAGTAGCCGCAGATGGTTCGCGTTCTCCTATCCGTCAAGCAGCTGGAATTAAAACCCACGGCTGGAAATATTGGCAGTCTTGTATTGTTGCCTTTGTCAAACCAGAAAAATCCCATAACAACACAGCATACGAAAAATTCCACTCAAGTGGTCCGTTTGCGATTTTACCTTTGCCAGGAAACCGTTGCCGGATTGTGTGGACTGCCCCTCATGAAGAAGCAAAAGCTTTGTGTGCCTTGGATGATCAGCAATTTTTAGCAGAATTACAAGCGCGTTATGGCAATCAGATGGGCAAGTTAGAATTATTGGGCGATCGCTTTATTTTTCAAGTCCAACTCATGCAAAGCGATCGCTATGTTCTCCACCGACTCGCTTTAGTTGGTGATGCAGCGCACAATTGCCATCCTGTCGGCGGACAAGGTTTAAATTTAGGCATCCGGGATGTTGCTGCTTTGGCGCAAGTGTTGCAAGAGGCGAATGCAAAAGGTGAAGATATCGGCAACATTCAAATCCTCAAACGTTACGAACGCTGGCGTCAGCGGGAGAACTTGACAATTTTAGGTTTCACTGATTTGTTAGACCGAATGTTTTCTAATAACATCTTGCCAATTGTGCTAGTTCGCCGCCTCGGGTTATGGATCATGCGTCGAGTACCTGTGGTAAAAATATTTTCTCTGAAGCTGATGATCGGTTTGAAGGGGCGGGTTCCGAAATTAGCACAGCAGTAAATTGTGAGCAAAACTAATTCAGTGCTGAGTCCTGAGTAATGAGTTCAAATTAACTTTTTCCAATTTTTTTTATTCTACTATGGACTCAATACTCGGTACTTTCGACTGTTTTAGTCATTTGTATTTAGACGAAACAAAGCCAAAAATTATGGCTGGCGCGATCGCTCACCAAAGTTTCTAAAATACTATGGTGAAAGAATATATTGATATTGATACTTATATCTTGCTGGCATCCTCCATTAGGGGGATAAAGATGCAAATAAAGGTTCATCCAAAGACTTAACTATTAACAGCATTGTTGACAAAATAATTGTATTTTTTTGTACTAGTATTTCTATAAAAAGTGTTTAATTCCTAAAATTATCCTCTATTTTTTAGATTATATATTTGTTAAATAAAATACAGCAATACAATTTAATTCAGTGTTTATCTTGATAAAGATGGATTTGATACTTGGAGTAATATGTCTTTGTTTTATGAGATATGACAAAGATTATCTAACTTAACGAAGTGTCAATGATAAGTTCGGATTTGAGATTGACATCTCATCGATCCCCAACATTAAAAATACAAAAGTTAAAACTGACGACGTTGACCACTAGTAATGCTAAAGTGGCAAGAAATTCATGTGAAATTTGCAGCGGGAATCGATGCTGAAGAAGCTACAGACAAAGCATATTTCTCTAATTGCGGGTGCAGGACTGTGTGCCTTTTTAGCTGGGGCAATCGTGTCAGCTCCCGAAATAGGAAAATCAGTAGGACAATGGCTTAAACCACGGAAGATTCAGCCTGAACAGCTTTCGGAAGAAAGCAAAGCTAAATCACCCGTTTTTGCCTTGGTGTCACAATCTCCACAAGAACGTGCTGCAAAATTAGAAGCGCTCAAGGAGGGGGCAAAATCAACAGATCGAAATCGCGCTCGTTATCTTTTAGCAAGTGACTTAATTGAAAGGAAGCAAGCTAAAGCTGCACTTGAGTTACTAAAAGGACTAGAGACAGATTACCCACTCCTTGCGCCTTATGTGTTGCTTAGGCAAGCGCAAGCAGAAGAACTCCTAGGAGAAGAAGGCAAAGCCTCGGATCTTAGGCAGAAAGTGGTGAAAGAGTACTCCAAACAAGCAGCAGCAGCGAAAGCTTTGTATCTGATTGCCCTACCAGAGTATCAGGACAAAGCGATCGCGGAATTTCCTTCCCATCCCCTAACTTGGGAAATTATCCGTAAGCGATTGCAGGAAAATCCTAATCAGCCGCAATTACAGTTAGTCTTGGCTAAATACGCCTATGACCAACTAGGAATTGTTCCTGTATTAAATCAGCTGGCGAACAACTCCACCCTAAAACCTGAAGAATGGCAAATCATTGGTACAGCTTACTGGGAAAATAGTGAATTTGGTAAAGCGGCGACAGCATATGGCAAAGCGACGCGCACACCCCAAAACTATTACCGCGTTGCACGGGGATTGCAAGTAGGCGGACAACGAGCAGAAGCCGTTGTCATGTATCAACAACTGGTGAAAACGTTTCCGGATGCAAAAGAAAGTGGCACTGCTTTGATGCGTTTAGCAGAAATGGCAACAGTACGTAAAGACGCCTTGCCTTATCTCAACCAAGTCATTAGTAAATACCCTGACAAAGCAGGTACAGCGCTGGTAGAAAAAATCAAAATTCTTCAAACTCAAGATCAAAAAGCAGCCTCTGAAGCTCTGAAGCTCCTTCTTACCAAATATGGCAACTCTGAGGAAGCCGCAGAGTATCGCTGGAAAATGGCACAACAAAAAGCGAAGGCAAAAGATTATAAAGGTGCATGGCAATGGGCAGAACCGATTCCCAAAAATAACCCCAACAGTATTTTGGCTCCCAGAGCTAGCTTTTGGGTTGCAAAATGGGCAAGCAAACTAGGGAAAAACCAAGAGGCAAAACAAGCTTTTGAGTATACAATCAGCAATTTTCCCTACTCTTATTATTCGTGGCGAGCAGCGGCAACCTTGGGACTAAATGTTGGCAATTTCAACACAGTGCGTAAGATGAACCCACAGGTCGTCCCAATCCAGCGTCCGTTACCAACGGCGGGTTCGGAAACTTTTAAGGAATTGTACCTACTCGGTCAAGACCGCGATGCTTGGTTGCAATGGCAGACCGAATTTCAGAACAAAATGCAGCCAACAGTCGCAGAGGAATTTACCGATGGTTTGATGCAGCTGGCAAAAGGAGAAAATATCAAGGGAATTGATCAAATTTCCAAATTGGAAGACCGAGAAACGCCGCAAGAACAAGCTGAATATCAAGCTTTAAGCAAACAAATCACTTACTGGCAGGCGCGTTATCCCTTCCCCTATCTTAAGGAAATTGAGCAGTGGTCCCAAAAACGTCAGCTCAACCCCTTGCTCGTTACTGCCCTTATACGTCAGGAGTCCCGGTTTGAGACAAAAGTTCGTTCTACAGCTGGTGCGACTGGTTTAATGCAGGTTATGCCAGATACAGCTAAATGGATTGCCCCACAAATTAAGTTCGATACCAAAAAAATTGATTTACAAAACCCCAACAACAACATCATGCTGGGAACTTGGTATTTGGATCACACTCATCAGCAGTATGGCAATAACTCCCTGCTTGCAATTGCCAGTTACAATGCTGGTCCTGGTAACGTTAACAAGTGGTTGCCAATTCTGCCTAAGGAAGATCCAGATGAATTTGTAGAATCAATTCCCTTTGATGAAACCAAAAATTACGTGCGTCAGGTGTTTGGTAACTACTGGAATTACCTGAGACTTTACAACCCGGAAATTTCCCAAATAGTATCAAAATATTCGGCTGAACACCCACAACTACCGCTTCAGTGATGTTAAAGAGTGCAGAGGCGCTAGAGATGAAAGCGTCTCTACATCCACCTGCTTCCCAGTACAATGGTTAAAAGGTGATGCTCTCTAGCTAACTCATGACATCTTCACAAGACATAGACACAACAACTCCTCCTAGTATTGACGTTGAAGTACAAGGCGACTCAAAACCAGAAATAGATCCTATAGATCCTCTTGATGAATTGCCTGGTGAAATCGAAATGTCAATTTTCGATCACCTAGAGGAGTTGCGACAACGAATTTTTTACTCGTTAATTGCTGTAGCAGTAGGTGTTATCGGCTGCTTCTTAGCGGTTAAGCCGATTGTTCAGCTGCTAGAAGTGCCAGCACAGGGAGTAAAGTTTCTGCAACTGGCTCCGGGAGAATATTTCTTTGTCTCCCTCAAAGTCGCAGGCTACAGCGGGTTAGTGTTATCTAGCCCTTTTGTGCTATTGCAAATTATCCAGTTTGTCCTCCCTGGACTGACTCGGCGCGAACGCCGCTTACTGGGACCTGTGGTTTTGGGGTCAAGTGTTCTGTTCGCCGGGGGGATCGCATTTGCCTACCTTTTGTTGATACCAGCTGCTCTAAAATTCTTTATCAGCTATGGTGCAGACGTAGTCGAGCAACTGTGGTCGATTGACAAGTATTTTGAATTTGTCTTGTTGCTGCTCTTTAGTACTGGATTAGCATTTCAAATCCCCATCATCCAAGTGCTACTTGGTGCTTTAGGGATTGTTTCTTCTAAACTAATGCTTTCTGGTTGGCGCTACGTCATTTTGGGAGCAGTGATTTTAGGAGCAATTCTCACACCTTCAACTGACCCCTTCACCCAAAGTCTTTTAGCAGGAGCTGTGCTGGGGCTTTACTTTGGTGGTATTGGTCTAGTTAAGCTAATAGGAAAATGACACTAATTTCCTATGAAGACTTTGAAAAAGTAGAAATTCGTGTTGGTAAAATCATCAAATTAGAAGATTTTCCCGAAGCGCGCAAACCAGCATACAAACTTTGGATAGACTTTGGTGATTTGGGTATCAAAAAATCTAGCGCTCAAATTACCAAACTATATCAAAAACAAGATTTAACACACAGGTTAATATTAGCTGTCACAAACTTTCCACCCCGTCAAATAGCTGATTTCATGTCTGAAGTTCTTGTCTTAGGCGTAGTACTAGACGATGGTGAAGTCGTGTTAATTCAGCCAGATAGAGACGTACCTCTAGGTAAAAGAATTTTATAACAATTTTCTTTCTATTCTTTTCTTAGCGCCCTAGCACAACGCGGCGAAAATAAAGCTACCATTCCAAAGCAGTGAAAAGCCTACGTAATAAGCTTTTTGACTTGTTACCTTCACTTTTGACTTGTTACCTTCACTTTTGACTTTTGACTTCCAAAGCAGCGGTACTCGCCTACCCTTCAACAAGGGCTTCGTTCGCCCTAACAGCACGCCGCTGAATGTCTAAGGCGTCTACACCCGTCTCATGCGGTTCATACTTTCAACTACTCAATCAACCATTCCGCAGCGCGTTCACCCAAATCTAAGGAAATGCTCACAGCTTTACCAAGTCGTGGGCGTTCTCGTGTTTCTCTAATATACTTTTTCACCTGTGTCTCACAACCCAAGCCACTGAGATAATTGGCAATACTATCGAGATGCTCTTGGTAATCTGCCTCACTTAATGGAAAGGAAGCTTGCTCTAAATATTTCCACATAACTTGTAAGAATATTTTACCCTGTGTCCGACGCAACTGGACGTCATAAGAGCGTCCCCACTTCTCAATCAATAGTTGGTGCAATTCCTGTCCCGTCATAGCTTTTCTCAGATATTTTTACATTTAGTTATGATGTTAAGTTCCATTACTCAAGTATGATAGGACTATAAAGAAATGTAATCCTACTAAGAAAGATGCTAGAAATATCTTTGCATAGAGCATTCTCGCATCCTTGTAGGTATTATCATTTTGGCTCAGACAAGAGTTTTTTCATGAGAAACTCTTGTAAAATCTGTTAACAAAATACACAAAGAACGCGTAGGTTATGGCGCAATTTTCTGAATCAATGGACGTTCCCGATATGGGGCGTCGTCAATTCATGAATCTTCTGACTTTTGGAACTGTAACCGGAGTGGCACTGGGAGCATTGTATCCCGTTGTCAAGTATTTTATTCCACCAGCAACTGGTGGTGCTGGTGGTGGTACAACAGCAAAGGACGAGTTGGGCAACAATGTCAGCGTTAGCAAGTTTTTAGAAAGCCATAATGTAGGCGATCGCGTTCTGGTTCAAGGACTCAAGGGAGACCCTACCTATATTGTGGTAGATAGCAAAGAGGCGATTACTGATTACGGTATTAACGCTGTTTGCACCCACTTAGGTTGTGTTGTTCCTTGGAATGCAGCAGAGAACAAGTTTAAGTGTCCCTGTCATGGTTCACAGTACGACGCTACTGGTAAAGTTGTCCGAGGTCCAGCACCGCTATCTTTGGCTTTGAGTCATGCAAAAGTAGAAGAAGACAAAATTCTTCTAACTCAATGGAGTGAAACCGACTTCCGCACTGGGGAAGCACCTTGGTGGGCTTAATCAGGACTAAAGTGCAACCGATCCGAGTCTGGAGTCGAAATTTGACTCTTGACTAATGACACATCAGGCATGACTAATAACTAATATCAGAGAACGTTGTCCAAGTTGTCCTTATAGAGATGAGAAATGTTTGTCAAACGGCGAGTATAGCTCGCAGTGCTAGAGCAGTTGTAAAAACATTGCTTATAGCGATCGCTACAGTGACATTTTTCTTCACCAGCGATTTCGCCTTTCCTCAAGCGGCTTCAGCATATCCCTTTTGGGCACAGCAAACCTACCCCGAAACCCCTCGCGAACCGACAGGGCGGATTGTGTGTGCCAACTGTCACCTAGCAGCAAAGCCAGCCGAAGTAGAAATTCCCCAGTCTGTTCTACCTGACACGGTATTTAAAGCCGTGGTCAAAATTCCCTACGATACCAGCTTGCAGCAGGTGGGTGCCGATGGTTCCAAAACCGGCTTAAACGTTGGTGCTGTGCTGATGCTACCAGAAGGCTTCAAAATTGCTCCGGAAGAACGCATTCCTGAGGAGTGGAAAGAAGAAGTCGAAGGTTTGTTCTACCAACCCTACAGCGAAGAGAAAGAAAACGTCGTTATCATCGGACCACTACCTGGTGAACAATATCAGGAAATCGTCTTCCCCGTTCTTTCTCCCAACCCCGCAACGGATAAGAACATCCAGTTTGGTAAGTATGCTGTTCACCTAGGTGCTAACCGGGGACGCGGACAAATTTACCCAACAGGCGAAAAGAGCAACAACGCAGTATATGCTGCTTCTGCTACTGGTACAGTTAGCAAAATCGCCAAAACAGAAGATGAAGACGGTAACGTCAAGTATCAAGTCAGCATCCAGCCAGAATCTGGGGATACAGTCGTTGATACCATTCCCGTTGGACCAGAATTGATTGTTTCCGAAGGGCAAGCAGTCAAAAAAGATGACCCTTTGACCAACAATCCAAACGTCGGTGGATTCGGTCAAGATGATGGGGAAATCGTGCTACAAGATGCCAGCAGAGTTCAATGGTTGATTGCATTTGTCGCACTTGTGATGTTGGCTCAAGTTATGCTTGTTCTCAAGAAGAAGCAGGTTGAAAAAGTCCAAGCTGCAGAAATGAATTTCTAAATTAAGAGCCAATTTATTAGTTATAAGACAGGCATTTTGCCTGTTTTTTTTTGCGGTACAAAACCGCTTTGCGTGGCACCTTTATGACAGAGAATGAGCGTGGCGATGCTCCTCTGGAGCCGCCCAAAGGGCGATTGGCTCCGCCACTGCCCCGAATCGCAATCGCAGCTTCTTGGCGGGAAAGCGATCGCCCTTGTTATGCGCTTTATAGCAATCGCACACCTTCATCTGGGACTGAGCGATCGCCCCTCGAATCAAAGAGCGAAAGAGCCAAGTACATCAAGACCCACAGTTCTTGACGCCATAACACCAATAAGCACACCAAGACCTAGCGCTCTACGAAAATAATTAACGCCTTGAAATAATTCTAGCCACGCCCAAGTAAATAAAGAGCCAAAAGCAAGTGCCTCTAACCCTGTATTCACAACGCCTGTTGTAAAAACTAATTTGAGCAAACTAGCTGTTATCCAAACAATAAGCGGTAAGTTTGGCATCTGAGCTAAAACAATCTTGCCATCGCTGTCACGGAAGATTTTATCGAATAATGTATTTTTCATCACTTTAAATTGCAACAATCAGCTAAAATTATTAACTTACAAAAACTACGATTCCCATTACAACATTCAGATTTCTCTCTTATCAACCACCATTATGCTGAGATTAGAGCGGCAAAGCATATTCATATTGGACTTGGGTTTTAAGTTGAGCAATCTCCGTCTTTCTACTCTTTTGTGGTATGGCATAGTGAGCGAAAACCTATGTAAATTCTTCTTAGGTAATAACTGAAAACAGCCATAATCGTAAAAATATGTCCGTGGCAGGATGTGGCTTAGTTTCACCTCAAAAAGTGGGACTTTGAGACAACTGTTTAAACTTCATACCTTAATAGTCATTGTCAGCCACACAAATCCCTTTACATTTAATACCGTTCGTAGCGGTGCGCTGACAATGAGAACATAGAACTTTTTCGTTTTCTGTTTCTTGATTTGTTTTGATACTAGTGCTTGCGGTAAGAAAGTCTTTTTCGGTCTGGATTTTTTCACTCATAAGGTAGTTCTTGTTGGATAGCGATTAGTTCTCGAACATCGTCCATACTTAATTTTATTAAACTTGCCCAATGTTACGGTTTTCCCTCTTATCAAATTAATTCCTCTTCTCTTAATCTGGCTGCTTTTGGAACCAGTGACGGTCAGATATTTTTATCAGATAAAGGATTTAAAATTCCTCGTGATTTCCCAGCCTCCCAGTCATGGCGATCGCATTCTGAGCGATAGTATATAACCTAAGCTCCTAATGAGTTGAGGGATTGGTAATGACAGCCGCAGTAGAGTATTTTCCTATTACTCCAATTGAGTACCCAGATGAGGACGGTAAGCCAATGGCTGAAGGAGATATCCAGTGCAGTTACTTAACTTATGCAAGAAACGCGCTACGGCTATATTTCCAAAACCGTTCTGATGTATATGTTGCTGGCAATTTATTTATTTACTACGAACAGGGTAATCCAGAATCAGTTGTAGCACCAGATATATTTGTGGTGTTTGGAGTGGAAAACCGCCAGCGCCGCTCTTATAAAACTTGGGAAGAAAATAATAAAACACCTGATTTTGTTCTAGAGATTACCTCAAAAGCAACTCGTACAAAAGACCAAGGTGCAAAAAAAGGAATTTACGCCTTTTTGGGAGTTTGCGAATATTATCAATATGACCCTACAGGAGATTATCTCACTCCCCAACTCCAAGGTTTGCGCTTAGTCAATGAAAACTATTTCCCAGTCCCTACCAGTACTTTGCCAGATGGTACAGTATCCTTATCCAGTGAAGTCTTGGGTTTAGAGTTGCGAATTCAATCAGGAGAAATGCGCTTTTATGACCCAGCTACAGGTAAAACACTGCTAAGCTATGAGGAAGAAGCAGCAGCACGACAAGCTGCTGAAGAGAAAGCGCAACGCTTAGCCGCTAAACTTAGAGAATTGAACATTGACCCAGATACCCTATAAGGGACTCCCAAATTAAAAAATATCCAACTTTTTCTTGTGGGATGGGCTTCTAGCCCGTCCTATTAACTGGGCGGGCGGGGACGCCCACCCCACAAGATGGATAATTTATTTCTTGCAATACCCTAATACCAAAGCACCTCACCCGCAACTCCTCTCGGTGCCAGTGGGGTGAGGTTATTGGTGTATTTGAGCTAAGTCAAAACCCCTATAATTACAATGGACGATACACTCGATAATTGATATTAGGGAAGATATTGTCCATCAATTCAACTTTTTCCAGCCAACCGCTATCGATTTTGCCGATTTTAACGTCTTCGTAAAGCTTGTTGAAACGCATGAGGTGCGATCGCGTCCTTCTAACAGCATAAGGTACCATCGTTCCCGTTCGCATAATAAACGCCCAGTCAGAAGATTGCGCCAACAACAATTCCCGCGCCGCTTGGTTTAACGCTTTCCATTCCAACTCATCTGCTGGTTCCCGCTTTGATATTTCAATCATCCGTTCTGCGGCTTTATGCAGATGTGGGTAAATCCACGCATTTGTTTCGTTCAACCAATACTCGTGGAATCCTTTATAACCCCAACTCGATTGCGAAGGACGGCAGACTTGCTGAGTTGGTTCCGCCCGCAGATAATCTGCCAAGTGGGTCATTGCATAAGTCTTTTGGTCAAACCAGGACTTGCGGAACAGGTAATCGATGAACCAGGGACCCTCGTACCACCAATGTCCAAATAACTCTGCATCGTACGGAGAAACAATAATCGGCGGGCGATTCATTATACCATAGAGATGCCCGGCTTGCTGTTCTCTATTATACATAAAATTGGCAGCGTGTTCCGCAGTTTTTTCCCTTGCCCAATAGGGGTCGTAGAGTGCCTTATCTCCTAACCCTAAACCGCGTCCAGTAATTTTGTGATACTTAATGCCCGTATTTTTCCGCTGACCGTTGGGCATGATGTAGGGCTTGATGTATTCATATTCTGCTTCCCAGCCCAAGTCTTTATAAAATTCCCGGTATTCCGGCGCACCAGGATAGCCTACCTCAGAAGACCACACTTGCTGAGAAGATTCATGATCTCGACCAAAGACAGCGACACCACTTTCTGTAAAAATTGGGGCATAGCTGCCAAATCGCGGACGAGGACGGGCATAAAGAATGCCATGTCCATCAGTGAGGAAGTAGCGCAACCCTGCATCGGCTAACATTCGATCTACACCTTCGTAGTAGGCGCATTCTGGCAGCCAAATACCTCTGGGTGGCTGTCCAAAAGTTTCCTCGTAGTGTTCGCACGCTACCTTAATTTGTGCCCACACAGCTTGCGGGTACATTTTCATCAGCGGTAGGTAGCCGTGGGTCGCACCGCAGGTGATGATTTCTACATTATTAGTATCTTGAAACTGCTTAAAAGCTGTTACTAAGTCCCCTTTGTAGCTTTCCCAAACTTCTCGTATCGCCTTAAACTCACTGGCGTAATGCTCGGCTAAATACTTGATATGACCATTGTGCGCATTATGTTCGAGTTCTAGTTGTATAAGTTCTTCTAGCTTGGCTAAGTGGGCGTCGTAGCGTTCTTGCAGCAAAGGATCACGGAGCATCGACACAAGGGGTGGTGTCATACTCATCGTAATTTTAAAGTCAACGCCGTCTCGCTTTAAGCCTTCAAATACTCGTAGCAAGGGAATGTAAGTTTCGGTGATGGCTTCATAAAGCCATTCTTCTTCCAGCACATAGTCACTTTCTGGGTGACGAACGAAGGGCAGGTGTGCGTGGAGTACAAGCGCAACGTAGCCGATAGCCATAATAAATAGTTCCGGGGTGTTACCTATTAATTGAAGGTTGGGGATTTGGTAGATTTAAGATTATTTTAAGACTTTATGGTGGTTAAGAGACATTGCCCCCATTAACACAACATCGGCTATGATTCTTCACTCTCTTGATACAAGTGTTCCAACTCCTGCAACTGCGTCCTGCGGGAACTACGGCGATATTTTTTAGATTCCAGCTTCGGTTCGTACTGAGTTTGTCCCTTACCTTTGCTTTTCAGCTTGAGAGTGGATTCAGGATCTGCTTGTTGGTTCTGGTGAGTCTGGCGCTCAATCGCTTCTGTTAAGAAATCTAAGTAATGTTGATATCGTTCCCATTCTCCCCGAACGACACACTCCGGTTCGTCTCGGTGTAAACAATCACTAAAACGACAGCTACCAACCGCTAATCTCTGCCTTGCTTCTGGAAAATAACTTGCTAATTCTTCTGGAGGAGAATCAAGGTCAGGTTGGTTAAATCCCGGAGTATCTGCGAGTAAACCCCCAGTGGGCAATTCAAATAATTCTACGTGGCGAGTAGTGTGCCGACCCCTTGCTAGTTTGCCAGAAATCTCTCCGACTCGTAAGTTAGCATTGGGAATCAGTCGATTGATGAGGCTGGACTTGCCAACCCCGGAAGATCCAGCAATCACCGTAATCTTATCTTTGAGCTTGTCTGCTACTTCGTCAATATTTATACCTTGACCAACACTAATAAATATTGGTTGGTAGCCCCAATTTCCCAACTGGTGATAAATTTCTGCCTGCTGTTCTTTTGAGATTAAATCGCACTTATTCAGGCATAAGATTACATCTATATCGGTAGACTCAGCCTTTACCAAAAATCGGCTGAGTTGGTATGGTTCCAAAGGCGGATCGGCGACGGCAAAAACTAACAGAATTTGGTTCACATTGGCGATCGCCGGACGATCCAATTGACTTTGACGGGGTAAAACGGACGCGATCGCTCCCCGTCCGCCAGCCCAATCTGGTTCTTCCACAACCACGCGATCGCCCACCATAACTTGTTGCCCGATCTTTTTCAATCGGCTTCTGCGGGTGCACAGCAGGATAAGGGGCAGGGGGGAATTTGGAGGTTTTATCTCCTCTGCTCCTACGCTTCCTCCGAAGTTCCGAGCGGAGGCTTCCTCCGATCGGACTTCTCTGTGCTCCCCTACATCCAGTTGTACTCGATAAAAATTAGCTTGCACGGCTAAGACCGTGCCTATTAACTGCTTAGTGGCTTCTAATCCTTCCCCTCTCATGAGGCACTATCGGGACGGCGGACTAGCAAGGAAAAATAACCAACGCAATCTGTGATTTGCTCCACCTGATAGCCTGCCATTGTCAGACTATCAGGAACCTGCTCAATCGGCTCCCCAGGATCTAGCCAGACTTCTAGTAACTCTCCCGGTTTCATTTGCTCCAAACGGAGTTTTGTCCGTACAAAGTTTATCGGGCAAGGGGTGCCGCGCAAATCGAGTTGAGCATTAGGAGTTGAGAGGGCAGATAGACTCATCGTTGGTGAAAAAAGTTTCCCAAAAATCCTTCTAGACCACCTTTACCTGTGCGATCTCCTTTAATTTTAGCGAGCTTCTCCAGTAGTTCACGTTCCTCAGTTGTTAACTTGCTGGGGATATCAATTAACACAGTAATCATGTGATCGCCACGGCTGACAGGATTACCCAAGCGTGGTACCCCACGATTTTCCATTTTCATTACAGTATTTGGCTGAGTTCCAGGTGGAATTAACAATTCCTCTGGTCCATCTACCGTATTTACCTCCAATCGGCAGCCTAAAATCGCTTGCAGATAGCTAATTTTGATTTCTGAGAGAATGTTGATGCCATCCCGATGGAATTCCTCATCCTCATTCACAAATAAGTAAACGTACAAATCTCCTGGAGGACCACTGCGTTGACCCGCATCACCTTCTGAGGAGATTCGCAAGCGTGTGCCGTTGTCCACCCCAGGTGGAATGGAAATTTTCAGTTTCTTCGTGACTTGTTTTGCACCCTTACCGTCACAAGTATCACATTTGTCTTCTATCACCATTCCCGTAGCATTACAGGTGGGACAAGTCGAAACTTGCGTGAAGCTGCCAAACGGCGTTCTAGTGACGCGGCGTACTTGACCTGTTCCAGTACAAGTCGAACAAGTGCGGGGGCGAGTACCTGGTTTTGCTCCAGATCCGCTACAGATTTCACAAGTCTCTAAATGAGAAATGCGAATTTCTTTTTCACCGCCAAATACTGCTTCCCGAAAGTCTAGCTTTAGGTCTAGCCGGAGGTCATCGCCCCGCACTGGTCCACTACGCCGCCTTTGCGTTGTCCCACCACCCATACCGCCAGCAAAACCGCTGAAAATGCTTTCAAAAATATCAGCGAAGCCACCCATGTCGCCGATATCTTGGTAGCCTACACCAGCTCCACCATTTACAGCAGCTTCACCAAAGCGGTCATAACGAGCGCGAACTTCCGGTTCGCTAAGCACTTCATAAGCACGGTTTATTTCTTTAAAGCGCTCTTCAGCTCCCGGTTCTTTGTTCACGTCTGGGTGATACTTCCGGGCTAAGCGGCGGTAGGCGTGTTTGATTTCTTCTTTGTCGGCGTCACGAGAGACACCTAGAATTTCATAATAATCGCGAGCCATATAGCAAAGGTGAAAGTTAAAAGGTAGAAAGCGGCTATGCACAGAGAACAACAGCAGCAGCGGCTTATTGCCGAAGCGCGTTAGCTCCACTCTAACGAAAAGCCGCGCTATGCGCGTCTTGTGGAAAGTGAGCTCAGAAGTTTGTCAAGGCAGAAGGCAGAAGGCAATGGTTAAGTTTTATTAATACTAAATTATTTTACCTTTTACCCTTTACAAAAATCACCATAACAGTCTTCAAATCTGAATGCTGAGGATGTTTTCCTCTGCTTTGGTTGCCTAGAGTTGTAGACCCACAGCTTCAGAGAGGGTTTCCCGCTCTCATGGCGAGGAGCATTGCACTTCTGGCCGTTCTACAAAGTGGTAGGCGAGTGGCGTTGCGCAGTAAAAAAATCTGGAATTAGTTTTGAAATCAAAGACTAAATTGAAACCAGAAAAATTTTTACTTGCGCATCAGCACTGATTGCTCAGCACTGAATAATTGCAACAGGTACTTCCCTCGTGGTAGACGACAAAAGCATCTTTTACAATTGTGCTATGTAGATGGCAAAAACTCCGCTCATTTTACAGATAGGCTACCCGCACAAAAAAGTGTGGAAAACCCCACAGACATCATGAAATTGCATTTGTACTGTAACATTATTTAGCCGGAAGTATAAACCTCCGGCTAACAATTCAGTGTTATTACGAGTGATATTATGATGCTCAGTGCTAAATCAAGAATTACCTTTTGAGAATTTATAATTCATAATTCATAATTTCCTTAGTCTATCACTTCATAATCAGCCTGCGTAGTATTTTCGTCATCAAAATCAAAGTTAAATTGTGGTGTTAGCGTTCCATTCACTAGCGCGGCTGGTTCTGAGGTCAATAAAGTCTCTGAAGCTTCAGTCATTTCATCGTGCCTATTAACGCGGTTATACACCTGGGAGCCAATGGCAAACAAACTTTGCTGGAAGTCATCCAAGCGTTGCTTAAATTCTGCTATGGAGATAGCTTCATCTGTCATTGCTGCTTGTAGCTGTGTCATTTTTTCATTTGCCAAGGCTCTCATCTGGTCGCTAATCAAGTTGCCATTGTTCTTTAATGTCGATTCGTAACTGTATAACAGATTATCAGCCTGGTTTTTGAGTTCAACGAGTTGTATGCGTCTTTTGTCTTGTTCGGCAAACATTTCGGCTTGTTGCCGCATTCTTTCGACTTCATTAACACTCAAGCCACCTGTATTGGTAATCTGAATACTTTGTTCTCGAAGAGTGCCTTTGTCTTGTGCTGAAACTTTGAGAATGCCATTGACATCAATTTCAAAAGAGACTTCAATTTGCGGTACACCACGAGGAGTCGGCGGAATTCCCCCAAGAAGAAATTTGCCCAAACTCTTGTTGTCCCGTGCCATTGCCCGTTCACCTTGAAGGACGTGAATTTCCACTGAGTTTTGCCCATCGACTGCTGTGGAAAAGACTTGGGACTTACTGGTTGGAATTGTGGTGTTACGTTCGATAATTTTGGTGAACACTTCTCCCAAAGTTTCAATACCTAAAGACAAGGGCGTGACATCTAACAAAAGCAAATTCTCAACTTCACCTCCCAGCACCCCAGCTTGGATAGCTGCGCCTAGTGCGACTGCTTCGTCGGGGTTGACAGAGCGATCTGGAGTTTTGCCATTAAAAAATTTGATCAAGGCATTTTGCACCGCAGGAATGCGAGTGGAACCGCCCACCAAAATAATCCGGTCGATATCTTGTGGTTTGAGTTCCGCGTCTTTCAGCGCTTGAGTCATCGGTTCAATGGTGGCTTCCACCAGATGTGCCGTTAACTCTTCAAATTTCGCGCGGCTTAATTCGATCTCTAGATGCTTCGGACCCCTTTCATCAGCGGTAATGAAAGGCAAGTTAATTGAAGTACTGAGTATACTGGAAAGTTCAATTTTTGCCTTTTCCGCTGCTTCGCGCAAGCGTTGCAAAGCCATTTTGTCCTGAGACAGGTCAACTTTCTGTTCCTGCTGGAAACGTTCCATCATCCAGCGTACGATACAGTTATCAAAATCGTCCCCACCCAGGTGATTGTTGCCACCAGTCGCCTTGACTTCAAACACTCCATCCCCAAGTTGTAGGATCGAGACATCGAAAGTACCGCCTCCCAAGTCAAAGACCAGAACGATCTGCTCTTGCTCAAGCTTGTCCAACCCAAAGGCTAAAGCCGCTGCAGTTGGTTCATTGATAATCCTTAAAACTTCTAGTCCGGCAATAGTGCCAGCGTCTTTAGTCGCTTGTCTTTGACCATCTGTAAAATATGCTGGTACTGTGATCACTACTTGAGTCACAGGTTCACCGAAGAAGTTTTCCGCATCCTGTTTTAGCTTTTGTAGGATCATGGCGGAGATTTCTTGTGGTGTGTAGTGATGTCCACGAATCTCGACATCAACAGTATCGTCTCGACCTTTGATACAGGTGTAAGGTACACGATCGCGTTCAACTGCGGTGTCATCCCAGCGACGACCGATAAATCGCTTGATACTGAAAATTGTGTTTTCGGCGTTCGTGACAGCTTGACGCTTTGCCAGTTGACCGATTAAGCGTTCACTGGCTTTAGCAAATCCCACAATACTAGGAGTCATTCGTCCGCCTTCTGAATTAGCAATGACAATCGGTTGACCACCTTCGAGAACCGCGACACAACTGTTGGTAGTGCCTAAGTCGATCCCAATAATTCCCATAAATATCGGTATTTTTATCGGTATTTTTACTGAGTGCTTTTCGCTTGAAGTTTTAAGCGCCATCCGGTGTTAGCGCTACACAAACACCGGTCAAGGCTGCTCAACTTCGGGCGTGATGTTTCGCGGACTATTTTTGTTTGTGGTTAGATATGCGATGCTCGCCCAAGTTTGCCAGGCACTTTTGGTCAGTAAGGCGAGCGACT
This sequence comes from Scytonema sp. PRP1, assembly GCF_036697665.2. Classification (NCBI taxonomy): domain Bacteria; kingdom Bacillati; phylum Cyanobacteriota; class Cyanophyceae; order Nostocales; family Scytonemataceae; genus Scytonema; species Scytonema sp. PRP1. Next base: position 16,987 of record NZ_JBAHYJ020000019.1, on the reverse strand, counting down.
ACAGCTTAGCTGTTAGCTGGGCTCGACTGATTTTCTTCAGAAGAGGGTGCATCTTCCTTTGGAGCAGCCACCTTCACCATTGCATGGCGCAGCACGCGATCGCCCAAGTAATATCCGCGTACTAATTCTTCTAACACTGTTCCTTCAGGATATTCATCCGTAGGTTCGCGCAATACTGCTTCGTGTAGGTTCGGATCAAAGGGTTGACCTTCAGGACGCATCGGTGATACACCCAAGCGCTTTAAGCTATCAACTAATAGCTTGTAAACGCCTTGGTAGCTCTTATGAATGGTCATTTCCCCATCATTTTGGGGTTTGATTTGCGACCTTGCCCGTTCAAAATTATCGACGATTGGCAGTAATTCAGTAATTGTGTTCCGCTTCACCTGCTGTTCCAAGTCTTCTTTCTCTTTTTGATTTCGTTTGCGGTAATTCTCAAAATCAGCCACAATCCGCAAATATTGAGTGTTACGCTCTTCTACCTGCGCTTTTAGGGACTCAATTTGTTGATTGACTGCTGGTTCTTTGGCTGTGGACTCATTACCAGCAGCCTCAGTTGCAGCAACACCACTATCTTGACTCTGCGTAGCTGTATCTCCAGAGACATTGGCTTGAGTTGACACTTGATCAGTCACTTCGCTTTGGGTTGCGTTGGCATTTATTTCGGCTGTAGAGTCGCTAGTCATTGCTTGCTTTTCCTCGGTTTGTTCACCTAATGGCTGGTTTGTATTGTTTTGCTGTTGCTCGTCTATCATTTTGCACTCTTCCCAGATGCTAGATTGGGCAGTTATCCCCATATTTTGCAGCTCTTAAATTCAGCTACAAAAAGCGGTCACCTAAAGTATCAAGTTATGAACTCAAGGCAAAAGAGTGTAGACGCCCGGAGGACGGTGAGACAGCGCTGCAGGAGGGTTTCCCGACAGCAGGCGACTGCGTTCACCGTTCGCGAAGCGTGCGCTCTGCGCTCAGGTGTGCCGTTCGCCGTTAGGCGTGGCGTTAGCCATAGGCATACCCGCAGGGCTTCCCATAGGATTGTAGGAAGTATGAAGTGAAGTACGGAATATTTCATCCTTCATTCTTCATCCTTTAACCTTTATTTGGTCACCGTCATCTATTTTGACAAATGCTGAGTGCGTTAGCGTATACGCTCCTAGGGCGGCTTTCCGTAAGGTAAAGGAGATGCAAAGAGCGGACGCTTGCTTTATTTGACAGGTTATTGTTTTTTGCCAGATAAAGCAAGTGTGAAGTCTCTACAGGAATTTAAGGGTATTTTCGTACGTGTTACGTGTTTTTTTATAATAAATTATTTTCTTGACTTACCCTGAGGCAAGCAAAAGTTCGTTTGGCAGGCGCTCCAAGACACGCTCAAAGGGTACAGTATTATCTAAACTCCGAGCTAGTCTCAGAGAACCTTGAATTTGCAAGCATACCATCTTCGGCTCTTTGCTGTGCTTGACAATACTCAATAAATTAAGAACACACAGGAAAAAACCATGATTAAGCTATACGACGTCGAACTGTCAGGGAATTGCTATAAAGTACGGCTGATGCTATCACTGCTGGGGTTGGAGTATGAACGTGTACCCATCGCTTTGAAAAAAGGCGAACACAAAACAGAAGAATTTCTCAAACTCAACCCGCTGGGACAAGTGCCAGTTCTTAGGGATGGCGATGTGGTCATTAGGGACGCCCAAGCAATTTTAGTTTACTTGGCACGCCGTTACGGCAGCGAAGACTGGTTGCCCACAGAAGCAGAACCGATGAGTAAAGTGGTGCAGTGGTTGTCTGTTGCAGCTAACGAAATTCAACATGGTGTTGCCGCAGTCAGAAAACATTTCTTGTTGAACGCGGAAATAGACTTAGAACAAGCGCAAAAAAAAGCACATCAGACACTTCAAATTTTAGACAAACACTTGAGTGAACGTTTTTGCTTAGAATGCGATCGCCCAACAATTGCTGATGTTGCTTGCTTTCCCTACATTGCATTAGCACCCGATGGAAAGATTTCTCTGGAACTTTATCCCCATGTAGTGGGTTGGATTGAACGAATTAAGCAACTGCCAGGATACGTTGATATGCTTGGCATGTAGGTGTTTTGGCATCCGTTGCCATAATAAGTTTGAGATTATCTGCTTTCCGCCGCGCCATTTTTTTTATGAAAGACTTGAGACAAACAATAATCAACTACTCCAGCAAAGATCTCGAACAAAGAAAAAATTGGTATTCTCCCGCAGCAGAGGCTTATAACAAAGCAAGACCTCGCTATCCCAAGAATCTAATTGATCGAGTTGTCGAAGCAGCCGAACTTTCTTGTGACTCGAAAATTCTGGAAGTGGGGTGTGGTCCTGGAACTGCAACGGTAGCGATCGCTCCATTAGGCTGCTCAATGGTTTGCTTAGAACCTAACCCAGATTTTTGCCACCTTGCCCAACAAAATTGCGAACCGTATCCCAATGTCGAGATTCACAATACCTCATTTGAAGAATGGATGCTAGAGGCTGGCAAATTTCATGCTGTCTTAGCAGCGAGTTCTTTTCATTGGATACCACCAGAAGTTGGATATCCAAAAGCAGCAAATGCCTTAGAAGAGAATGGCTACCTAATATTGTTGTGGAACATGAACCTTCAGCCCCGGTACGAAGTTTACCAAAGTTTATCTGAAGTCTACCAAATGTATGCTCCATCGCTTGCTCGATATGAAGACAGAGAAACTCAGGAGCAGATATTGAGAGGGTTAGGGCAGATTGTTATTGACTCTGGACAATTCAAAAACTTGGTATCCGGACAGGTTATATCTGAAGTGACCTACACCATTGATGATTATCTGACGCTTTTGAACACTTACTCGCCATACTTAGAACTCGATCCATCAAGCAAGAATTCTTTATTTGAAGGGTTAAGGCAAAAGATAGTGCAGGAATTTGGAGGCAGTATTCAACTTTCATACCTCTCTGCTTTTCACATTACCCAAAAATATTAACCCGACTAAAATATATTTAGAATATTGGGCAGGAGAGTGAGATGGATACCTCTATTCTTGACAAGGTGGTTGAGCAACTGAGAGGCATGCCCGAAAGTTTGCAGCAGCAGGTGCTCGAATTTGCACTTGCTTTGGCAGGTTCAACAATTCAAGGTGTTCTAGGTCAGCAACTGCTGCGTTTTGCGGGTGCAATACCACCAGATGATATCCAGTTGATGCGCGAAGCAATTGAAGAAGACTGTGAACAGGTTGACACTAATCAATGGTAGATATCTGCTGGATACTAACATTATTATTGCTCTGTTTGCAGATGAGATGACGGTCAAAAACAGCCTTGCACAAGCAGTGTATTTCAAAAATCAAGTAGGAATCTTAGATTTCATAGGTTATCGGTGGGACAATAGCCTTAGCTGTTCAGCGTCAAGTTATGGGATGGTTATCGGTAAGGACATGGTTTTGAGGTTGCTGATGAGTCGTTCAGCAACTTAGAAGTTGTCACTGAGGCATCGCTTGGAGAGTGTCGGTGGGTTATTAGTTAATAGCCAGTAAAATTAAAGGAGTTATTAACCCTATGGCAACCTATGCTGAAAACAGTCGAAGGTGTTTATCAAAATGGGCAAATTGAACTCGCCGAGCTACCGCAAGATGTGAGCGATTGTGCCCAAGTTCTCGTTACTTTTCTTGAACCGGGCAAAGTTAATACCGATAAACTGCGTCAATTGATTGATCAATTAGAAACGATTGCAGGTATCCAGCAAGGTTTTGAGGAACTCGATGCTGGACAAACTCGTCCTATTGGGGATTTCATCCAAGAAATGCAGCAGAAATATGGCATTTCAGGTTGAAATCACCCCTATTGCTGAAGCCCAGATTGAGCAAGCCTATCGTTGGTATCGAGAGCGTAATCCAGAATTTGCTGATCGATGGTTCCGAGGATTGATGAACGCGATCGCAACGCTTCAAGAAAAGCCCCTGCGTTGTACCCTAGCAGTTGAACACGAGATTTTCGCTGAAGAAGTCCGACAACTACTTTACGGAAAGTCCAAAAACATCTATCGAGTGCTATTTACGATTCGAGATACGACGGTGTACGTTTTGTACGTGCGCCATAGTGCTCAAGCACCAATGACTGTGGATGATTTAGAGTATGAAGTTTAGGCAAGTATGCTGTGAGGGCTAACAAATTTAAGAAATTTTTGTCTTGATTTGACTGAGTGTATATGTCAATTCTGGCTAATAGCCTGGGAATACTGTAATCAGAGGTTTCCGCAACGAATTGCTCACATATGACTCAATCGTCATCACAAAAACGTAGTACTGCTCTTACTACAAGAATAGAGTTCTCGCCCTTCGGCAACAAGCTGGTACAATCTGGCTTTGTCAATAGCGAACAAATGAGACAGGCGCTGATTGAAAGCCGTAAGTCTGGCAGACCTTTGACACAAGTGCTGGAATCAATTTCAGGACGCCAGCTCTCGCCAGAGTTATATAGGCTACACAAAAAGCAGCAGCTATTTGAACTGAAAATACTCTACGGTGTTGAATCCCTTGATCTGGAAGTTAGGCAAGTTGGCAAAATAAAAATTGGTCAACTGATTGATACTCTCATTCCCGTGGATATCTGTCGTCGCTATCACTTGGTACCACTTGCTAAGAATGAAGACCAAAACCCGCCCTCTGTTTTGGTGGCGATGGTAGATCCGGATAACCTAGACGCTTGCGATGATTTGAACCGCATTTTGCGCCCGCAGGGATGGGCTTTGCAGCGGATGGTGATCACCCAAGAAGATTACCAGCAACTGATTAACCAATATTTAGATGAACTGACTGTTAAACAAAAGAACTTAGAACAGGAAAAGTCTACAGACATCAACCAAGATTTAGAAAATATTGAAAATCTTAATTTAGATGATGCGCCTGAAGATAAGGACACTGACTTGGGCGCAGCGATGAAGGGTGCCCAGGATGCCCCCGTGATCAATTTAGTTAACAGAATCCTTGCCAGAGGACTACATGAGAGGGCTTCTGATATCCATGTAGAACCGCAGGAAGACAACTTACGCGTTCGCTTTCGTAAGGATGGTGTGCTACGTCAGGCTTTCGACCCCCTGCCCAAAAAAATCATTCCTGCTGTCATAGCTCGTTTCAAAATTATTGCTAACTTAGATATTGCTGAACGGCGTGTACCCCAAGACGGACGCATTAGACGAGTGTTTGAGGGACGCAAGGTGGACTTCCGCGTCAGTACCTTGCCCAGTCGCTACGGTGAAAAGGTTGCACTGCGGATTTTGGATAATTCTGCAACCCAACTGGGATTAGATAAGTTAATTACTGATCCAGAAACTTTGCAAATTGTCCAAGAGATGGTTAGCCGTCCCTTTGGTCTAATTCTAGTAACCGGACCCACAGGTTCTGGTAAAACAACAACGCTGTATTCGGCTTTGTCAGAACGGAACTCTCCAGGCATCAACATTTGTACGGTTGAAGACCCAATTGAGTACAGCTTACCTGGAATTACGCAAGTGCAGGTAATTCGGGAAAAAGGGCTAGATTTTGCAACAACTTTGCGAGCTTTTTTGCGGCAAGATCCCGATGTGCTTCTGGTGGGTGAGACGCGAGACAAGGAAACGGCAAAAACAGCGATTGAGGCAGCATTGACTGGTCACTTGGTTTTAACAACGTTGCATACTAATGATGCTCCAGGGGCGATCGCCCGTTTGGGAGAAATGGGCATTGAGTCTTTCATGATTTCTAGTTCTCTGATTGGCGTGTTGGCACAGCGCCTAGTACGACGTGTCTGTTCCAGTTGTCGCATTCCGTACACTCCCACTTTAGAGGAACTCGCTCGCTACGGTCTATCAGCTTCTCAAGAAGCAGGTGTCACTTTTTACAAAGCTAACACCCTCATTTCAGAGCAAATTCAAGAAGCCAAGGCAAACAATCAGCTTTGCCCAGAGTGTAATGGCGTTGGCTACAGAGGACGTTGTGGTGTTTATGAAGTCATGCGAGTCACGGAAAACCTGCAAGCGCTCATCACCGAAAATGCACCAACAGAACGCATCAAAGAAGTGGCGGTGGAAGAAGGGATGAAAACCTTGCTGGCTTACAGCTTGGATTTAGTGCGTCAAGGCGACACCACCTTAGAAGAAGTAGAACGGGTGACGTTGAGCGATACAGGTTTGGAAGCAGAGTTAAAAGCCAAACGCAAGAGCAGTCTGACGTGCCGAACTTGTCAAGCTGGATTGCAGCTCGAATGGCTGGATTGTCCTTACTGCATGACACCACGATTTCAAGATTAGTCATTTGTCCTTAGTAGAGCATTTCATTAATTCGTAACGTTTTTAAACGCAGAGGAGCGCTGAGGTAAACGCAAAGGTACGCAGAGACCCAGTCTGGATTCGTGTAGTAAAACGCCAGGAACTTGTGAAATTCTGTACTTAACTAAGGACAAATGAATTTGCAAAAGGAATTTTCAAACAGGAAGCACAAAGATGGAAATGATAATTGAAGATTTAATGAAGCAGTTGATTGAAATGGGCGGTTCGGATTTGCACTTATCCGCAGGTTTGCCTCCCTACTTCCGCCTGAGTGGTAAACTTACACCCATTGGCGACCAACCGTTATCAGCAGATCAATGCCAAAGCCTAATTTTTAGTATGCTTAACAACTCTCAGCGTCAAACCTTAGAGCAGAACTGGGAGCTAGATTGTTCTTATGGTATCAAAGGATTAGCTCGTTTTCGGGTCAATGTTTACAAAGAACGTGGTACTTACGCCGCATGTTTACGGGCATTAAGTTCTAAAATTCCTAACTTTGAAAAATTAGGTTTGCCAGATGTTGTGCGGGAAATGTCAGAAAAACCAAGGGGATTAATTTTGGTGACAGGTCCCACGGGTTCTGGTAAAACAACAACGCTAGCCGCAATGATTGACTTAATTAACCGCACCCGCGCAGAGCATATTTTAACAGTAGAAGACCCGATTGAATTTGTTTACGAACCTATTAAAAGTGTCATCCACCAAAGGCAACTTGGTGAGGATACAAAAAGCTTTGCTAATGCTCTTAAAGCAGCGCTTCGGGAAGATCCAGATATCATTTTGGTAGGAGAAATGCGCGACTTAGAAACAATTTCGTTGGCTATTTCTGCTGCGGAAACAGGACACTTAGTGTTTGGTACTTTGCACACCAGTTCAGCAGCACAGACTGTAGACAGAATTATCGACGTTTTCCCCCCAGAAAAACAAACTCAAGTGCGAGTGCAGTTATCTAATTCACTGGTAGCAGTCTTGAGCCAAACTTTAGTTCCAAGAAAAAATCCCAAACCAGAAGAGTTTGGTCGAGTGATGGCTCAAGAAATTATGGTTGTGACTCCTGCTATTTCTAACTTGATTCGTGAAGGAAAAACATCTCAAATTTATTCCGCTATCCAGACTGGCGGAAAATTCGGGATGCAAACTTTAGAAAAGGTTTTAGCCGATTTATATAAAGCAGGAGTTATCTCCTTGGAAGCGGCGATGTCTAAAACTTCCAGGGCGGATGAAATTCAGCGTATGATCGGTGGTGCACAACCAGCAGGCGCAAGACCAGGACTAGCTGTAAAACCACATTAAAAAGTTCAATTCAAAACGCATATAACTATAAAAAATACTTTTTAATATTCAGATTTGACTTAAAGAATTTAAGTAGACTTATTGTAAAAGTATGATTGATAGATATTTATAACCACCACACAGATGCACGCAGAGAAATTATCTGTGTCCATCTGTGTCCATCTGTGGTTTATTTTTCATAAAATTGACTTTTGCAAGAGATTTAATGACTAATCCGCTCTTTTAATTTTTTAGACCATGCCAACATTTCTTGCCCGTGTTAGGGACTCGCAAGGAAAACCGAAAATAGAAAAAATTAAGGCTGATTCCTTGGCTCAAGCCCGTATTAATCTCAGACAGCGAGGTTACGTAGTCCAAAACCTGAAAAAACAACCTCAACGCTTGAATTTAAAACAAATTAAAACCAAATTTACGAACGTTTCAGTGAAGGATAAAGCCGTATTTTCTCGTCAATTTGCTGCTTTGGTAAATGCGGGAGTGGCAATTGTCAGAAGTTTGGGTGTGTTATCTGAGCAGTGTAGCAACCCTAAACTGAAACAAGCTCTTTTGGGCATTAGTGCTGATGTCCAAAGTGGAATTAATCTTTCTGAAGCAATGCGGAAATATCCTGATTGCTTTGATAATTTATATGTCAGCATGGTTGAAGCTGGCGAAGTTGGTGGTGTTTTGGACGAAGTACTAAATCGTTTAGCCAAATTGTTAGAAGATGTTGCTCGATTACAAAATCAAATTAAATCAGCACTGGCTTATCCAGTTGTTGTAGGATTTTTGGCAGTTGCCATTTTTATCGGGATGACCGTTTTTCTCATCCCTATTTTTGCAAATATTTTTAAAGAATTAGGAACTACATTGCCTCCTCTAACGCAGTTTATGTTATGGATAAGTGAAAATTTGAGAAGTTGGCGGCTGTTGCTTGTCATTGGTATTGTGATTGCAGCAGGAATTGCTTATAGACAGTACTACAAAACTTCGGCTGGACGTGAAACTATAGACCGCCTTTATCTAAAAATGCCGTTGTTTGGTGACTTAATCCAAAAATCATCAGTTGCCCGTTTTAGCCGGACGTTTGGTTCTTTAACTCGTTCAGGTGTGCCAATTCTCACTTGCTTAGAAATTGTGCGGGAAACATCAGGAAATCAGGTGATTGCCAACGCCATTGATGCAGCGCGTGCAGAAATTCAACAAGGAGGTATGATTAGCCTTGCCTTGCAAAAAGAAAAAGTTTTTCCTTCTATGGCGATTCAGATGATTAGTATCGGCGAGGAAACTGGTGAATTAGATAGTATGTTGATGAAAATTGCCGATTTTTATGAAGATGAAGTCGAACAGACAGTCAAAGCACTAACTAGCATTTTGGAACCAGTAATGATTGTGGTTTTGGGGGGGATGGTAGGTACAATTTTACTGTCGATGTACCTGCCTATGTTCAAGGTCTTCGATACCTTGGGATAGCCAAAGAAAAATTATGAATGATGAATAAAAAAAATCAGACTTCATAATTTTTAACTTTTATAAAGACTATATCAATCCGATAATTTTGAATTTTGAATTTTGAATTTTTTTATCTATGCCTGTGCAAAAATCGCATTACGAAGCTTGCTTAGCAGAGTACAGCAATCAAATGGCGGCGATCGCTCTCTTGAAGCAGCATCTTCCCTACCTGGAAATGATCCCTAGTTTGCACCGTCCAGATGAAAGCGTGATCACTATTCCACTTCCAATAGCCCGTCTTCGTGGTAACGTCACTACAGCAGCAGAAGCAACTCGCTTACCCTGTGATTTGGCAATTTTGATGTGTGGTCCAGAGTGGAAAATCAAAACATCACCCGAAATTCTCATTTTTATTCATCGTCCCCATGAAGATTTTTCTGACTTTTTGGGACGTTGGCGACAAACACAGGTTTGGCTAGACAAAGACTATGCGTGGCTTATGTCTCCACGATATACACATATATTAAGTGAGGGAACTAATACAATACATCCTCTATTTGTGGTTTTTTCAGAAACACCAGAACGTATCAAACGGGGTCTTACAGGAGCTGAGTTGCCATTTATAATTCAAACACCGGAATCTCTAGTAGAGGAGAACACAATGGAAATTTTCTCTTCAGAAAGTCCATAAATATCATTAGACAAGATTCCATCTCTTTGATTCCATCTGTGTCCACCCCCCTCATTCCCCCCTCAAGAGGGGGGAAGACAGAGGAAAAACTTTTATTTATTGTCCATCTGTGGTTAATTATTCTTTTTTTTTGGAATGAATGCAGGAAGTCTATTGTTTGTGTTGGGCGATCGCCCAAGGCGCACTGCGCTTTGCGCAATCGCGCAGTGCGCCCAACAATCAGACATCTTTAAACTCGACTTTATAACCTGTTTAGGGCTGCTTTTCTCAGCACCATCGAAGCCCGCCATCTTAAAATTAGTGTCGTCCCGGCTGTAAATAATATACCAAGTAACAGGCTTTTCAGGCTGAGACTTTTGCCGCTATCATTTACCAAAATACTTTCTAGTATCAGGGAAGGTAATAATATTCCGCTAGCAAGCAATAACCTGTTAAAACTTAACTTTCTTTTGGCGAGGGTTGTTAAAAGCGCTAAGCAAAGCCCTAGAGGGATAAAAGTGAGTGCATAGTAAAAAATTTTCTGGTCTTTGGGAACCAATTCCAGCAGATTCAAAGAATAGGCATTTTGTGATTTATCTACGTAAACTTGGATAGTCGCCCCAGAATAAGTAATGACTATCTGGTGGGGGTTAGTATCAGCAAAAATACCAGGAATACTTAATTTTGTGTCTGCCCCGTTTGCTCCAGTCATTGGTGTTCGTATTCGCAAATCTAGGTCAGATCCTTGCTGTCCTAGTGTAAAATTGCGATGAAGAGAATCACTTGAAAGTGAGATTATGCGTGCAGGTCCAATCTGATCTGTATCAGCAGTAGCAACGGTAGTGATTATTGTAAACTGAGAAGTTTCACGTATCCTTTCACTTAAGAAGGTCACAGGCTCTCTTGTTTTTAACCAATGGTTAGAACTCAAAGCAACACCTTTTTCATCTTTGTCTGGTGACTGTCCTATTGATAGTAGTTCGGGAAGTTGACCAGTACGATCTTGATAACTTCTCTTACCAGTTAATTGATAGGAAGCTAGCAAAGACTTCCCGATAGTTTTCGATTCATTTTGCTGATTAAATACTTGTGAAACTTCATTTTTAGAAATTGCTCTATCAGCAATAGAAACTTCTGAAACATATCCCTGCCAAGGTCTATCACCTGTTTGCTCATTACCTATCAAAAGTGGATAGTTCAAAGACCAATTGCTCAAATTAGTGGTATGTTGCCAGGCTATTGAAATCAGAAATGATATAAGTATGTATCCAAGAAAAAATAATGTTAATTTTTTGATAGAGTTGCTAGCTCTACTATTTTCTCTATGTATTAATGTATATATAAAGCTTTGTGAGTTCCATACATAAAAGCAGATTAAACCTACCAATCCACCTATCGTATTGTTAAAAATATCGGCAGGAGTAGGTGTTCTTGAAGGCAGAAACACTTGCAATGCTTCAACTGTGAATGATAAGCCTGCACTCACAAGTATAACTGCTAAAAATTGAATTGTCGGTTTCATCCTTATTCTCTGTAAGAGACTGGCAAAACCGAAACCTAAAGGCGCAAACAACAAAATATTGTTTACCTGGTCTTTAAAAAAACTCGAGTTGTCAAAACTGGCAACAAGTTCTGGTAGTGAAAAAGTATCTGGAAAGGAAAAATTAAAGGGAGAAAGTGTAGCTACTAGCACCACTAAGATGCTAAGAATGACTAGGATAAAATCTCCTGGAAGTACTGATTGATCTAAGCTAGATAATTGGCTAAAAATTTTGCGTCTATTCATAATGATCTATGTTCTGTGTCTTTGTAGTAATGGATAATTGGAATGCTGATTAGTGGTATACGGTTAAAAAAGAGTAATTAACAAAACGTAAATGAACACTTTTCTTAATATTATTTATTGGTCAGTCCTAATGGGTAAAAAATTGTAAAACTTTCATAAAGCCGTCGTGAAGATAACCTTATAAGAAATACATTTAATAAATACATTGCGGAATCACGTTTTTCCGGATTCCAAAGTATGCCGCACCAACCACCGATGCAGGGCAGCCATAACAACTGCTATTGGTATCATCAGCGCTGGAATACTTTCTAAACCAGCACGAGCCGCCACCCAGCCAGCTGCAGTTGGTATAGTGGCTGCACCCAAACTGGCAACGCTCGTGACAAACCCAATTGTTGCTGGCACAAGCGAAGTGGGTACGCGCTGTGGCACTAACCAGATTGTTGCCGGAAAGATGGCTGCCAAAGCAAAACCAATCCAAGGCAAGCTCAACAATTGATTTGGTAATAACCACCACATCACTAAACCGCCTACTAGCAATGCCAGGGAAATATCAAGTGTGCGAACTGCACCAAGTCGTTGCATGAAGAACCCAAGGCTGAAGCGCCCAATTGTCAACCCTAGCCAGTAAGCACTGACGCTGTAACCTGCAACTACCTCCGGTGTGCCACGACCAATATGCTGAACTGTGTAAGCCCAGTTGCCTAAAGATGCTTCCGTACCCACGTAGACTAGCAGCAACAGCCCTGTTAGAAGGACTACGGGTCTTCTAAGGGCTGAACGTAGGTTTGCCCAAGCATTGGTATCGGATGCTTTCACTCGCACGGTCATTGGGCTGTAGTGATATACAACAGTCCAAAGAACTCCTACAACCAGCAGTCCTACAACTCCAGCAAACACCAGGTAGATGAGCCGCCAGCTAAGTCCTAGCAAAAGAAGCGTGGTGGCAAAAGTAGGTCCGAGTAATGCACCAATTCCATAGAAGGCATGCAACACACCAATCAGATGGGCATTACGTTGATCGTTAACAATGTAAGTGTTAATACCAGCATCAATGAGTCCGATTCCAAGACCCAGCAGTGTTCCACCGGCAACCATGACAAACCAGTAAGCGGTGAGCGCGTAGGTCAACAGCGCACTGGTAAGTGTGACAGAGGCAAACAACAGCATTCGGGCAAGTCCTAATCGGCTGCTAATCACGCTACTAGTTAATGCTGCGACGACATAGCCTGTGATTTGGCTAATAAATAAGAGCGTAACGGTTGCAGGTGTGAGGTGATAAGTGGACACAATTGACGGCAGCAGTACTCCCAGACCTCCCTCCGCAATGCCAATGGCGATAAAGGCGTAAAATGCGATCGCCACCCCAATCCAGCGCCCCTGTTGGAAAGTTCTCATGAGAAATTCTTAGATGATCGGATTTCTGAATCGATTCAGATTAACAGATCGTGCCTACCCTAGAGAGTGATGCAGCTCAAATGACAATCCAGCAACCGCTCATTCACAAAGGGGCGATCGCAGCTGAACTGCTTCTTGGCGACGCGGATCTAATCACTTCTAAGGTTCTTCAGACAAAACTCGTTGTGCGAGAATCCTCAGGACCTGCTCCAATACAGTTGAGATAAACCATAAAAAGTCTTACTTGCGACAGTTGCTATACCTTTGTGCAACCGCAAACTATTAGTACATAATCAATAAGTTTTATATTGTGTTCTCACCCTGGCAAATTCCACTCCCGTTGGAAGAGTACACAGCAACCCGAGTTGTTGTCTACTTTTTCTCCAACGGCAGATGGGTTCCAATCAAATTTTGTACCTTGAAGAAGGCAATTAAGCTTTATCATGAGGGATTGCTCACAAATCAGGAAATTTTTTTATTTCCTCTTGACATAGACCCCAACGACTTTGATGGCTCTTTTAACTGAATTGTATTAGAACCAGATGCAGCCATAGTCTGAGGCAACAAAAGACCCATTATTGAATATTTTTCAGGTAATTCCTCTACTTGAAAAAGAGATTCTTGGGGAGCGTTCATGACAGCATCATAGCGCTCTCGTCCCTTTTTGTCCTTGTTCCAACCATCCAACAGCACTCTAGCAGAATTGGGTATTGTATAGCGAAGAGATGCTGATGAATAAAGTTGGCTTACTTAGGGCTTGCACAAAAATCATCCAAAATTCAAAATGACAAATTGGGTGTTAAGCTAAATTCTTTATTTCAATTCAACTGTTAAGTTAAATTCTTTTTCTTACGTAATGCCAGCAATCCAACTACACCAAGACCAAGTAATGCCGATGGTTCAAAAACAGAGATTTTTTGGGCTGTAAAGCTACTTTCGTAAGAAATTCTCACATTTCCATCTGACAAAAACGAGTAGCTGGTTTCAATTTGTTGCAACCCTCCAACACCAATGGGGATGGAAAAGTTGCCGTTGTTATCTTTAGAGACTTCTTCACCCAAGTATTCTACTATCACATCTGAAAGTGGTTGTCCTTGATAGTATACTTGAACTTCCAGGTTGTCTCCATCCTGAACTGAAAAGGGATTTTCCAAAGGTATAATTTCCAGCGGCTGGTTGAAGGGTTGCGCTAGAGTGTCAGACCAATCATAAAGAGCTTTGGTGTACTTCAGATTATGACTTACATTTTGGTATTGGCTAATTTCTGCTTCTGAAATATTGCGAGATTGATTTTCGGATATTCTGGCATAATAGCCATTATCAAAAAATGCAGTTAACGCTGCTATTTCGCCGTCAGGAGTCAGAGAAAGTCCATCTTGTTTCTGATTAATAGTAAATGGCACTATCTGTCTTGTTGCATCATAAGCTGTGGCTTCCTTAAGTTTTGCTGGAGAATAAGGTAGTGGTCCTTCTTCTGGATGACCATACAATAGATTGTATTCTCCATTTTGATAATCAAACCAGACAACGTGTGCTGAAGCTGGTTGCAAAAGCAATGGTAGAATTGCACCCGCCAAGAGCAATTTTTTAAAATTGCGAATAAGCATCTCAATTTCCTTAATTGAGTTATTACATCATTATTAAACGCAAGTTTTTTGATACCGAACAATCCCCCTATAAGGGATATTATTGTTAATAAAAATTTCTATTTTTTATAAGGGTTAAATTTTTCTTTATTCAGTGATAATAATTATCAAAAATATGATAAGGTACAATATTTATCTATTACAACCGGTCGTTAGAATTTGTGGCTGTAACGTGTGAAAGGCAATAAATAAGCTGGGTTTTGTTCCTCAACCCAGCCTACAAAAGATAAATAATTGAATACTCAAGCGGGTAGCTAATAGCTACTTGACAAATTGGGGCATGATTTCAGCAGCGGTGAATAAACCGTAAATACCGCGCTGGTGCAATGCAATACCAGCTTTGAGATAGCCAAAGGCAGGACCACAGACGTTGGCTGCCATGCTGGTTTCATCACCTAAAGTAAAGGTATGGGTAGAAATTTTACCTTCAAAGGTACGACCAGTAATTTTAACGTTGGTGCTGATGGGCTTTTTGGAATTACGGGTATCAACTATGCCACCAACAGTGACGCGATCGCGTCCCACAATTCCCGCCAACTCTAGCATCACATCATCGGCGTGTTCCATATTCTCTAACCTCAGCACGCCATTGGTTTTATCCAGAAGTGCTTCTACTTCCTCATCCGTCATTGCCCTAGCAGTTTCCACGGTATACCCTGGCATATGGGCAATATCTTCGCGGATGGTGGCGCGGTAAGCTTCCCAATTAGCAATTCCCACTCCAAAAGTAATTTCCACTCGGTGAATTTCGGCGTAGCTTTGTGCTGCTAAGGCTGCTGCTGCTGTTAACAGTCCTGGTGTTGCCCCACATCCTGTCATGTAGGTAATTCCTGCTGCTTGCAGTTCTTCTTTCATCGCCAGCAGTTGTTCCACGGCGCTGGTGCGCTTAATTGCATCTACCAATACCCCACGCCATCCAGATTTGATAAACTGCTGAGCTACAGAGGGAATGAAATTATTCGGTAGGTTGGGTAAAGCCAGAAAATAACCATCTACAGGATGAGATTTTTCGATTAAATCCTCAATACTGCGATTGGTTAAAGTCCCCAAGGGTTCTAAATAACCCACCGAACCTTGAGATTGGTAAGTTGTAATACATTCTTGAGCATTTAAACCATCAGCGGCGTAGATATAGCCTTGCTTGTCTGCCGCTGCCACTAAAATCATTTCACGTTTTGGGGCGAGTACTTTGGCAGCAGCTTGCCCCAGTCCACCAAAGCCTAGTACTCCTACGCGCATCGCTTTGGGGCTAGAAACTGTAACTTTATTGCTAGACATATCTGTACATTTGTGATCATTTTGTAGAGGTTTACGCATAGTCGTAACCATCCTTCCGATGAACAGGTGTTAAGTACTCCAATTTGATTGACCTTCGTTTTTTGTCGATAACAAACTCTCCGTAACCATGCGACATTGGGCAGACTCGCGCTGTAAAAGTCCCAGCATATTTACCTTTGGGAACCGAGGCACGAACGATGTCGCCAGTACAAAATCCTAAAATTGGACGAAGTGGACGATGTTTTTGTGGATAACCAAACTTGTCTGTCTGACATCGTTGTCTACCACCAAAACCAGTTGCCTTAACTCGTAGAATCTTTGTAGTAATCAATTTGACGATTTCAAAAGAGCCGACACAAGCCGCATCAATCCAGTGTGCTTTTGGTAAACCAAACCGAATTCGATTGAACTTAGTTTGACCACTAGTACCAGTCTTTATAGGCAAACCAAAAGACTTAAACGCATTGAACAACGCCCACCTCGTAGAATTGACCGATGCGGCATCTTTTAACGGCGATGAAGCTTGTCGCAATACTCGGTTTAGGACATCTGGCTTACCTTTGAGAAAATCTTTGATATTTTTGTTTCCTTTGCGCTGATTACACTTGTGGCAAGCTAAGCAAAGATTGGATATGCGGTCTGAACCACCTTTTGATTTTGGTTGGATGTGTTCAATTTCGAGCGGAACGTCCTTGACTGGGCAGTAAGCACATTGACGATTCCATTTCTCTAACAAATACTCACGGCACTCATAACCATGCAAAGTGCCTTGCTGGTATTGGGTTCCAGAAATTTCTGGATTTTGAATAGCTTGCGTGTCGAATTTTACCAATTCCTGAACAATTGAGTCAATGGGAGTAAACTTTTGAAGTCGTTTTACCCAGGTTTTAGTTGTTAAGACACGGTGTCTCAAAGATGGTGCTAACCAACCGTTGGGACGTTTACGATTGAAGAATCTAGCTTCGCGATAACGAGTGTTTCGGTTTCTCCGTCCTCTACGCACCGCTCTACGATGTTCCAAACTATCCTTAATTTGTTGACCGCGATGCTGTAACTCCATCCCCCAGATGACATCTCCACGGTTTGTAACCAGTGCAATGCCAGTAAACTTTGAGCCTGGGTCGATTTTGAGCGTAAGCGGATACACATTTGGATTTTCGATAGCTCGCTTCAAAATTAAAGTGAATG
>NZ_JBAHYJ020000087.1:0-248353 GCF_036697665.2 Scytonema sp. PRP1 | reverse complement strand
ACATCTCCGAAAACTACGAAAAGGTATCTATGACTTAGTTGCATCAAGCGATCGCATGAATGCAAAGTTAGCCAATTTCTACGGTAAAATAGGTCTTACATACGTTTCCTGTTAATAATTCGGAAAAAAATGTCTTTTTATACTAGCTTTGTTTCTTGATTTTTTGTCGGTAATATCAAAGTTCCAATCCTTAATCTTACGAGCCCACAAATTGTCAAAATAATTTGTTCATATTTGTGGGTATTTAAGCGAAATCTTTCTTGAGCAACTCGAAATATCTTAACCAAGCGTATAACGTGTTCAACGAATATCCGTTCACTTGATAATTCTTTATTTTTTTGTTTTTGTTCAGGGGTTAATTCTTGGTTTTTTGATTTCTTCTGTGGAGTTTGAATTGATGGTTCTCCGATGTACGCTTTGTCGCCACTAAATTTCTGTTTGTTAGCAAAGCCTTTTTTTTGCTCCCTAAATAAGTTGATATCACTTTTTGGACCTGGCGCTCCGGCAGTACAATCTACTATATCTGCCCCCTGAGGTAAAACTATTAGCCTTTAAAGTATGATTTTTCTTTTTTCCTGAATAATATTTTTTTTGCTGTTGATAGTCTTGAGGACGCTCCCGTAACTGTTCACAGCTATCTACTATTAATTCAAACTCTGTTAACAACTCTTTAACAATTTCGTAGTCGCTCGAGTTTTTTTTACCTGTTCTAACAAGCTTGAAGGTAACAATTCCCTTAACAACGGAAACCAGTAGTTAAATGTATCATTCGCAGTTGTCTCGCTCACTCCAAACTGGATACCTAATAATTGAAATGTCGTTAAATGTCGCAGGTATATTAATGTTAACAGTATCTGCTCTTTTGCCGATAGCTTTACTTTACGTCCTCCTCCTGCTTTGATGATTCTAGTTTTTTCTTCTTCTTGCTTGGCTAACTTTTGATTATGAAGTGATTGCGCATTCTGGATGAGTTGCTGTAATTGCTCATACTTGAGACCAATTAAGCGCTGTGCTTCATCCGGATTTTTGTCGATGTGTCCTACTATATTAGTCATGTTTGCGTGACAAAAAGCTCATTTAATATTCTTTTAACACAAAAAGCTTATATTTCGGAGATGTCTAATCAAGCTCAAAAAAACTTTGAGTCTCAATGGAAAATAAGTTCAAATAGCTCTATCATCATTGAGCCTACTTATCCATCTGAGGTTGCTGGTTTACAGATCATCGACTATTACCTGTGGGCTGTACAGCGATGCTATGAACGCGAAGATGACCAGTTTTTTCTGCCCCTTGCCAAGAAATATAGACTCATTATGGACTTGGACGATAAGCGCAACAAGCCTTATGGGGAGTGGTATGGCGATCGCAACCCATTATCTATTAAAAAGCTAAAAGGGGCTAGGTCTAAGTAGGATCACTACTCGGACACACGGCATGAAGCCGACGTTCGCCCCTCTAAATACTATTGTACATCATATAAATCCAACCATTCAAAATCTTTAATTATAGCGATTTCATCACTTCATGTGGTGGCTTCTTTGAAGAGATTAATCGTTAGGGCTTATGGTTCGGAGCGATCGCTCCACAGACAAGCTCGCAACTACGCCTCCATTGAGCAGTTAGGGGCGATCGCTGATTATTATATGGAATTTTTCTACATAGCACCCTCATTGAGGGGCAATATGCGGAAACTTTCCGTATAGCGTCCCTCTCAAAAGGATTAGACTGAAATCGATATATCCTACAAACTGGCGTCCTATCGCACCCTACTGCTGCTAAAAGATGTCGGTGTTTGTTGAGCAACATTCTCCTGTATCGGTGGACGTAGGCAAAGATACACAAGTGGACCGAAGAGTGGAACAAGTGCTGTTACCCAAAACACCTGGGGATTATTCCAACGCCGTCGCGCCATATCATCACCAAGGACAGTTGGGAAGAGTAAGCAAAACAAGCAAAATGCCAAACTCATGCCATTAATAAAGCGATCGCCCTGAAACTGCTGCCAAAACCCTACCCAATCTCCCAGAAAAGCATAAATCAGCAAACCAAGGGTGCTTAAACTGAGGGCAATACCAAAAAACCGAGAATCCAACAGCTGCAAAAAAGCATCCTTTCGTCCCGAAAATTGTTGATTCGGTTCCCTCAAAGCCAAATAAGGTATAAGACCAAGCGTACCCGAAGCGAATGACGCTATAGCAAAGGGCCAGAAAGGAATCCACTGCATCCTACCATCAAAAAACAGAACACCATAATAAATGAACAGGCACATACCAATCAGGGAGAATAAAGAGAGGACAACTGGATTTACATCTACCCAATTGAGAGTGAAGATATTTTTGAGCAGTTCAAGAGTTTCCTCTAAGTGGAGTGGAGGAGCCAAAAATAATAGATACGCTATAAATCCAACCCACAATAACCAAAGAGCAATTTTTCTATTCATAATCTTAATTTCCCACTGGTTGTTGCTGATTTGATATCATCTGTTCACCCGCTTCTTTTAAAGGTGGACGCATACATAAATACATCAACGGACCAAATAGCGGTATGAATGAGATCAACCAGAACAACTGAGGATTATTCATATCCCGCCGCGCCATATCATCTCCTAACAAAGCTGGAAACAATAGGCAAAGCAGGCAAAAATCTAAGCTCATCACATGAATAAAGCGGCTTGTTTGCCACTGGTGAACAAAATCTCCCCAATCTCCTTGCCCTATACCATAGGCGACTAGGATAGCCGTTCCGACAGCCAAGGCAATACCTGTCAGGCGAGAATCTAGTATCGCTAGAAAAGCATTCTTTCTACCAGGGAATTTTGGATTTGGTTCCCGCAAGGCTAAGTAAGGCAGTAGGGTAAACGCCCCAACTCCAAAAGAAGCTGAAGCAAACAGCCAAGCAGGAATTTTTTGCCCTCTACCATCAATAAATATGAGGCAGCTGTAAATCATAGGCCAGATGCCCATAATGTTGAAGAGTGCCACGACTAAGGGGTTAATTCCTTGCCAACGACCCGTGGAAAGATTTTTAATCAACTCGAATGTATCGGGCTGATTTGGAGGGGCAAAGAAAAAGGCATAGGCAATAAATCCTAGCCACAGCGCCCCAAAGGCAATTTTTCTGACCATGATTTAAGCTAGTTCTAACCAATCCTGAATTGTACTGCCACAAGTCGCGCTGTTTATATGCTTTTTATCGGTTTGAGAGCGCCCAAACTGATAAATCCCTACTAGGGATTGAAATAACTGAAAGCTTCCGATAGATAATCAGCAGCAGCAGCCACCACTGCGATCGCACCTTCATAATCTAGGCGCGTTGGTCCCAAAACTCCCACGCTACCTACTGCTACGGAACCCCGGCGGTAGGTGGAAGAAATCAACGAGCAAGTGCGTATAGGTTCTAGAGGGTTTTCTGAGCCAATACGAACAGTAACTCGTGGTTTACCCACTTCCTCAGTCTCCGGCTGCTGTTCAAATATTAATCGCCACAGTTGGTCTTGTTCTTCTTCCAACAGGTGGATCAGCATTTGCACTTGCTGTAATTCCGAAAACTCTGGCTGGCGCAAAACCTCGGCAACACCGCGAACCATAATTTGTGTCCCAGATGGAGCGAGAGTGCGATGGGCGAACTCTGCGATTGATTTTTTCAAGAATTCGCCATATATTTGAAACTCCCGGTCTAATTGGCTCCATTTCAGGCTGGCTAATTCAGTTATGCTTCGTCCGCGCAGGTGGCTATTCAAAAAGTTAGAGACGATCTGTAACTCGCGGTCGATGACCTCTGCATCTGGTTGTATATCCTCCGAAGCTTGCGGTAAATCCATTAATGCTGAATGTGTCTCATATCCATCCGTTACCACAATCAGCATCACCCGTCCTGTTTCTATTTGCACCAGTTGTAAATGTCTCAACACTGCTGTCGCGGTTTGCGGCATGGTAATTAACGTAATGCAACCACTTAGGGTTGCTAAAATATGCGCCGCTCCTTGCAGTAGAGCTTCCAAACTCCAATCTTCCCACTTGAGCCGCTTTTGCAGTGACAGTTCTACCTCTCGTGCTAAAGTTTCAGAAGGTGTAATCAGCTGGTCAACATAAATCCGGTAGCCAGAGTCAGAAGGTACGCGTCCAGCAGAGGTGTGAGGTTGGTACAGTAACCCAGCTTTTTCCAACACGCCCATGACATTGCGGATTGTTGCTGAACTCACACCAAGGTTGTACTCATCAACAAGAGTTTTAGAACCAACAGGTTCTGCTGTGGCTATATAATGACGTATCGTTGCTGAAAGTATATGCTGTTGACGATTTGTTAGGTGGACTTGCATAAGCTATTTTGCACTGAAGCCGAATTTTAAGTAAAGTATGAAAAAATTTATGGAGACAACTCCAAAAAAGATTAATAATAGTAAAGTCAAGATAGCAAACTGTTGGCTTCTACAGGAATAAGTAAAAAGAAGTAAGTTAACAGTAAAGATTCAGTACTGCCAAGAGAAAAAAGTTTCCTTAACTACAGCATAACTCTGCTGGAAATGCTTTTGCATTTTAAGTAAAATAGCCCCCTACTTATGCATACTTCCATAAGCTTCTTGAAATCGCTGTATTTCAAGTTACTAATTTGCTGATAGCTATTAATACTTAAAGCTATCTTAGCTTGTGCTAAGGGATGTGCATTAAATAAAAAAGCAAAATTCAGAATCTCTGTAGGGGCACGGCACTGCCGTACCTCTACCCAAAAATTGGAAATTAATGAATTTGTGTTCCTAAGGATAGCAAAGGCAATTTGGAATCGTTAGTCTCTGAGATCATGTCGAAGAAGTGCAAAACAGGAGCTAATACTGGGGAATTGAAGGATCAACCAACGTTGAGTAGGCATCAATTCCGCCCGCAATGTTTTTCACATTTGTAAACCCTTGAACGATTAACCACTGACACATTTGGGCAGAACGAATGCCATGATGACACAGCACAAGGGTTTCAGCCTCAGGATTTAATCGGGTGTTGACTTGATCTGCCCAATCAGGAAACTGACTCAGCGGAAGATTGACAAAGCCGTCAATGTGGGCAATACTCACTTCTTGTGGTTCGCGCACGTCTACTAGCTGAAGTGAATCTTTTGAAGATAAGCGTTGCGCTAGTTCCTCTACGCTAATTTGGGTGATCAATGGTTGTGAAGGTTTACCTGCCATGAAGTTTTAATAAAAATTCTATACTACTTATGTTGGCAGAAATCTTCGTTCTTTGGGGTTGATAGGTGTATCAATCCCTTGATAGAGGTAGGAGATAACCTCATTTTTGATAGGTTTCTGCGGAAGTTTCAGTACTAAACTAATTTCTAGTAACAGAACTGCCTTCGATATTTCTAATGGTGGTTGATTATTTGTGTTTGCGCCCCTAGTAGTATGTGTAAAAATTATGACACAACGCTCCTTGTTCAGAGTTCTAGCAGCTGGTACCATTATGCTGCTGTTGATTGGTATCACTGGTTGTAACGGCTTTTATACCAAAACTCCGCTGACTCGCACCTCTACTGAACAGTCAGACGCTGCTATCTTCGTGTCCAAACAAGCACCAGTGATGGTGTCAATGCTAGTGAATCCAGAACGCTTACAGGCGTTTGAGCGTGATGGGGAACTGTCAAAATTAAAAACAAATTTACTGGCTAATACGGGTATAGATTACCAAGAGGATATTAAACCTTGGCTAGGAAATGAAATAACACTGGCTGTGACCACCTTAGACATTGACCGTGACTCTGACAACGGGCAACAGCCAGGATATCTTATGGCGATCGCAACCACTCAACCGGAGAAAAGCCGCGAATTTGTCGAGGTGCTGTTTTCCAAACGGGCATTGGCTGGGGCAAATTTAGCGACTGAACAGTACGAAGGCGTGAAGCTGATCTATGACAATCAAATCCCTCCAACCGAAGCCACTCCCCTTGAGAAGGAAAAAGTCAAAAACCAAAATCCTCTTGCTGGTGCTGCTGTAGGCAATAGCTTTGTCTTGTTTGCCAACGATCCAAAAGTGCTGCGAGAGGCTATTAATAACGTACAGGCTGCGGAACTCAATTTGACCAGCTCCAGCAAATACCAACAAGCCAGGAAACAACTGCCCAAAGAAGCACTGGCTGTTGCTTTTCTGAATCTCCCCACAGTGGCAAAATGGCAAGGGTTAAAACCCGAGGCTCAAGTTTATGACAACCAAATTATTTCTTTGGTATCCAACTCCAAAGGATTGCTAGCTGAAACTGCTTTCCTGGCAAAGGAAGAAACTTCACCTCCATCTGCACAACTCTCTAAACCTGTGGGTGCATTGGAGTATATCCCTGCTGCAGCAAGTTTGGCAGTTGCGGGAGCTAATTTGAACGGTTTGGGTGACAGTGATTTAGCCCAACTCTGGCAACAAGTGACAGCCGTCCTATCCGCTTCCCCAGAAGATGTTATTTCTAGATTATTACCACCTTTGGCAGATGTACAAAAACAATGGGGTATCAACTGGAAAGAGGATATTTTCAACTGGGTGCAAGGAGAATACGCCATAGGATTGTTACCTCGTCAAGAGCAAACAACTCCTGATTGGATTTTTGTAGCGGAAAAATCTGACGCTACACCAGCAGGAATTTCCCATTTGGATGAACTCGCCTCATCAAAAGGGCTTTCCCTGAATTCCTTCACTGTAGACGAACAAAAAATCTCCACTTGGACACAGTTAAGCGCTGCTGTGAATAAATCTGATCAAGTAAAAGAGCGAGAATCATTCGCAATCCAAGCAAAGGTTCTAGGGGCGCGTGCTGATCTGGGAAATTACGAGATTTTCGCATCCTCTGTTGAGGCAATTGATCAAGCTTTGACAGCTAAAAATAACTCCTTAATCAACAGTCGCAATTTCCAAGACGGTGTCGCTGCTATTCCTCAACCCAATCAAGGTTACGTGTATCTCGACTGGACAAAGAGTCAAGAGATTTTAGAGCGTCAACTACCAATTCTTAAGTTTGTGGAAGTATTGGGTAAGCCGTTTTTTAAAGATTTGCGATCGCTCACCCTCAGTAGTTATGGGAGCGACACGGGATTACTCAAAGGCGGCGTGTTTTTCCAATTCAATAGCTAGTTCAATTCCGAAATTGCCACAAACAAAGCTGTAGTTGTTCATGGTACAGGGAGTACAGAGGGTGCAGGGGAAGAAGCGGAAACTTCTTCCCCTGCTTTCTTATCATCCTATCGCTTGAAACCCAAAAGGAAAAAGCTTGGGATTTTGTATGCATGGGCATAGGACGTTATGAGTAAGTTTTTTGACTTTGTGTTGTAAAATTAATTCAATGCCGAAAACCAAGGCTTAAAAAAATGGTTTGTAAACCATAGTCGCGGTCATTACTAGCAAGGCTGTAAAAAGGTCAAAGGTCAAGTCCACGATTTGTTAAATTTGCTGAAAATAACCGGTGACAAGTGGCTAAAAGCTTCAGAGCTTCTAAACTTTTGATAAGTAGGATGGGCTACATCCAAATTTACGCCCGTGGACAAGAAGGAGCCGACTCCCTTGAATGAAGCGGGAAGCAGACCCTCTAAAGAAAACTTTAGTTGAATGATAAACTTTAAAAAAGTTTAGTCATGTTCTGTGTAGCAGTTTGACTAGATTGGCAAAACTAGGGTAATAGAAGCGTGCTATCTACACTCATTACTGACTTCCGCATCATCTTTGAACGCGATCCAGCTGCTCGTAACTGGTTGGAAGTATTGTTTTGCTACCCCGGTTTGCAAGCTCTACTCTTACACAGGTTAGCTCATTGGCTGTATAGCATTCGTATTCCCTTTATCCCCCGCCTGATTTCCCACATCGCTCGATTTTTAACTGGAATTGAAATCCATCCTGGTGCAGCCATTGGGTATGGTGTTTTTATTGACCACGGAATGGGTGTGGTGATTGGGGAAACGGCGATTGTCGGAGACTATAGCCTGATTTATCAAGGTGTCACCCTCGGCGGTACAGGTAAAGAATGCGGTAAGCGCCATCCTACTTTGGGGGAAAATGTTGTCGTTGGAGCTGGAGCCAAGGTGCTGGGCAATATCCAAATTGGTAACAATGTCCGTATTGGTGCTGGCTCAGTTGTATTGCGTGATGTGCCACCCGACTGTACTGTGGTTGGCGTTCCTGGTCGAATTATCTTTCGCGCTGGCGTTCGAGTCAACCCACTAGAACACGGAAGTTTACCAGATGCTGAAGCCCAAGTGATACGTGCTTTAGTAGACAGGCTTGAGGAACTTGAACAACAAATTCAACAGTTGCAACAAACACAGCAAAAAATTTCATTTTCTTCTCTTAACCCAGCATTTCAAATACCTAGCGTTCCAAATTCCCATATATTAACTGATGAGGCATATTTGGCAGAAAAGCATACAAGTTGCCGCTTGGAAAATAAGGTAATAGAGGAGTTTTTGGATGGTTCTGGGATTTAACGAGCAAGCGAGTTCTATAATGTTCGCTTAATTGTCCATAAAAACTTTGTAGTAAGGACTTCAGTCCTTGCTTTGTCGGTAAAGAGGACTAAAGTCCTCACTACGAACTTATTCATTCATGAACAACAAAATTCCTGACTTCTTCAAAAAGTCGGGAATCTGAATATGTCTGATTCAAAAAGTCGGGAATCTGAATATGTCTGATTTTCACAGATTAAGACTGTTAGGACTTACGCACACTGTACAAATCCTTGGCGTTCTTGGCGTCTCTTCGCTTCGCTCGAGGGCAGGCTTGGCGGTTGGATAAATTAAGCTTTTTGACGATTTTTGCGTAAGTCGTGACTGTTCAATAGTCTAGCACCATACTAAGCTAAACTACAATTTACAGATTCTTAATAAAATAACTTCTATGTTGACCTAATTTTTCTGACAAGCATGAGCAATACACAAATTTGGTACATTGTCAAGCGCACTGCTGGTCATTGCGAAATAGTCTCCAGCAACGAAGCGACTGGAGATGATAATCCAGAAATTATAGAACAGTGGGGACCTTTCACTTCCGAAGGGGAGGCGATCGCCCGTCGTGTGGGACTGATTAGATCTGGTAAATGCCAACCAGTATGAAGAAAGAAGAAAGAACAAGGAAGAACGAAGAATAATTTTCGTCTTCAGTTTTCTTTCTTCCCTCTACTTTTTTCATTTTTCTGCCCTATTATTGCCTCTTTGTGCAATTTCCTTGCCTAACACTTCCGCCGCTTTAGCAAATTGGGGATCTGCTAGTGTGCCGATTTTGTCGCGTTCTTTGAGCCACAATGCTTGTCGCTGGGCGTCTGTCAATTCTACCTTGATATCTGGGTCAATCCCATGCTTATTAATATCCCGATTATTGGGAGTAAAGTATTTGGCAATGGTCACAGCTAATCCTGAGCCATCGTCCAGAGGACGCACTGATTGCACCAAGCCTTTGCCAAAGGTTTGACTACCAATTAAAACAGCACGCTTATTGTCCTGCAAGGCTCCTGAAAGGATTTCACTAGCACTGGCTGAACCTTTATCCACCAACACCACGAGCGGCTTATTAGTTAAAGCACGTCCGTTTGCTGTTTCCCGTTCCACTTCTCCTTGACGGTCTTTAGTGGAGACAATTGTGCCGTTATTCATCCACATCCGGGCAATTTCCACGCTAGAGAAGAGTAAGCCCCCCGGATTATTCCGTAAATCGAGAACATAACCAGCAACCTGCTTATTCTCCAAATTTCTCACTGCTTGTTGCATTTCCTTACTGGCGTTAGCGCTAAACTGCTTCAAGCGAATGTAGCCAACACTTCCAGCTGGAGTTTGCTTTTGGGAATACTCGACTGGATGAATTTCAATCTTTGCTCTTGTAATTTTGAATTCTTTTTCTTGACCGTTCCGCAGAATTGTCAAGTTGACCGTCGTTCCTGGTTCACCTCGGATCAAGGATACTGCCTGATTAGTATCCATGCCCTCGGTGCTTTTTCCGTTGATTTTGGTTATAGTGTCCTTTGCTAAAAGTCCAGCTTTGGCGGCGGGTGTATCCTCAATTGGCGCAATCACAGTTAGCTTTTTCGTTTTTTCATCTAGACCCATCTGGATACCAATACCTGTAAGTTCTCCAGACGTATCCACTTGCAGACTTTTGAACTCATTTGGATCCATAAACCGGGTGTAGGGGTCATCTAGCTTCTTCAGCATTTCCCGTATGGACTTGTAGGCTTCCTGTTTGTTGCTGTAGGACTTGTTTAGGTATTCTTTACGAACAGCCAGCCAATCTACCTTATTAAAAGTACCATCTACATATTGGCGGTTAATAATTTGCCAAACTTCATCTACTAAATCCTTAGGACTTTCTTTAAATAAAGCCTGTCCTTGCGAGTGAATTCCCAGGCTGGTGACTGCGATCGTTGTCAGTGTCACCGCTGTAGCACCCACCAAAACAAGCCCACTTCTTGTAATCACCATAATGACAGCTGCGCGTCTACGGAAAGTTTTATAGTCAGTATGCCCAATCTAACACAGGGTTTTAATGTACAGACTGAGCATTATTTTTTTATTTCATTAAAAGCCTTTGTCGTCCGGCGATATCGGAACCGCCGGTACAAAACTTGTCGAAAATTTTATGGATCTACCCAACGTCCATCTGCCTTAATTAAATTAATCAACTCTTCTACTCCTTTTTCTTCTGAAACTTTTTTAATTTCTTCTCTCCCACGGTAGAGAGAAATATATCCAGGAGTTTTTCCAACGTAACCATAATCGGCATCAGCCATTTCTCCTGGACCATTGACAATACAACCCATAACTGCTATATCAAGTCCAGTTAGATGTTTGGTAGCTTCGCGGACTTTGTGCAGAACTTCTTCTAAGTTAAACAATGTACGTCCGCAGGAAGGACACGCGACGTACTCCACCATTGTTTTGCGCAATCCCAAAGCTTGCAAAATACTGTAGCATACGGGAATTTCTTTCTCTGGTGGTTCCGTCAGGGACACGCGAATTGTATCGCCAATTCCATCAGCTAAAAGAGTCGCAATACCCGCAGTGGATTTAATCCGCCCGTACTCCCCATCACCTGCTTCTGTGACGCCTAAGTGTAGGGGATAATCCATACCGAGTTCATCCATCCGCTTAGCCATCAGGCGATAAGCCGCTACCATCACCGGAACCCGTGAGGCTTTCATGGAGATGACGATATTACGGAAGTCCAGGGATTCACAGATGCGAATGAATTCCAAAGCAGATTCTACCATTCCTTCTGGAGTGTCGCCGTAGGTGAACAGCATCCTTTCGGCAAGGGAACCGTGATTTACCCCAATTCGCATAGATTTGCCTTGATCGCGCAAGGAAATCACCAAGGGAGCTAAAGTTTCGCGGATTTTTTCCCGATTTCCTCAAATTCCGCTTGAGTGTACTCGGTTCTCCCAGAGTTTGGCTTTTCAAACACGTATAACCCTGGGTTAATCCGTACTTTCTCTATATGTTTCGCGACTTCCAAAGCGATTTTCATGCCATTATGATGCACATCCGCAACAATTGGCACGTCTTGGTAGGTTTTGATTAATTTTTGTTTAATTTCTGCCAACGCTTTAGCATGGGCCATACTAGGTACGGTAACGCGGACAATTTCGCAGCCAATTTCATGAAGACGACGAATCGCTGCTACGGATCCATCAATGTCCAAGGTGTCTTCGTTAATCATTGACTGCACCACTACAGGGTAACCACCCCCAATGGTGACATCGCCAACTTTGACTGGACGGGTTTTGCGCCGCTTGATAGTTGTGTCAAAGGTGGGTTGACTAAATGCGGTATTAGAAGTTGTAAGCGTAGGCAGGGTTTGCATAACCTGTTAGGTAATTTTTTGTAGCGAAGATATCAACTTTGAAAACATTCTGTTTCCCAGAGTGCCACAGCTGGTGCAAATTTGAGTGATGAATTTGGAAAAAAAGAGGAGCAAAAAAGGGAGAGGGTGAGTGGGGGAGAGGGTAAGTCGATAAATAAGTAAAAATAACTAATGATTCCTCTAAAAATCCAAAATCCAAATTCTCAAATTGCTATAAGTAACAAAATTTATCAGTAGCGCCAATGATTTTATGAGCCAATTATTAATTCATGTCATTCATTCTATTCCTGATGGTGTGGCTTTAATTGACACCGTACTACGCCACTATCCTATCAGGAATATCCGTTGCTGCAAACTATACAAACGAGGACTCAACGATACGTATTTGGTAGAAACTGAGCAAGAGAGATATATTCTGCGAGTTTATCGACGTGGGTGGAGAAATAAGCACTCTTATTGATTTTGAACTGGAACTGTTAGCGTTTCTACAGAAGCAAAAACAGCCAGTTGCATACCCCATTTCCAGAAACGATGGTGGTTTGACAACAGAAATTGCAGCACCAGAAGGAACACGTTACGTGGCTGTATTTTCCTATGCACCAGGACGTGCAGTCAATGAAAATCTTGATGGCATAAAAAGCTATCGTTTAGGAGAAGCACTGGCAAAAATTCACCAGACACTAGACGAGTTCAAAAGTCATTTTACTCGCCCTGCTTTGAATAGCGATTACTTGCTAGATTGGTCAATACAAGCAATTACACCTCTATACCAACACCGAGAAAGCGATATTAACTATCTGCAAAAACAGGTAGACCAAATAAAAAGGCAGTTAGAAGAATTAAAATTGCCTTTGTCAGCACCAGCTTATGGAATTTGTGTTGGAGATGTTCATTCAGGAAATGCTCATTTCACGGAACAGAATGAGCCGACTTTATTTGACTTTGACCAGTGCGGTTACGGCTGGCGTGCTTTTGACATAGCGAAATTTTTGCACGCAGCAACCAGAATGAAAATAGATTTTACCGTGAAAAACGCAATCACTCAGACGTTATTTTAGATATGTTTTACCTACAATGTCCCCATTTTCGATGTCAGCAGCTTGTTAAGTTGAAGTCTGTCACTCAAATAGCGGCATTTTTGCACCGCAAGCAAGGACGCGGAATATTGTAGTCACAAAATTTCTTCCTACAAGCTGTATAGGTAGAGGTTGCGATTTAACTATGAATCAATACGGTTCAGTTAAGATAATTGATCTACCGTCAACCTTTGTAGAGACGTTGCATGCAACGTCTCTACACAGTGGAAATTCGTATCGTTTAGCCCTAACTGAACCGTATTTAACAATGAACACCCCAACAAAAACCCAATTACCAATTCCTCCTCACTTCAACGCCCAAAACGTTGGCGAGGTGTGGCGCGTACCCTACGAACAACGTGCAGAAGAAGCAAGAGAATGGGCAAAAAAATATGACATCGAACCAGCATCCGAAGACAAAACTCGCATTTGCCTACTTTTAATTGATGTGCAAAACACCTTTTGCATTCCTGAATTTGAATTATTTGTAGGTGGAAAATCTGGAACGGGTGCAGTAAATGATAATCTCCGGCTGTGTGAGTTTATCTATCGCTATTTAGGAGTTATTACTAAAATTATTCCTACGATGGATACCCATACAGTAATGCAAATTTTCCATCCAATTTTTTGGGTAAACCAGGCGGGTGAACACCCCACACCATCTGCTACTAGCATCACACCAGCAGATATTGAAAAAGGGATTTGGAAAGTTAACCCAGGAGTTGCTTACAGTCTTGGCTACGACTACGAATTATTAGAAAAGCACGCTTATCACTATGTTAAGCAGCTCAGTCAAGATGGAAAATATCCGCTAACAGTTTGGTCTTATCATTCTATGTTGGGTGGTATCGGTCATGCTTTGGTTTCTGCTGTGGAAGAAGCGGTATTTTTCCATTGCATTGCTCGTCATAGTCAAACGCAATTTGAAATCAAAGGGAATAATCCTTTAACAGAAAATTATTCTGTTTTGCGTCCAGAAGTTTTGGAAAGTTTTGATAAACGTCCCTTTGCACAAAAGAACACACGCTTGATTCAACAATTGTTGGAATTTGATGGTGTGATTGTTGCAGGTCAAGCCAAAAGTCACTGTGTCGCTTGGACAATTGACGACTTATTAACAGAAATCCAGCAAGTAGACCCGAATTTAGCAGAAAAAGTTTATCTGCTGGAAGATTGCACTTCTCCTGTTGTTGTTCCCGGTGTGGTGGATTATACGGAAGCAGCAGATGCAGCTTTTGAGCGATTTGCAGCAGCAGGGATGCACTTGGTTAAATCTACGGATCCGTTTTTGAGTTGAGTGATGAGGGAGTGAGGGAGATGAGGGGGATGAGGGGGATGAGGAAAAGCGAGTATTCCACTCGCCAATACCTTATCGTTGGAGATACCCTTTAGGGTCTTGAGCAGTCCAACCTAAGGATGAGCTAGAACGCACTTCAAAATGGAGATGGGATTGGCTGATGGTTGGTGTTCCAGTTGTACCCACAGTTCCCACTAAGTCTCCCTTTTTCACTTGTTGACCAACGGAGACTTTAATGCTGTCAAGATGGGCGTAGCGGCTTTGCAAGCCGTCACTGTGATTAATGATGACCAATTTACCATAAGTTCCTTGCTCGTTGGCAAAGGCTACCGTACCTTCACCGATCGCTTGTACTGGCGTCCCTTTTGCTGCTAACAAATCCATACCACTATGGAAGAAGACTTCTCCATTGCTAGGATTAGTCTGCCAGCCATAGCCTACAGCCACAGTTGCAACTTCCGCTAAGGGATACCCAGCTAATTTACTGAGAGTGGAAGTAGAGGAGTTACCAGGGAACTGAGGTGTGGGAGATTCAGTCATAGGACGACTGGGTGAGCGATTTCCCTGAGGAACAAAAACGACTCTCGGATTTTTCTGACACCCATTCACGTCAAACAATACATCAGGACGAATTTTATATTTTGCTGCTATTTGTCGCCAGTTTTGACCAGGCGATACCTCAACAACAATTCCGTTATATGGAGGGATTTGAATTTCGCTACCAACGGCAATTTTACGGTTTTGTAAAGCTGAATTCATGGCGATAATAGTAGCTGGTGTGAGATTGTAGCGTTGCGCTATACTCTCCACAGTTTCTCCTGGTGCAACTTTATGTCGCTGGAAGCGTTCAAGGGCTGGGGTCTGGCAACCAGTTACAGAAGTTTGTGCCACTGCGGAGTATGGGTTTGTGTATACTAACCCAAGGGTGCTGGTGACTATGCTACAGACAAAAAGTAAACGATAGCAAAAAGTCATGTATATAAAGGAGGCACTCAATTATTCTAAATTTTAGATGCCAACAGCAGGTTATGAGAGGTGGTTAGTGGTGCTTTTTGACAACTCACAATTAAGAACTAAACAACTGACTGATGAGCAATTCATATGTCAGGTTTGGACTTGCTTGACTAAACTTATAAATTAGGCATCTGCATTGCTGACCTTGAGCGTCATGATTGTCAACAACCCAGGTCTAAAGACACTGGGCTTCTAGCCTAAGTTTTAGACAGTAGTTGACCAGGCTCAGTATCTTCGGATACTACGTTAACGGCTAGTGTTAAAGTTCCTACCTTGGGATGCGTTCGCGCAAGCGTGCCGATAGGCATAGCTAGTTCCAAGCTCTAGAAATCTAGGATTAAACAGATTTATTGGGTTAAGTCAGTGTCCTAAATATAGTTACCGACCGTTAACATTGTCGTTCGCGTTCGCGCAGCGTGCCCGCAGGGCTCAGCGTCTCCCCTTGGGAGAAGCTAACTTTACTCCCTTTTGGGAAGGCACATCGAGTGCAAAACCATTATGCGTACAGGTGAGTCCAGTCAGTCATCGGCGGGTTTCCCGCGCCCAGGGAACTGGCTCTCCCGTTGGGGTGAAAGGTATCAGTTCGTAATTGCCCGAACGAAAGTAGATTGCAAAACTACACGGTATTGAGTAACCCTTCGACAAGCTCAGGGCAACGCCCCAAGGCGGTAATGGAGCAAGGTGACTAAAGTCATTCGTGTCGTTTTCCTCTCAGGTCTAAAGACGCGCTCGTTTCCCACATCCCGCGAAGTTTTATGAAATTATCATTAAAGCAACTGATTATTTATCTATCCATATTGACTATTGGCGGCGGTGCAGGCTTGTTGGGTAGTCGCTATCTCCCGACACAAAATCGCTTGTTTCGCGAGTTAAGAACTGTAACAGTGTCTTCGCCCCCAGAAACTGCACCTGCAAATCCTGTTGGAGGACAAGTTGCAGCTCCTAGTGGCGATAATATGAATTTTATTGCCACTGCTGTTCAAAGAACGGGACCCGCTGTCGTGCGAATTAATGCAACCCGCAAAGTGGCTAATCCAATTTCTGACGCGTTGAAAAATCCACTTTTACGGCGATTTTTTGGAGAGGAAGAGCAGCCATTCCCCAAAGAACGGATAGAGCGTGGAACAGGGTCTGGATTTATTTTGAGTGAAAATGGACAAATACTAACGAACGCTCATGTTGTCGCGGATACAGATACAGTACAAGTCACTCTCAAAGATGGTCGGACTTTTGAGGGTCGGGTGGTTGGAGTTGATTCAGTGACAGATGTGGCTGTTGTAAAAATTTCAGATTATGATCTGCCAACAGTGAAACTAGGCACTTCACAAAACTTAATACCAGGTCAATGGGCGATCGCTATTGGCAATCCCCTCGGTTTAGATAATACCGTGACAATCGGCATTATCAGCGCGACAGACCGTACCAGCGCTCAAGTTGGTGTTCCAGATAAGCGAGTCAGCTTTATCCAAACCGACGCGGCTATTAATCCGGGTAACTCAGGTGGACCTTTATTAAACGCCCAAGGCGAGGTGATTGGCGTTAACACTGCTATCCGCGCCGATGCTCAAGGGCTGGGTTTTGCCATCCCCATTGAAACAGCAGCCCGCATTGCTAATGAGCTTTTTACCAAAGGGCGTGTGCGACACCCGTTTTTAGGGGTTGAAATGTCCGACTTATCTTCTAGTAAGAAACAGCAGATTAATCAAGACAAGAATCTCAACATTAAACAGGATGTTGGCATAGCCATTACAGGAGTCCTGGAAAATTCTCCAGCACAACGAGGAGGACTCCTTCCTGGCGACTTGATTCAAAAAGTTAACGGTAAGCAAGTAAAAACATCTGCTCAAGTACAAAAGCAGGTGGACTCTAGCACCGTAGGTGACATATTGGAAATCGAAGTCAACCGCAACGGGAAAATTCAAACATTTAAAGTACAATCAGGGGCTTATCCCCAGAAGTAGTGATTAGTCCTTTGTCGTTTGTTCTTTGTCTTTTGTAACTAATGACTGATGACAAATGACTAATGACTGTTAACTAATGATTGTTACTCAAATGATCTAACTGCATCCGTTGTTCCATTTGACGGAGAAAATAACCTGTCATCATAGCCGATGCTAAAAGACCAGCAAGATTGTCTCGGTCTGTGGTAATTTGCACGTTAAAATTTTCTGAAGGTAACATCCCAACAAGCCCTTGGACGTTTTGCGAAATAATTTGTTTAATTTCGGGGCTGACAGACTGGGCGACGCGGGCTAGGACTTCAGGTGGCTGGTGCTGTAGATACTTGAGTAACTGATTAGGAAGTTCCTCGAAGCTATCATTCAGGATCTGATTCGGGTGTTCCTCAGGGTAGTCATTCAAAAAATTAGGATCAAACACCATTGGCTGTTTTTTTAGCTGAGTTGCTTATTCTACTCTAAACCATAGTAGAAGGGTGAGACATATCACTACCTCTTTCTGGAGTACTAGCATTCCAAGAAGAGCAGCAGTACTCAATCTGGTTGTGGTTGTGCTGTGAGTTCTAGCTCTAGCTGTTTTTGCTCTTGGCTATTGGATAATAATTGGGGAAGTTGCTCAATTTGGAAATATTGCTGAAATTTAGGCGTGACTTGTAACGAATACGAGCGAGACTCACTATCTCGGCGTTTTTTGACAAAACCGAGTTCGACGAGTTCTGAAACGTGTTGATACGCACCAGAACCGCGCAAGTTGATCAAGTCGCTTTGCAGTATTGGACTATTTAGGGCAATGGCTGCCAAAGTCCGCAATGCTCCCAGACCCAATTCTACTGGAATCAAAGTTTGTACCAAGTCATGAAAGTCTGACCTAAGTTGCAAACTATAACCATCTGAAGTTTCTACGACTTCTAAGGCGCTATCGCGGCGGGCATACTCATCAATGAGTTCGATGATGCCTTCCTGAACTGTGGTGCGATCGCAAAGGGCATACTCGGCAATTTCACTTATGGACAGGGGTTTACCCTTCAAATACAGAATTGCTTCTATCTTCGTCGATGCATTCATCACGGCATTATTCATCAGTCATCAGTCATGAGTTATTGGGAGGCAGTGCGGTGGTGAACCAGTGCTGCGGGAGGGTTTCCCTCCGCAGGCAACTGGTGAAAGGGTTTCCCGGCATAAAGCACCTGCCGTTCATTAGTCACTTGTATAAATAAAAAATGATGAATGAAGGATAATTACAAGTGTTTGGCACTTTAACATAATATTTGAAAAAAATCAAGTTTTATGCTGAAAATACCAAAGGTGAGCCTTCGGGATCTTCAAGAATTGTTATAACCCAGCTCAGTGCTGATCCAGTCTAGTTTTTAGGATGAATTCAGCGATCGCTAAATCTTGTGGAGTGGTCAACTTCAGATTCGTCTCTTCTCCCTCAACAATTCGCACACTATAGCCGCATTTTTCAAACAAAGCAGCATCGTCAGTCACTTCCCAGCCCTGACGGACTCCTTCGGCGTGGCACTTTTTCAATAATTTAACATCAAATCCTTGAGGAGTTTGTGCCGCCCACAATTGCCGTCGGTCAGGCGTGCTTTGAATTATGCGATTTTCATCTACGACTTTGATAGTATCCTTAACTGGTACGGCGGCAATTAAACCAGGACAATGTCGAATAGCTTCAGCACAAGAGTTGAATAAATTTGGTGTGGCGAGGCATCTGGCTCCATCGTGAATTAACACTTGCTCTGCGGAGCCGCTCAGCGCCTGCAATCCATTGTAAACCGATTCTTGACGGGTAGAACCCCCTTGAATCAGTTCCACTGGCTTAGTTAGCTTTAGAGAGGCAAGAATGGTTTTGAAATCTTCCCAGTCATAAGGTTGGGAGATAATGCCTATCCAACTTATTTGACTTGCTGCTTCAGCGGCAAGAAGAGTCCAAGCGATAATAGGCTGGGAGCCTACCACAAGCAGGAGTTTATTGCGGTGACTTCCCATTCTTCTGCCTGTTCCTGCAGCTGGAATTAATAAATGCACAGAATTCCTCAAGTTTGATATTAGGGACTGGGGACTGGGGATTGGGGATTGGGGACAGTTATCAGTTATCAGTTACCAGTTATCAGTTATCAAGTACCATGCTGGTACTGTTCACTGTTCACTGTTCACTGTTGACTATCCCTAATCCTCAATCTCTAATTTCCAATCCCTATCTTCCCCTAAAATAATGAGCGAGTAAGCGTGAAGATATATTATGCGAATAGTAGCCCTTGTTCCCGGCGGAATTGGCGACCAAATTCTCTTCTTCCCGACCCTAGATGACCTGAAGCGCTATTACCCCAATGCTCAGGTAGATGTTGTTGTGGAACCCCGTTCAAAGGCTGCTTACCGGGTGAGTAAGTCAGTTAATGAGGTTATTGGGTTTGACTACAAAGACCGTAACAGTATGGCAGATTGGGGCAACTTGGTAGGCACGATACGCGATCGCGAGTACGATATTGCCATTGCCCTAGGGCAAAGCGCTTTAGTGGGTCTTTTCCTCTGGTTAACCGGAATCCCCACACGAATTGGCTATAGGAGCAAAGGAGGTGCTTTTCTCACCAATCCAGTTCCTCTGAGAACAGAACAGTATGCTGCTAGTATGTACCATGACTTGCTGCAAGGGTTGGGTATTAACTCCTCTTGTCCAGAGTTAGCAATCAATGTGCCAAAACCAGATATTGACTGTGCAACTGTGGAACAACAACGGTTGGGAATAAAAGAAACTGGTTACATTTTGATTCACGGTGGTTCTAGCAAGCTAGCCCAGACCAAAGGTCTAGATAAAATTTACCCTGTCAGGAATTGGCAGCAAATTATTCAAGACATCCAGCAAAAGCAGCCGGAAATGCCTGTGGTGGTTATCCAAGGACCAGAAGATGAAGAGTTTGTGCGTAGCCTCAAAGAGTCCACACCCAATATCAAAGTCACTTCTCCTGATGATATTGGCAAGTTGGCGGCGATGATTGCTGGGGCAAATTTAATGCTGTGTACGGACAGCGCCCCCATGCACTTGAGTGTGGCGGTACAGACTTATACCATTGCCTTATTTGGTCCAACAGACCCAGCGAAGTTATTGCCTAGAAGCGATAAATTCCTTGCCATTAAATCCCCCACGGGGAAAATGGCAGATATCGTGCCTAACACTGTGTTGGAGAAAATTTGGGGTGGCTAAACCTGCTGTATTCCTTGACCGCGATGGCGTGTTAAATGTTGAGGCTGGCTACATTCACTCGGTAGAAGATTTACATTTAATTCCCGGTGTTGCACTTTCCGTGCGCCAGCTCAATGACCAAGGTATTTTTTGCTGCCTTGTTTCCAATCAATCTGGACCAGCTAGAGGTTATTATCCAGACACTCACGTACAAGCGTTACATGATCGACTTTGCCAATTGTTGGCACAAGAGGCTGAGGCAAAATTAGACGCTTTGTATTATTGTCCCTACCTCAGTCCACCAGAAGGCGGTAAAGACCCAGCATACACTCGCTGGTCTACCTGGCGTAAACCAAACACAGGAATGTTGGTCGCGGCGGCTTGGGAACACGATTTGGATCTCAGGCACAGTTTTATGGTGGGAGATAAAGCGACTGATGTTGATATGGCACACAATGCTGGTTGTGTGGGAATTTTGGTGCAAACAGGGTTTGGCGATCGCGTTTTGGCTGGTGATTACCAGCACCACACAAAACCCGATTACATTGCCAAAGATTTGGCTGTAGCTGTTGAATGGATTTTGCACCAGCTACAAATTTAAAAAAAATACAACAAATCAAGCGCTACTGAGCTTCACCTCGGTACCACTTGTAGCAAAACTTTTGCGAACGCCCGTATATTGCCAAGCCTGTTCTTCCAGAACAGGCTTCCTGAAAGCTCCGCTTTGAGGCAACCGCACGGAGTGCTGTTGGGCAATAGGGCGCGCTACGCGATCGTCTCTTGGGGGCGATCGCTATTTAAAATCTGAATCAGGCAATTCTAAATTATTTCTGAACAACAAAATTCCCGACTACTTCAAAAAGTCAGGAATTTGAGCGAATTGATTTTCACAACTCTTGACTTTTGGTTCCTCTTAACGGTTCTGTATACAAATTAAATATCTAAAAATATGTAACAGGTGAGGAATTTAGAAAAAAGATTTTTTGCTAAAGGCTAATATAAATCAAACTTTTATGTAAAATTTTGTAAATAACGAATAACTATGTGTAACCTAGTACACATTAGTTGTGCCTTATCATAATGAAGAATAGGTTAAAAGTTAAGCTTGGGCGCAACTTCGAGCCTAATTTTTGAAGGTCACACTGAGTGATTGAATAGAAAACCTGACAATAGCTCTTGAAAATCAAAGAAACAGGGAGTTTAAAGCTTTGTTACGAAACTGATCAGCTGCAACTAAAAATTTACGTTAGAACAAAGATTAATGACCTCAGTGCAGCAGGCTGAGGATTCTCGGCTACATGGCATCTGCTTGTTGCCATTATTATTAGGTGTGAATAGCTTACAGCTGGATCTAGCACGCCATGTTATGTGTTCCTTCACTTCCCTCTTGCTGTCAGGTTGGTGCATTGAAAAAAGAATGTGAAGAAAGATTACAAGGAAAAACAGATGGCGATTCGATTACATAGCTTTGTGAGCAGTGGAAAACGTTACATCCAAGTAGAGAGCCAACCTCACCACATTACTGGCATTTTTAGAACGCTTATGCGCTTTTCAAAAAATATGCATCACTGTACGTTAACAGATGCAGAAAGTGCATATTTTCGCTGTGAAGAAGATGGAACAATGACCTTCTACCAAGCTGGAAGTTCCGATGTTGGTGATTCAGAAGGAATTTGGACGTATCTTGTCTATGAATGTCCAGAAGGTGAGGAAAAAGTTTTCCCTGACTCATCTATTGATACAAGTGCAAATTCTTTAAAGCAATTGTTTGCTGGTTACAAAATAGTTCAAGTCGCTGTAGATATAAAGGAGTATCTTAAATATCAATACGTCGAAGATGAATATCTGGATGTTCAACTACCTTATGATTGGAATACTCTAGAAGGAAGAAAAATTGCTAACCTTCTGTTAGAAGAATTTCAGGCGTTGAAATCATCTCCTGTGTTTGCAGAACGTGCTGGTAGAGAATACATGAAAGCCGTTTTGAATGGCTTTATTAAAGCTGGACAAGAAGTATTGGAAAATGGTGGCATCTTGAGAGATTTTGAATCGACTCAATACGATGTCCTAAAAAAGACCAAAATTGATGAGATGGCTAATTTGATTCTTGAATATAATGATTATCGTATTTGGAAAGCGGCATTACCGAGTAAATCGAAAGCAGTAGAATACGCTTTTAGTACAGCATTAAAACTTATATGCCGTATTAAGTGATAAGAAGAGTGCATGTACAAATTGCATAATGACTCTTCATGGTCGTTGAGTGTTAAGTGTTAACAGTTAACACTCAACACTCACAACAAGTTAATTTTGATTCCCATAGCATCTAATAAAATGCTTTATAAGACATTTTATTAAATGCTATACTTTCTCTTTGTTCTGAGCCAATGAGGGCATCCGCCGCCTTTTGTTCACCAGTTACCTTTTCAAAACATCTCAAATAAGGCATCATCTAACTCATAGCCCAGAAGTTGCGCCATCGACTGGAGGCGAGATTTACTGGGAATGCCTTGCTGTTGTAACCAGTCGTTTAAAACAAACAGCTTGTGCATCAAAAAGATTTCTAAAGCTTCAGGATTATACTGAATACCTTCTCTGGTACTGAACTGGTGCGGTACAAGCATAGCTGCATAACGAGCGAATTCCCCAGCTTTCCAATCTAGTAGAAATGGCAACCAGGGATACCGAGTATCCAGGCGGATGAACCACATCCGCACTTCTGGGATTTCTGAAAGTTCCCGTGGATCGCCTGGTTCCAAGGAATAGTCAATATCAAAACGCAGCTGCTGCTCTTCGGATGCGATCGTCCCGTCTTGCAGCAGTTTTTCAATCTCTGTGACTATAGGGGACAGATCCAAGGAGTTAATGTGGTCAGTATTGATTGCGATGGTGATTGTCATCGAGTCAAAAAATAGCCTCGACAATTCATACTACTCTTTTCCTGCATACAAATCACAAAATCAATCGGCACGTATGTTTTGAACCACAGTTAAGCACTCAAGGCTTGTGGAATGGGGACTCATGGGGGGAATAACTCAAGGCTCTGAAGAAACACTGTTGAGGGAAGGAGTGAGAAACAGAGGGAGGGAGTGAAAGAGGGAAGCGTTTCTTTCATTCGTAGCGGGTGGTGGGCCGCCAGTGCGCCTGCTCCTAACTAAAAGTAAATGAATCATAAATCGTGGCTCTTGACAAGACAAAAGCCTTCAGGTAGACGTTGGCAACCATTTTAAGCTAAAGTTGTAATGAGTTTGTTTTAGAAGAGAGTGTGATCGAGCAGTTAAAAAGTATAACCATCCCCTTAAACCAACCTGTAATTTCCTCAAGCAAAAAAGCAAAAACACAGGCAAAGCGGAACGTGCAGGGTGCAAAACCTTTGAATATATAAAATAACAAACAAACTTTCAAAAGGGAAAATTAGCCCCTAAGTTAAGAAACTTATAAAATATGCAAAAGCAAGAGATATCTACAAAACCAATTCGTTCACTGGAAGATGCTCTTGAGCAGTGTCAGGCATTAGGTATGCGCGTGAGTCGTCAGCGTCGCTTTATTCTGGAACTGCTTTGGGACGCAAGAGAGCATCTTTCCGCGAGAGAGATTTATGATCGCCTGAACCAGCAAGGCAAAGAGATCGGACATACTTCTGTTTATCAAAATTTAGAAGCGTTATCCAGTCAGGGCATCATTGAATGTATTGAACGCTGTGATGGACGTTTATACGGCAATATTAGTGATTCCCACAGTCATGTTAACTGTTTGGATACAAATCAAATCTTGGATGTTCACTTAGAATTACCAGAAGAATTTCTCCGCAAAGTTGAAGAACAAACAGGGGTGCGGATTACTGACTACAGTATTAACTTTTACGGTTACCGTAACTCACAAGAAACCAAATGATGGTTGTGATCAATTGCGGTGCTGATGGAATTAGGCGATGGCGCTTTTCTCCGGGTGAGTCCTCCGGACACGCTACGCCTGCGCTTTGCGCTTAGGCTCCGGAGCAAAGCCCCGCCTTGGGCGATTGCGCAAAGCGCACCTAGAGGAGGCAATCGCAATCACCAACCTATCACCGATGACCATATTTAGTTATACTTCTCGTCTACAGCTGTTTCATCATCAGCATAATTGTCGTACAAA
Source organism: Scytonema sp. PRP1 (assembly GCF_036697665.2). Taxonomy (NCBI): domain Bacteria; kingdom Bacillati; phylum Cyanobacteriota; class Cyanophyceae; order Nostocales; family Scytonemataceae; genus Scytonema; species Scytonema sp. PRP1. The sequence goes on along the minus strand of NZ_JBAHYJ020000087.1, from coordinate 223,880 downwards.
TCTTCTGGCATCATCGGTTCACCTTCTGCGCTTTCAATTAGCCCTTTCTGGGGTGCATTCTTAGACCAAGCTGCTGTGTCTTCTGTTGCCTGAGCAATGTAAAAATGAGACTGCTGGGACAGTAAATTTTTGATGGCTTGAAACTGCTCTAATGAGAATAAGGCGGTAGTTCATCGAGACCATCCAAAATCAGCAAACACCTTGGATGCTCTAGCTCTAGCCACTCTAAAAGACTGAGGTGAAAATTATTTCCTTTAAAACCAGAATCTGCTTGTGTGTCAGTGAGTTTCCCTGGACGGAGAGTTTTGAGTAGCTCTTGCAGTTGAGCATCTTGCAGGGGACGCATCAAAGATGAGGGAGATGAGGAGGATGAGGGAGATGAGGGAGAAATTTCGCTCTCTACTCTCATTCTTTGTGTGTCCCATACGATTGCTCGGTCTAGCCAAGGTCGCTGTAGGCTTTTTTCTTGGTTAAGAACTTGTTGTAGACCAAGAAGATAGGCAATTTGAAAGGCTAGCCATGTGCCTTCGTTGCGTTTCAAGGGTTTTTTCTTGCTCAGCGCATTCACCAAGCTTTGAGTGATGTGGGCGAATACACTGATTTCCTAGCAAACACTCCCTAGGGGTAGTTCTAAAATTTCTGCTAAGGTACAAATATCAAAAAACATAAGGCTTTTGACTTCCATATCCTGAACAATACGGAATGCCAAGCCTGCTATCTCCCCTGGTGAAAACTCTCTTATTTGGGGTAGTTCAATGTGGTGTTCTGCTAAGGTGTGCCGAATACTCAAAGTCATTGAATCAAAGGGTAAATGCCTGCCTATGGCAATTATGGTTCATTTATCTGTCTACGGAAACAACTCCTAGTCAGGTAACAAAGCTAATTTGTCAAGGTTATTTGTTACCAAAAGAAAAAAAGCCTGCGTTTTTAAGCCGATTATGAGCGATCGCCCTCTAAAACTATTGTTAGTAGACCAAGACCCTATCTTCCGGCTAGGGCTACGAGTGGCTTTGGAAGAATTTCCTGATTTGCAAGTGGTCTCGGAAGCTCAAACAGATACTGCTGCATTGCAAATTTTAGCCAAACTTGCACAAGAAGACCCTAATCAAGTGAACTTACTTGTTTTGGAATTGGGAAATGGTCGCTCCCTCTCTAGTCAGCAGCTCGGTTTACAACTTTGTCGGCATTTGAAAATCCAGTACCCCAATCTGCCCTTATTGCTTCTAAGTTCTGTTCAAGAACAAGGGTTGCTTTTAGCAGCAAGATCTGCTGGGGTTAATGGTTACTGTCCCAAAGGTACGCCTGTTTCTGAATTAGTCACCACTATGCACGAGATAGTAGCAGGTGGCTCATGCTGGGGTAGGGAGATAAGAGAGGACACAGGGTATGCTCTTGAAAACCTTTCCACTTCTTCTCGACTGCCTTTCGCTCAAGTGCGGAAGCATCTACGCTTATCAGGAATCGGTTACATTGACGCTACCTTGGCAGAAGTAACGGCACAATTACAAGTCCCCGGGTTACCTTTACTTGATAGAGCAGTTTTAGCTGGGCAAAGACGAGAATTGCTAGCAGCTCGTTGGCTGCTGAATCGATTATTAGCTTCAGCACTGGAAAGGCGAGAGGTACCACGTTGGCGTAACGTTCCTACAGAAAATAATTTCGCGTCTGTACAGTTGCAGCCTCCTGCAAATCCCCGAGTCAGTACTTCTATTTCCAAATCTGAACCAAACAAGCAAAATACCCCTTCTCTACTCAGCCCGCGATCGCTGCAAGCGGCATTGTTTGCATCTTGTATTACCAAACTTCAGCTTCCTTTACAAAACTTGACAGCTACCCCTCTAGAAATTGATATTTTACGTGAAGACAAAAAACGTGATTTACTTTATCTAGTTCTCCAAAAAGTTGCTGATACCCTAGATGAAATACGAGCTTCTCGGGTAGAAATCAACCAATTATCGGAATTAAAAAATACTTTACTCATTGATGCCTGGGAAGCTGCAACTACAGAGTTCTTTGGAAAGTTTGCTAGGGTAAGAGTTGGCAATAACAATTTAGAAATCGTCAATTTTCTACTACAAAATTCTGCAATTGTGCAAACAGAGATTTTTCAGAAAATTCCTCTTGCTGAGGAGTTATTTTCTTATCTGTTATTTCAAACTGATTTGCAAATTGATAATGCCTCATATCCAGCAGGAAGCTCTGAAGCAAAAGAGTACGCAGAAATGCTCCTAGAGAATTTGTTAATTCAGATAGCAAATGGTGTGATACAACCGCTGCTCAACTCTTTAGCGGATGTCGAAGAAATTAAACAAAGTTTTTATGATCGCCAATTGATTTCTACGCGGGAAATCGAACGTTTTAGAAATAATTTGTCGTGGAGATATCGCCTAAGGAATTATGTCAATGAGCCTCAGGCAATTTTTGAAAGCCGCTATGAGCTATTTGTTTTTGCACCTCGCGGTATTGCGACAATTTCTATTTATGCGCCGCGTCGACAAGAGCTAGCTCAACTTTCTGGTATCCCGCTAGTTATCACCCTAGCGATAGAATTTCGTGATGCGATCGCCCCTCGTCTACAATCATTATTATCTTTTTTAGGAAGTGGTGTTGTTTTTGTTCTGACGCAAGTTATTGGACGTGGTATAGGTTTGGTTGGTCGTGGGATTCTTCAAGGAATTGGCAGTGTTTCTTTAACCGAAAAAAAGAATAAAAAGTTATGATTTGGGTATCAGCAATGTAGAGACGCGGTGTTTGAAGCGTCTCTATACATCACCAAATCTCACTAAAAATCCTTAACTGAACCGTATTGAGCTATCACTAATCAACAGAATTTGATATTAAATGCGTAGCTTCGCTTGCAGGTACTTTTGCATCCAAGTTGGGTGTAGGGATATGCTTCATTTCCCAAACTTTTAGCAGAATCAGGTATTCGTAGAAAGCTTGCAAGGTACACCAAGCAAAACCAGCGCGTCCATCTAAGCAGCCGCCTAAAAGAAAATACATATACAAAAAACGTGTGAGTGGTCTGGCTGGTAAGCGTAAGGACAAATCTTTTAAAGCGCGGCGTCGTTCGACTTCTGACTTCCCAAAAAATAAGCTGCGCCAGCTGACTGTTCCATTCTCTAATTGATGCAGGGTTTCTCTGGCTTCATCTGTGGAGTAACGATTGTGCTTTTCAATCCACCGGCTTAAACCCTTGCTAGAAGTGTAATGGGGATATGTTTCTTTTAAAAAGCCTGTTGAACCGTCACAAACTTCTCGTTCTGTGTGACCGTAGTCTGTAAACCAAACTTTACCGTGGCGGAAAAGGCGCAACTGGTAACGGGGATACTGGGTACTGCGGCGAATCCAACGATTCATGAAAATCACGCGTTCAGCGACGTAGTAACCGATGTAGTCTGGATTCTGACTTGCTTTTTCGCATTCTGCAAACAGTTCTGGCGTCATGCGTTCGTCAGCTTCTAAAATGTAAACCCATTCATGCTTGGGAGGTATATTTTCTAGCATCCAAGTACGCTGACGACCGTGGCTTTCAAAAGGGTGCTGAATGACACGAACCGGGTAGCGATTGGCGATTTCGACGGTGCGATCGCTACTGCATGAATCTACAACAATAATGTCATCTGATAGCATCGCCGACTCAATACAAGCGGCAATATCGATTTCTTCGTTATAAGTCAATATGTAAATTGAAAACATTCCCAACGTTAGTCATATAAGTTCTCTTGTGCCAGATTATACTTTTTTATAGTGAATATCTGCAAGAAACACGAATTGATTTTCATCAAGGAATGAGTCAAAGTGGCAGTATGAGCCTTTGTTAAATTTTTGATGCGTCATACCGCCTTTGAGGATAATGAACTAGCGTGCAGGTACTTTGCGTTTTGCACTTTGGAAAGCACCCATACTTCTTAATCCTGACCAGCCAATAATGATGTAAGCAACAGACAACAGCAAACTATTCACGACAATCCTTAAACCAGGCTTCCAATTTTCTTGAGCTTGTTTTTCCAGTTCTTCCCGGCGAGTGCGAATTTGAGCTAGTCTTTGATTGGCAAGTTGCTGTGGATCTGTTTGTTGGGCGATAAATTTGTCAAGCTCCTGAGGATTTGCCTTAAACTTCTTAAGTAAATCTTTTGTAGCTTGGGGAACATTTGGGTTATTCAGTGCTTGGTTGTACCGCTGCTGATCTTGAAGGAGTTCACTGTACTGAGTTTTGACTTGAGTTCTCTGCTTTTCTACAGCTGCTTTGACTTGATCATTACCCAGTTGAGCTTGCACTTGGTTGAGCTGGGTTTTCAATTGGTTTTCTGCTACTTGCGCATCCCTAGTGATTTGGTCCACGACTTGAGTTCTTTGGTTAATAATATTCATCGCGTGGACAGGAGCAATAACCAAAAAGAGTAACCCCAAGATACTTGATATAATCAGAGCCGGCATTCTAAAGTCTAGGGGCTGTGGTTGATTGCCATCATCAAAACTGTCAATCCAATACGCCGCGAATAGCATACCCAAACCTACTAATGGTACGACTCCCCGCTCAACCATACTTGCTGCCCATCTTAGTTGCAACTGTTTATCAGTAGGGCTGAAGTCAAGGCTGAGAATGATAAAGTCAATCAAAAAGGACAATATTAAGATTATCCCAATTACCTTAAGTGTACGGGCGGCGATCGCAGCAGCAAAACGGTTATTCATAGTTTTTTGTCTCGTAGTCAATCAGAGTGAATATTCTATATAAAGGTACTGGAATATTGTTTCCATGACGCTATCTATTGTTTATGATTCCGAGATTCTTTTTTGGGTGATATATTTTCTACCCTTTGGATTGAGCTACACCACGGTAGCATCTGTATTCTAGCTTGTCTTCTGGAGATCCCTGTGTTAGAAAATACCAGATATAGATTGACACCATTGATAACCGTAGTAAATACTCCATTAGAGGGGTTTCGTGTGCATTTTTGTGGTGTATGAGGTAGGGTGTGAGCAAAGAAATGATTACACACCCAGCTACCAGACACAAGTTTAGTGCGTAAGTCCGAGAAGCTTTTCCCAAATTGGCAAATCCTCCGGACGATCAATATCAGCCAACAAAGCCAAGTAATCTACCAATAAATTAAGCGTCTGGGCAGTATCTATAGTCTGTTGCAATACTTGAGAGGTTCCCCAATCTATATTGATAAATAATTCTGGGACAGGACGCTGCAAACCAATCAAGTAATAGCCACCATCTACCGCTGGACCAAGCACAAGGTCGCACTGCTGAAGTTGCTCAAAAGCTTCTGCTAAAATCTGGTCATTGACATCAGGGCAGTCAGTACCGATAGTCAGGACTTTTTCTGCACCTGATTGAAAAGCATTGTAGAAAGATTGTGCCATCCGCGAACCCAAATCTCCCTCACCTTGAGGTTGGTAAGCGATGTCATATCCCAGCCACTCTTGCATGAGTTGCAAATGACCGCCCGCAAACCGCACCTCAAAAGAGATGGCAGAAGTCTTTTGCAACTGTTTCACTTGAGATAGGGTGTGTTCCGTCATTTGACGCTGAAGATTTGCCGCGCCTTCAGCTCCCAAAGCAGGTATGAGTCGGGTTTTCGTTTTACCTGGTTCTGGATAGCGGGTGAAAATAATGAGATGCTGTTTTGCTGTTTCTGGTAGATTTAGCACGGGGTACCTAATTTAAATTAACCAGAAATATATTAATAGCAATAATCACCATCGCTGTCAGGTGTATCCTGTTCTTTTGCGGTTCGCATTGCGCCTAAAATTGTAGAAATATAGACGCAACGCTTAGCTTTACCACCATTTCTGTTAGATAAAGTTATGTGTTGTAGTGGTGCTTGACCTCTGTCATTAAATTGGATGTACCCGTCCTGTTGTAAGTTTGTTTCCGCATCTAAGCGCACATTTGGATCTAAATTATTCCAGGTACTGTCAGATGGGTTGGCTGTCGTAGCAGGATGAACTGCCCATTGCACAATACCGTTTTGTTCACGAAAACTAACTTGCCAGGTTAATTTGTTTGTACTCGCTTGTCTTTGAGCTTGACGTATAGCAAGATAAACTTCTTGTTGTGCAGTGTTGAGGCGCACAGTATTAACAAAACCTAGCCAACTGGGAACTGTGATCGCAGCTAAGATACCAATAATTATTATACTTACCAAAACCTCTAGCAGCGTGAAGCCACTGCTCGAAGGATTCTTAATTCGTAAATAAGAATCTATTTCCTTGGACTCGTATGCTTGCTTGAGGAAAATATGTTTTATTATTGCCATTGAAATCTATATTATTATTTTGAAGACGAGCCAGAGCATTACCACGCAAATAAACTTCCGCTACAACGTTTTGTGCATCCACACAAACGTAAAAACCTCGGGTTTTTACCTGACCAGTGGCAACAGAATCTCCAGTCTCAGAAAAAGTTGGCACCTGTTGACCTATTGTGCAATTAGGAGGTGCTGGATTTGTATTATTATTTGTTAGAGTTTGATCAATGTAATCAACTAAAGGTACAATATCTTGTGTGTAAGATTCGCCACTCCTTTTTGTCCATTGATTCATCTTAGTTTTAATATTTCCTGAAGCTTGCATATTAAACATCTGAAAACCTTTGCTTCGCCAAAATTTTTCATCATTAGCTTCAGTCTCTTCATAACCGTTTTTTATTTGAAATCTACCAATTCGAGCCGCGTTAGACCATGTAGAATCATGAGCTTTAATTAAATAATAGGCAACTAAAGAGTAGACGAAGCTATCATCTCTCACTTGTCTTCGTTTAGAACTAGAAATGATAAGTCCATTTGAAACAAACTGCCGCTTCCAGAATACAAGAACAGGAAAAAAAATATTTTTATTTTTATCATCGTATTTTGGTAGTTGCTTTCTAATTGCATTAATACCATCAGCATCATATATGTATATTGCCTGCTGCAAGTCTCGCGCAATATAATCAAGTGCTGCTTTGATTTCTTGCTCAGTAGTTGCCTTTGCTTGCTCTTGTCGGTCAGTTGTCATAATGTTAATCATGAATCCTAGTAAAGGCGTGACAACAAGGGTAGCGATGACTATGCCTACCAGCAACTCAACTAAGGTAAAACCATCACATTTCTGTTTCACGCTAAAGAGTTTTAGCTGATTAGGGTATTTCAACAAATAAATTATCCAATTTTTTGGGATGGGCATCTTGCCTGCCCAGTTTATAGGACGGGCAAGATGCCCATCCCACAAGAAAAAATTGGATATTTTTTTATTTAGAAGTTCCTTAATACCAAGCCATTTAAATGGACTCATAATATTAAACCTCTTTTCATTTGCGTCCATCTGCGTTCATACTGCGGTTAATTATTCATTTTGTTACATTTTTGTAATCTATTAATTTGAGCTAAAAAAAAGCATATATTTAGCAATTAGATTGAGGATTAGGATTACTGTGTAGAGGTTTCAGACGCGCACAGAAATCACTAAATGTCGTTACTTTACTTGATATTTCTGTAGTTGTTTCTAGTAATGGCGCTTTACGATCGCCCACTCTTCCAGTAAAAATCAATTGTTTATTTGGTGCTTTTTCTAGTAGGTTTGTGCCGTCAGTAGCAAACCCATCTGCCCTGTAGATACGTATTCCTAACTGGTAGTCGTCTTGAGGAGCGATAGAGCTTATGTTACGCCGAAAAGCTTGAATAACTAAGTCTCTGATGCTGCTCATCGTACAGCCACTTCCATCAGCATCACCATCGACACAGTATAAATTAGTTGCTGGTGCCGAACAGTAAGTATTTGCGGTGTTACAGGTCAAATTTCCTACTGTAGGAGCAGGGTAATTTCCTGATCTGTCAGTAGTGTCGGTGATAGGAGGAGGTGGAATTGTTCTTGATCTAACGCCATCAATATAGGTTTTAGCAGCGTCAGTTGCCAACTCAACGCGCCTTGCTTGCACTCGTGTGGCGACAGATAAGACAATAATAGGTGCGATCGCTGCTAGTAAAATGCCAACAACAACGATTGCTACTAATGACTCGATGATGGTAAAACCTGACTGATTGGATTGGATAAATGCTTGCTGCTGTTTTTGGTAAATCATATTTCAGCAATCAAAAGTAGAACTGAGTCAAATCAAGGACACGTACCGCGTTGGTCTTGGCTAACAGCGTATTTGAAGTTAGTACCATACCCAGAAGGAGCGTTTTCGTAACCGCCAACATTTCCATTTTGGGCAGCACATAGCAAAGTTTTCACCCAAGCATCGTCTCGCCCGACTTCCCTGTAAAACTCACTCGGCTGTTTTGTGGATGGTGTAGTAAAGCGTTGAGCAAACAAATCAGGTAACTGACTCAGCAACGCGACATCATAGCTCCAATAACGGTTAGGCGGAGTAAAGAAGGGTGTACGACCTAGAGTTTGACCGCTAGCGTTGGTTACAGTCAGTCTATAGCCTTGCGGGTATCCGAAAATCGTTTCTGAATTGCTGTAACCCGTACTAGTAAGCACTTGCCAAGGAGCTGTGGCATAGCTACTACGTTTAAACTGGATGAAAGAACCAGCTACTCTGTGATTTATACCTTCCCAGCGTTCTAAGTAACGCACAAAGTTTTCTAAACCACCATTGGTTTCGTTAGGGCGTCCTGGTGTGTTACCTTGAGCGAATATGAGATTTGTTTCTGTGTTTGTGGCGGTTTGCATCCAGTTGCCACTATTTTTTACATCTCTATTTTCGTTGAGGGTCGATGAGTCAGTTTGTTTTATAAACGAGTACTGAATTTGTAATACTGGCACTAAAAGCGGCTGTTCTGTTGGTCTTTTTCCAGTTAAAGTTAAGTTAGTGCTATTTTCAATCCGATTTGCAATCCATAAAGGATACTTAGGATCATAGTTTTCTTTGGAAGGGTTAGCATCTTTGTTAAATGTTCTAAACCAAAGAGTACTATTTTGTGTGCGAGGTGGTTTAGTGGAATATTTCTCATATAACAAACCGTTTATTTTAAGGTCGTTAGAGAACGGGACATATCCGACTTCTTGTTGGTTAACGGCACTATTAAATATCGCTAGAGGAATTGGAGTTTGATCCACTGGGTCTAGTACTAGTGTGTTTGGATCTCCAGGTATGGCATTACCATTACTGTTTTTTACTGTTAGATCAGCGGAGTGTCTTAGAAATGCAACTCGACGTGGATAGCGTTGAATTGCTGGCTCATCAGAATCTGTTGCGGGTACTGCTGTTGTCCCCGCTCTCAGCTTGTTTGTCTTAAAAGTAAAGTTAGCATTATCTGCCTTGGCATCAGCCAAAGCTCTAACTAATTGATTTGCCTTAATCTGTTTCTCATCGTAAGTTTTACTGTTGACAGTTACTGTTTTATATTTTCCATCCTCATCTAAGTCATAACCAACCACCCAGTCCTTAAATGTGCAAGCTGTGACTGTTAGCTTGGGGCAAATTTCCATAACATACTCTGAAAAGGGCACTCGACGCTGAATTGGAGTAACGAAGTTATTGAAGTAAGAGCTTTTAATTAAAGAAGGACTCACTGACACCTCAGATGGAAAACCATAGCCACTAGAACCACCAGCGTTAACGTTATCCTGCCAAGGGAAACTCGTAACAAAGTTATTATCCCAAAAGCCATTGATCTTAATAGCAGCTGACGCAGTAATGCTAGCTTCTGAAATATCATTAGGATCAATTGCGTCGTTACCATTGAGATCAAAGCCAAAATCAGATTCATTAACAGTTTTAAGCGAGCCGTCACCATTAGCATCGAAAGAGAGAGGAATCAGCTTACTGTCTTTATCAATTACGTCATAGTTATTTCTTAAGTCATAGTCTCCTTCATTACGGAAACCGAAGCGGAAATTATCAGATAAAACTGTAATGGCATCAGCAATAACTACTGCTTGTCGCCAAGTTTCACCAGTGTTGCAACCAGTAAATTGACCTGAGCGACAGGCGAAATGAGGATTCAACGATTGACGTGCGTAGAATTTGTTACTCCAATCCTTTTCGCCTTTTAAGGAGTTGTCTGTGAACTCTTCCTGGGTGTGAATATTGAAATTTCCTTTAATGTAAACTGGTAGGTTGGATACCAAAATTAGACCCTTTTCATTTTCCTCTGGCTTGTCTAGATTGTAAGTAGCGTTACGGCTTAAGTTACTGCCATTGATTAGCATGATGGCATTAGGTCGCCGAGTCGGGTCTAGGTTGAAGTCAGTAGCACTAACATCTATATTTTCTCGTTCACTTTTGTCTTGCAGTGCATCATCACCGGTAGCGTAAATAATTCCACTATTTGGAAATAGAAACTCTCCATTAGTTCTTGATTGTCTTCGTAACAAATCCAGATCCAAAACAGTGGCACGAATTTCTAAAGGCTGACGCAGTTCAACATCCAAATTGTACCTTCCTGGAGTTGATGCAGGTTTATCAATTGTTTTAATTTGTCTTGCATCAAGAAAAGCGGTTTCCATAATAGCGCCATGAGGAATGGCAGTGTCTGTCGGACTGCCGATAGTGCCGTCTAATATTTTTAAGGCGCACATAGCAGAATCAACTGCTGATTGTTCTGAAAGAGATCTATTAGCTGGAATTTTTACCAAAGCTTTTTTAAGTGGTTCATTTACCCAACGTCCACTTGAGTATTTCAACTGTGCTTGGTAATTCAGCACTGCCTCATAACCTGTTGTTGACAGGGAAGAAGGTAAGTAGACAACACCGTTGTTGGAGTCACCTGCATTACTAGTAGTAACATTGGGTAGCCCAGTTAAGTTTCTGTTTGTATCTCTTAAGCTAACGTCTGGCAACCCACCCCCGTTTTTAGCTGTAGTGCTATTTGTGGGGTTGTAGTAGCTGCTGACACAGGCAATTGGGCTTTGGTGGTAATAAACTGCCGTACCCCGCATTTGCAGGAAGGGTGTATATGCTTTATTAGGCAGAATATCAATGACACTCGTATCAGATGAATTCAGACGCATTGGCATCGAATCTGCCCACACTTTATCTGTAGCTGCGATCGCACTATTGAATTGAGCTTGGCTACTTCTAGGAGTGTAAGCGTTAGGTAAATAAATTCCTGCACCTGTGACGACTCGCAAGCCCCCAACAACATCCAGAGGACTTTGAGGTTTTTGTGCTGCTGACTTTTCCCAAAAGCCGTCTCGGTTCGCCCCTAAATCTTTTAACTGATAATCTTCTAATTGATATGCTTGAGAAAAGCGATCACGAGTCGCAGTGCTATTATCTCCATTATTATCAACATCCCATTGCTTACCAACAATAGTCTGTCCTTCTGGCGAACTCACAAATCTGCCTTTGGTTGTGTCAAACCACAATTGCGGTAAATTATTGCCAACCAAAATGCGATCGCCAATTTTTTGTTCTCTACCTGCTTTTGCTTGTTCTACTGGTTCTGTAGCAGGCAGGTAAATTTTACTACCATTTTCTTTAATCCCTATTTCTGCATAATTATTAGCAGTTTTCCCATCAGCAGGATCATAAGGAAATATCCATGCATCTACTGGTCGTAGAGAGTTACCACTTCCTTGAAGAGGACTGTTTGTCTTAAAGTCATAACTTCCATAGACAAGAGGTTCATCACCAGATACGATTTCAGGAACTTCAGCGTATGGAACGCGGCGTGTTCGCTTTCTGAAGTAAATTCTTAACTTTTCATTACGAACATCATCACGATTTAAAGTGGGGTCAGTACCTAAATCTCGTTCTACTTGCTGTGTAACTTCATCTGGGAGACCTGCAATATTTGTTGCTTGCACTAAACGTTCAATTCGTTTGGCATATGCCTCATCGTTATATGCTGCTGTATTTCCATAAACAGATGGAGGTACAGTTTTATTTGTGTTATTTATAAATTCACTTCTAATTCTGCTGCTAGGCGTATAAGATTGGTCAAATAAATCTATCTGTACATTATTACCGCCAGAAGTTCCTGTAATAGTACTATCTATTACATTTCCACCGATAATAATCTTGCTGTTTTCTTCTTTGAAATAGCAAGAGTTAGGACTACTGACTAGATAATACCTAATAGGATTTGTTCCCGCTTTTGTTAGTAAGTTACCATTAGTGAAGACGCGTCCATTGAGATTGATACCTTGTTCAACAGCAATTTCTAAATCATTGTTAAAAACAACAAAAATATTATTAAGAGGTATTCTTTCTCGGTCTTGCTGATATTCTAGAGCTATAAAAGTATTATTACCTGTAAATTGTTCATATTTAGAAATATCTAGCCCTGTTAAATCAGTAATCGGTACAGTTGTGGTAAAAACAAAAATGCTTTTTTTTAGGTTATCACCGACTTTGTACCAACCTTGAGTACTGACCAAGTTTCCACTAGTGGCAAACAAGCTCTTACATTGAGTACTAAAACTACTCTCGTCCATCGGTGGTGTTCTTGCTTCTAAAACAGTTCTGGCTCTGTTAGTAGTTGGAGCCCGGAAGTAAATCCCATACAGAGTATAACTATCAAATTTACTGTTATTATCCGTATCTACGGGATACTTCCAAGCACTTTTTAAAGTCTCTTCATCTTCTTGAATATTCGTTTTACCGTTAAATTCTTTAACAAGTTTTAACTGTATTTCATCACCAAAAGTGAACTGGTTAAGATTGCCGTTAATAACTTGACTGAGTAAATCGTCTGAAGGAGTTGTGCTTGGTAATCTCGGGTCTCTAAATAACTGTTCTATTTTTGCTTTTGCTCTTTCAATAGCTGGTGATGCTGCGTTTAAAACAGCCTCATTCACTCGGACATTACTAGCATTCTTTGCACGTTCAAAAGACCGAAATAAAATAGCCGTTGTCAGTAGCACAACTACGAGCGCTACCATTGCCACAGTTGGTAAGACAAAACCAGCATTCGCACTTGCTCGTCGTCTTCTTTTAGTGACCAACAAAGTCCTTAACAGCCAAATAATTTGCTTTTTAATTGCAGATACATTTTTTTTTATAATTTCTCTATAAAATTTATCTATCTTGTTTAATATCCGACAGTGGTGAGACATAGTTGCTTCCCTGGCAAGTTTTATAATGATAAAACAAGAGATAAACACAGATGGTCAACTTATAGTACCCACTTGTTAGATAAAACGTATCAATCACAAATTAATATTAGGTAAATAAAAACCTCCCTGGAATCGGGAGGCGTAAGAGAAAATGAAAATTTGAAACAATAACAAAGCCTATCTCCTAGTAGGAGATGGGTTGGGGAGAGGTTACAGTGTTAGTAATGATTCAGGTTAATTCCAGCTTCTTTCGCCATTGCTTCTAACCCTTTGAGTTGTAGGGTTTTGATTGCTTTAGTAGATATGCGCAGTTTGACCCAACGGTTTCCACTTTCCCACCAAATGCGCTTAGTTTGTAGGTTCACTTGCTGAAGACGCTTGGTGCGGCGGTGGGAGTGGGAGATTGCAAAGGCGTTATTTGCCTTTTTGCCTGTTAATTCACAACGACGGGACATTATTTGAAACTCCTATTTTTTTCTTTAGCACAATCTCTCATTATATAAAATTGCCTTCCAAGCGGGATGCAATTTATCCTTTTGCTAGGCTCAGCCTAGCAATGCATTTTCAGAGGCTTTGCCTCCTGTTAAGATGAGGGGGAGCCTCACTGTAGGGATTCCCCGGCGGAGCCAGGGAACGAGAGAGTATGGTTCTTTTACTTTGTAGCTTCCTGTGTCAGCTTGGTAAGTACCTCATTGGAACGCTCAACGAATGATTTCATTCCTTCAGCGTCAAAACCCTTTTGAGACATCAGCGCCAAATCATATATATGTTGGCAAACTAAGTTCACGAGCTGTCCGGTAGGCGATTGAACATCACCTTGAATAATACTACCTTGACTCAGATCCGCTAAATTTTGAATCAGTGGGTGAGCAGTATTGACTAGGAAAATGTGGTCTTCGGGAAACTCTGCTGTTTGCTGCTGCATTAAAGCGTTCATTTCCCGCAGGCGGCGCAAAATCTCTGGTAAAAGCACCATTGCAGGTGGTGTCCCTTGCGGATCGTCGGCTTTCAAAGCTTCGGTGCGGATATTCAGCTTGGGTTTGTTGAGAGCTTTCTCAAATAGCTCTTTGATAACCTCAGTTCTAGTTTTATTCGTCTTCGGATCAACAATTTCCCCAGCTTTGTCTTGATCGAGCAGAGTGCTATCTAAGTCGGAGTCTACCCGCGTAAATTTGACATCCTGATGTTCCCTCTCCAAGAAGTTGATGAAGTGGGTGTCAATAAAGGAGTCTAGAAACAGGACTTCTAAACCTTGATTTTTGTGCAGTTCTATGTATGGAGCTTGCGCCGCTTCATCGGTGGCGTAGAAGACACGGTTTTCGTGACGTTCTTTATTGCGTTCTAGGTACTCCTTCAGGGTTGTGTACGGCAATTTTGGAGTGTCTTTCTCCTCGTTTGCTGAACTCACATCTTGCCAAACATCGCCTTCTTGAGATTGTACCTCAACTGCTGGGGCAGGTGTTGACTGTTGAGTGCTGCTTGGTTGATAGGTGCTGCGGAAGACAATGATATCTTCGACTTGTTTTTTGAATTTCTCGTCGTTGAGAACGCCGAATTTTACGAAGGTACCCAAGTCTTTCCAAGTGCTGATGTATTGTTCGCGGTTGTCGCGGTAAAGTTCTTTGAGGCGATCGCCTACTTTCTTGGCAATGTAGTCACCAATTTTGCGCACAGTGCGATCAGTTTGCAAAGCACTCCGCGATACGTTCAGCGGAATATCTGCGCTATCAATCACACCCCGCATGGGTAGAAGAAATTGTGGGATAATTTCCTCACAGTGGTCACTCACAAAAACCTGGTTGCAGAAGAGCTTGATTTGCCCCTTGGTGACATCCACATCCGGTCTCATTTTGGGGAAATACAGAATACCGTTGATGATAAAGGGATAGTCAGTATTCAGATGCACCCAAAGCAACGGCTCTTCTTGGAAAGGATACAGGTAGCGGTAAAACTCTAAATAATCTTCTTGACTCAGGCTATTGGGAGTCTCTCGCCATACTGCTCTTTGCTTATTTAACACCTCGCCATCAAGTTTGATGGGTACTGGCATGAAGTCGCAGTATGTTTTAATAAGCTGCTTAATACGTGCTGCTTCTAAATACTCCTGTTCTTCCTCTTGCAGAGTCAGGGTAATCGTAGTACCACGAGTTGTACGAGAAGATTCTTCTAGGGTGAACTCTGGAGAACCGTCGCAACTCCAGTGAACCGCTTGCGCCCCTTCTTTGTAGGACAAGGTATCGATTTCTACCTTTTGTGCCACCATGAAGGAGGAGTAGAAGCCAAGACCAAAGTGACCGATTATCGGTTGGTCTGATTTGCCTTCGTACTTCTGTATAAATTCCTCAGCACTAGAGAAGGCTACCTGGTTAATGTATTTCTTGACCTCCTCTGCCGTCAGTCCGATACCATTGTCGGTAATTGAGAGGGTCTTTTTGTCTTTGTCTATAGCAATTAGAATTTCCGGTTCGCCGATTTCATCAGAATACTCCCCAGCGCGAGATACCATTTTCAACTTTTGGATGGCATCTACAGCGTTGGAAACCAGTTCCCGCAAGAAGATTTCATGGTCGGAGTAGAGGGACTTCTTGATAATCGGGAAAATATTCTCAGTATGAATACTGATTGTGCCTTGTTCTAACATAACTGACATAACTGATAATCTTCAATGCAAGTATCTGAATGATAACTGAGGCAAAACCCCGTAGCACCCCTATCTACACCTAAAGCCTAATTTAGGTGGTTGGTTAATAACTACCCTCATCTGAAAGGGCAGATATGGGATTCTACTCATTAGGATTTTATGGTGCGTGTAAGGGCGATCGCTCTTAGTTTGCAGCATTGATTACCCGATAGCAGTGATTCGGATTTCCCTACCAAATGGGTAAAAGCTACTAATATCACAACACACCCAACAACGCCTGTTTGAACTTAGTCGCACTCTTAAAGTAAAGTTCTGGCTTCTCCACCAACGCTAAATCAATCACCTCCGCCAGCTTTTGCGGAATAGACGCATCACGCTGACGAATAGGTACGGGGTCATTTTCCAAGACTGCAATAAAGAGGTCTTTTCCAGTGAAATTACGGGGTAAAGTTCCTGTAAGCATATAGTAGAGACAAGCCGCAGCAGCCCACACATCGACTTCTGGCTGCACATGCTTAAAATGTAAGAGTTGCTGGCGACACATAAAAACGGGAGTACCCGCTTTACTACCTGTTAAAGTTTGACCGCTTAAACCTGCTAAATCAAAAGCCTTTGCTAAACCATAATCTCCAATTTTTACTGTTAGTCTACCATTAACATTGCCCAGGAAAATATTACTTGGTTTGAGATCACGGTGAACCAAACCCCTACCTTTACCAAATCCACCATTACCTAATTTGACATTAGGAATTTCTGCGTTGTGGGTGTATTCTAAACCGTCTAAAACTTGGAGAATAATTGGGACGGCAATATCTATTGATAACTTTCCTCCCTGTCGCTGCATTAAATCAGCAACAGTACCACCTTCACAATACTCCATTGTGAAAAAGAAAATGCTATTGGAGTAACCATAGTCAAGCAATTTCACCACATGAGGATGTCGCAACGCTTTCGTATTTTCTGTCTCCCGCAGAAACATTTGTATTGCCCTGTCATTAGCAGCAACGGCTGGTAACATGACTTTTAGGGCGACAAAATTGTTGGTTTGATTATGCTGTGCTAAATAAACTTCGCCAAAACCACCTTTTCCTAATAGTTTGATAATACTATAACCACGAATTGCTATGAGATTTTCGTCGCCTTTCTCTGCTAAACCCAACAAGCGTTTAATCAATTCCAAGAAATTAGGCGAGTGTGTTGGGCGTTGGTTGACATTATGGATGTTAGCTGTACCAGGGACGAAAGCAGGAATGTTAAGTGATTCTAATTCAACTTCAATTCCAACGACAAATACTGTATTACCGAGTTTAATTTCATCTCCATCTTGCAAATCATACTCTGTCAATTCCAACTTTGCAGCTTCTTCTGGAGTTTGCTTTGATGGGCGTTGTCCAATTTTTTTACCATTTACATAAGTTCCATTTCTACTACCAAAATCCCGCACGCGAATATTTGGCGGGTTGATATCTAATAAGCAGTGATAGCGGGAAATGGTAAGATGATCATCATCATGTGGTAGTTGCGGGTTGCAGTCTTTTGCTCTGCCAATTATACAAGTTGTGCGGGAGTCGAAAGTATATTGTCGTCCTGGTGATTTGCCTTCAGTAATTGTGAGAGTGACTTTGGCCGGCATATTATATTTTTATATGTATTTTTACGGCTTTGATTTTTTATTATAGTCATTCTTCGTTCCATCCTAGACTCGATATACAGTAATAAGTAGGTCAACATAAAAAAACATAAGATACGATTCTTGCGATTGCTTTGCTTCACTGCGTTCCGCTCGCAATAACATTTCACGTTTAATTAGGTTGAGCTACTTAATAACTTTGTTGAGATTAGTGCAAAATATTATAAGAAGATAAGCTGACAGACTTTGGGAGGAAAAATGAAAGCACAAGAAGTCATGGGAAGCGTTGACGAAAACGGTACACTGTGTTTGGATGAACCGCTGACAGTTCAAAAGCATAGCCGCGTTAAAGTGATTGTGCTATTTGTGGAAGATGAGATGGATGAAGATGATGAACCAAAAGAATCTGTGTTAAACAGTCTTCGCACTTCATTGCAACAAGCAAAAACAGGAAAAACTAAACCTGTTTCAGAACTGTGGGATGGAATTGATGCAGAGTGAACCACCCTCAGTTCAAGTTAATTTTACAGATGAATTCCAGCGCCGACTACGCACCCTATCTAAAAGGTATCGCCACATTCGATCTGATATTCAGCCGATAATTGCACAACTACAAGCAGGAGAGTTTGTTGGCGATCAAATATCTGGAACAGGAAACACTGTTTTCAAGGTACGAGTTCGTAATAGTGATATCCAAAAAGGTAAAAGTGGTGGTTATCGCCTCATCTATCAGCTGGAATCACCTACAAAGGTGATCCTCCTGTTAATCTATTCCAAAAGTGAACAAGTAGATGTTACAGCAGAGGAGATTAAGTTAGTTATCGAAGAGTTTCACCAAAGAGAGTGGTAGTTCGTCTGAAACATTGGGATAACTGGGAAGTAAACAACGAAGAAATAGAGAAAGTCGCAGAACAATTTATCCTCGCCAACTGCTACAATCCGCAGTTCGTTGGTGGCGTCGTACTACAAAACTCATCATAAATTACGAGAGTACACAGTGCCAGGTATCCCAAAGCCAGAACCCGCAAGACTTCGTGGAAAGCGACTCGTTTAAAAAACTTAATAAAAATCTGTAAGCTCTAGATGTTACACTTTACAAGTCTCGACGCGAGAGAAGAGACCACCACCCCCCCACTGATCACCCATCCACCCCACCCACCTAACCATAACCCCGACTCCTCCGGGAGGTGTCCTTGGGGTGCTCTTAGATCAAAAGTAATATCGTGGTGGTACAACCACTTTCCTCCTTTTCTCCAACCGACGCGATCGCCGAAAGCCTGCCAAATTTTCTCGTCGTACTGTCTGGTTCCACCCAGACTTTGATAAATGCGCTTTTGCACAGAAAAGCCAAAGTGCCCATTGCTGTATTTTACCCAAAGTTGGTCAATCGTGCGGAGGTCTTCACAAGGAAAAATATCAATATGTTCAACATCAAGCCAACCTTCCTTTTCTCTCCCAGCTACCGCTAGCATAACTCGCCTTGTTTCTTCATCAGCTTGTTTCCACGTTCGTACTGCGAGTAAATCCCGCAGTCGGGTGTAGTCCATCTTCGCTGTGATTAACTTAATCTCACCATCTGATTTCGGCGGGGTTGCAATATTTTTTGATGGTTGATTTTGGATTTTCGGTTGTGGATTGGAGATTGGTGCTTGAGGAATTGGAAGATTTACCTTTCTGGGTAACACTAATTCTACCCACTCCCGCACTGTCTGCACTCTATCTTGTGGTTCCAACGTCATCCCGAGGAGAATCGCCTCATTTACTCTGTCGCTAATCTGCGAATTAAATTGTTTTGGCGGTGGTAATTGCGCGTACTTACGAAAATTAGCAGGAATCGGAACCTCAGCAGTCAGCAAAGTATACAGCGTTGCGGCTAAAGCATAAACATCAGTGCAAGGAGCAAAGTTACCGCGTCGTTCGTACTGTTCAATTGGTGCATAACCTTCCGTCTTTGCATTCGTCATGCTTCCTGTTTTCCCAAGGTTAAACTCACGCGCTAACCCAAAGTCAATTAATACTGCTTCTTGCGTCCCTCGTCGTAACAGAATATTATTCGGTTTGATATCCCGATGTAAAAACCCCTGTTTGTGGACATCTTCCAAAGCTTGCCCAACTTGGTCAATGTAGCGTAGAGCTTCATCTTCTGGCAACTGTCCGCGCCGATCAATATAAACTGCTAAATCTTGCCCTTCAATATATTCCATCACCATGCCCCACAGTCCAACTTCCCGTATCATTTCGTAAACTTGGACGATGTGGGGATGAGTACACCCTCGTAACCGCAAAGCTTCGTTGACAAATTTTTCTTGTTCTTCCTCAAAGTCAGGCTGACTTTGCTGCATGGGGTTAAGGGTTTTGATAGCGATGATTTTATTTGTGTTATTATCTATCGCGCTGTAGGTGACACCATAGCCACCACCACCGAGAATTTTTTGAATGATGAATCTACCGTTTTTGATAGTTTGGTTTGGTTGCCAGTATTGCATTATTCGCTGCTTGCAGCTGAGAGACTATACTTAGAGCTTAATACGATCGCGTGGAAAAATGTTTCCTGACAACAGGTTTGTGATTCAAGATATGGCAAAGCCTGTATGTTGACGTAAATTCTCTGGATGAAAACCCAAAACAATCTCTTCACGAGGGATACCAGCTTCCATGAGTGCTTCTGCTACTGGGTAAGAACTACCGTCATACTGAATCCAAACTTTATCACCAATAATGTCGATATGCACCGTACAACCATGTACACGACGGATTCCATCCCAACCTACTTGTAGGACTTGGTAACGATCGCGTTCAGAATCTATAATAGCTCCAACATCAATTTGACCGTGATAAGGCTTGTGGGTGGTATATTCGGATATAACTTTCCGGACTATTTCACGATACTTTGCTAGTTTATCCATCGCACAATCCTCGCTTGTTGCTCATCAAAAACAATTAAGCAAATTTGTATCCGATTGAGGATTAACTGACCAAAGCGTTCTGAAAATAAACTTTCATAGACTCGCTGGGGAATTGCCAGATAAAGTAAGCGTTCTGCTTCTAATTCTAAAAGTACAGTGCGATAGATATCATATTGTCCCACTGCCTCCTGAAGGTCACGTATAGGGGAAAGGCTGAGAAAACTTTTAATTTCAACGGCGATTTTTTGAGAATCTTTTTCAGCAGCTATCGTATCACGTTCTGCACCCAGGTCTACATACAAATTTCGACCCCCATAAGCTAAATATAAGGGGTCATCGGTAATTGTCCAGCCATCCGCTATCAGTGCCTGCACAACTACATCATGATATATATCTTTTGCAGGCATTGGTTTGCGAAGGTTCTTTGGCTCCTAGAATACAGCTTGGAATAATGTAGCTTATATAGCAACAGCCAAGGTGCGTACGACGCTAACAGATGATAAAACCTAGACACAAAAAGACTTTTCACCCAGTCCCCAGTCCCGAGTCCCTAGTCCCCTGCTATATCACGGATATGCAGGATGTGAATCAAGCAATGCGCCTTACACACCCTGCTACTGCTCACACCTCTTGGGATGCCTCAATTAAGAAGGTCTTATTTTGCTGGGCTGGCACTTTAACCACCACTTTCTTACTAAATGTCAACCCATGTTCGCCCTTGTCAATCACAATCGTGTCGCCAAGGACAAAAGTGTTCTCCAACAACTTGGTAGCAACGGGATTTTCGACTTCTCGCTGAATTGCCCGTTTGATGGGACGTGCGCCGTATACTGGGTCATAACCCACTTCCACCAAGTAATCGCAAGCGGCTGATGATATTTCCAATGAGATTTTTTGTTCTTGTAGAAGATTTTCCACTCGGTTGAGTTGGATGCGGACGATTTGCCGCAATTCGCTGCGGTTGAGGGTGTGGAAGAGAATAATGTCATCAACGCGGTTGAGAAATTCGGGGCGGAAGTGCGATCGCAAAGCATCCATTACCCGGCTGCGCATTTTTTCATACTTGGAGTCATCACCCGAGACATCTAAGATATATTCGCTACCGATGTTACTGGTCATCACAATCACAGTGTTCCGAAAATCAACCGTTCGCCCTTGCGAATCCGTAATTCTGCCGTCATCCAACACTTGCAACAGAATATTGAACACATCGGGGTGAGCTTTTTCTACTTCATCCAACAGCACCACCGAATAGGGACGGCGGCGAATCGCCTCAGAAAGTTGACCGCCTTCTTCGTAACCCACGTATCCCGGAGGCGCACCCACCAAGCGGGAAACTGAGTGTTTCTCCATATACTCGGACATATCCAGACGCACCAAGGCGTCATCGGAATCAAAGAGAAACTGTGCCAAAGCACGGGCGAGTTCCGTTTTACCAACTCCTGTTGGTCCCATAAACAAGAATGAACCAATTGGGCGACCAGGGTCTTTCATTCCTGCACGGGCGCGACGAATTGCCGCTGAGACCGCAGAAACGGCTTCCTCTTGTCCAATAACTTTTTGGTGGAGGTGATTTTCAAGTTGCAGCAACTTTTGCCGTTCAGATTCCAGCAGCCGATTTACGGGAATTCCCGTCCATTTGGCGACGATTTCCGCAATATCTGCTTCTGTCACCTGTTCTCGTAGCAGGGTTTCCCCTTTACTTTGAATTTCCAGCAACTGCACTTCTTTTGCTTCGCGATCGTGCAGGACACTCTCCAACTTGCCAAACTTTAACTGAGCAGCTTTGTTAAGGTCGTAGGCGCGTTCTGCTTGTTCAATTTGCACCCGCAGCTTTTCTTCTTCTTGCTTTAATGCACTAATCGCTTCCAAGAGCTGCTTTTCACCTTGCCACTGGTCATTAAATTCCTGCTGTTTTTCCGTCAAATTGGCAATTTCTTGCTCAATTCGCAGCAAACGCTCTTTCGTCTGGGCTGTAGCTTTCTCTTCTCCTGCCAAAGACAGCTTTTCCATTTCTAGCTGCATCAACCGTCGGTCGATGGTTTCCAATTCCGCTGGTTTGGAGGTAATCTCCATTTTCAACTGCGCGGCTGCTTCATCCACCAAGTCAATTGCCTTATCTGGTAAGAAACGGTCAGAAATGTAACGCGCAGACAGTGTTGCTGCTGCTACCAACGCCGAATCAGAAATTTTGACGTTGTGATGAACTTCGTAGCGTTCTTTCAAACCTCGCAGAATGGAAATTGTATTTTCCACACTCGGCTGATCGACAAAGACTTGCTGAAAACGCCGTTCTAAAGCCGCGTCTTTTTCAATATATTTGCGGTATTCATCCAAGGTGGTTGCGCCAATACAGCGCAGTTCTCCCCGCGCCAGCATGGGTTTGAGCAAATTTCCTGCATCCATCGCCCCTTGTTGGGTGGAACCAGTCCCCACAACGGTGTGCAGTTCATCAATAAACAGCACAATTTGACCATTCGATTCTGTGACTTCTTTGAGGACGGATTTCAAGCGGTCTTCAAATTCACCCCGGTATTTTGCCCCAGCAATCAAGCTGCCGATATCTAAAGCCATGAGTTGGCGATTTTTCAAAGATTCTGGAACATCGCCATTGACAATACGCTGTGCCAACGCCTCGGCGATCGCCGTCTTACCTACCCCAGGTTCACCAATTAGTACAGGATTATTTTTGCTGCGACGGGACAATACCTGTATAACTCGGCGAATCTCATCATCTCTTCCGATAACGGGGTCTAGCTTACCAGCTTTTGCCTGTTCTGTCAAGTCTCTGCCAAACTTTTGCAAAGCTTCATAACGAGATTCTGGGTTTTGGTCTGTCACCTTTTGACTACCACGAACGGTTTTAATACTAGCTTCTAGCTTTGCGGTGTCTAGGTTAACGCTTTTGAATATCTTTCGTCCGATGCGTTCATCCTCAACAAAAGCTAAGAGTAAGTGTTCAATAGATATGTAGGAATCTTTCATTCTAGCTCTAGCTTCTTCCGCTCGGTCTAGCAATGTGTCTAAACTACGACCGAGGTAGAGTTGATCGGCTTTACCTACTTTAGGCTGACGTTGGGTAAATGCTTCTAGTTGCTGTTGCAAGCGCAAGGCGTCAACTTCACAACGACCGAGGATGCGTGTTGCTAGCCCAGTAGGTTCTTCTAATAAAGCAATCAGTAAATGTTCGACATCAAGTTGCTGTTGTTGATACGCTCGGACAATATCCTGTGATTTGACAATTGCTTCCCAGGCTTTATCAGTAAATTTATTTGGATCTGTAGGCTGCATCTTTACAATTTTGGATTTTAGATTTTGAATTTTAAACTATGGATGTAGGTATTTCTTTGAACGCACTCCAACGAAATTAAGGATGGTACTATTGTTTCAAAAGAGAAATTGTTAGATTCCTCTGTTAAATTCCTCAAGGTTTCCAGAGTTACTGGCGTTCTCAGTGCGTACTTAGTAATTTTGCTAACAAACGCTTTAGAAATACTTTTATCTGCTAACGGCAGATAATATCAATATCTTAGTTTTTGAGTTCGTTCTTTTGTGACTCACGGTTTCGACCTCAACCTTAACTACACTAAAATGTTACTTCGCTTTTCTAGACTGATTCACTCACCCTACCTAAATCAAAGATTATAAATAAGGACTGCACTCAACAACTTTGTTCAAATTAATATCCAACCATCATTGGAGTGCATTTGCTTGTATCTGCGGTTGCAATTTGGCGAAAGTTTGTAGTAAGGGCTTAAGCCCTTACTACAAACCTACTCTAATTTAAAATGAAATCACTGTTCTGAAGGTGCCTTGCCAAATAGTGTTGTTGGAGCTATCGTTATCTGCATTTGTTACCACCGAAAGCGTGGGGGTAATACTAACATTGTCGCTTAGCTCCAGATTATAGAATGCCTCATAATTTATCTGAGTGGCATTTCCCAGACCATCAGTGATGAAAGGTTGACCAACGGCGATACCCCCAACAGTACCGGGAAGCAGGAGGTTACGAATACCAAATCCTACCGTCCAACTAAAGGGATGTAAATCTAAATCCTGGTTAATGGCGTTGTTGAACCCTTGGTAAGTACCAAATCCCACACGAGTAAAAATCCCTATGTTTCGATTAAGGGCATATTCGGCATTAACCCCAAAGGCGTTAATGTCGGTGTTGTTGATTTCAGCTTTAGTATATTGTAGTCTTAATGCAAACTGATTGCTAAGTGAGTATTCCAGTTCTGCACTCGCTTGATATCTATCTTTAAATAAGCCACCGCTGGCATTTGAATTGACAAGATTTGCATCAGCGGCGATGTAAAGAGAACGCAAAGTCAATTGACCACCGCCTGGATTCCAAGCTAGCGCCACTCCTGCACCGCCATTTCGGTCAATTTGGTTTTGGACAATCAGAGGGTTATTGAGAAAAAAGCTGGAACTAAAATCAATCGCCTCGTTGTTAGCATATCTGTTACGGTCAATAAAATCGCGTGGAGACATTTTTGCCCCAACAGTCACAGCCAAATCTGACACGGGATGAAACGAGTAGTACAAGCGTCTGAGTTTCAAACGATCATCAACTTCCGCATAATCAAGTCCGCCACCATTGGCGATTAAACCAGTCGTTCCTAACAGGTTAAAGTTCTTCTTTTGTTTTCGACCAATAGCATCATCGCCATTGTTACCAGCTTCTAGCTGAGTGAGGAGTAAATCTTTGCTGTCGAAGCTTGTTAAAAGATTTAACCGTAGGCGGGCGACAATGGTAGCGTTTGCATGACTACCTTGTGTTGAAGCAACAATAGCTTGACCTTGGAGTTTTGTTGTGGTCGAAAATTCATTTGCTTCGAGTTGAGGGACGCGATCGCCAATTCTCTTGACACTCTGCTGCAATTCATCCAAGGCGGAACGATATTCTCTTTGTAACCGTCGTAAAGTCATCAAGTCTTGTTGAATAAACTGATTGCCAATACGATTAGCAATCAAGCTATCGACTTTATCTAAGGTAGCCGCCAAGCCAGCAGCAAATTCATAACGAGACACAGGGCGGTTACCACGAAAAGTGCCATCCTGATAACCAGAGAGGACACCATAACGTTCCATGAGCGATCGCAATGCCTGATAAGCCCAGTCTGTGGGTTGAACATCAGACAATTCAGAAACCGCAGGCTGCTGAGGTGACGGTTGAGGATTCATCTCAAGATTACCAGGCTCATTTGCACCAGGCGATTGTGTTAATGACTGGTTCTTTCGCAACTCCCCGTTGCTAGCGGGGCGCGTGGAGTCTTCGTATTGTGGTTCCTGAGACGAACTTGAAACAACAGAGGCAGCAGATTCTGTAGCGGATGTCACAAATAAGTTATCTGCTGCACCCGCAGACAGTTCAAATTTCTCTGGTATCTTGCCATCACCGAGGTCATCCTGGTGATCAGAAATTGCAATAGCAGTTTCTGGCTGCTGTAGAGAAGGCAAAGAATTCGCTGCTTTTGGGAAGCAGATAATTTGGCTGAGAATTCCACAAATGAGTAAATTTTTAGCCAACAATTTTCGAGAACGAATTCTTTGCCGTAGACATTGCTTTAGGCTGAACTCCATCACACCCATGTTTTTAATTAGATTTACTGAGCAATCATTTGCTGCTCCGTTTCTTGTTTAACACTAGAACTGTGACTACTCAGTTGAATAAGTTCTACCTTATATCCATTTGGATCTTCCACAAAAGCAATGACCGTAGAACCGTGTTTCATGGGTCCTGGTTCGCGCACAACTTTACCACCAAGTTTTTTGATGTTCTCGCAAGTGGCATAAATATCATCAACACCAATGGCGATGTGACCGTAAGCATCGCCCAAGTCATACTTTTCCACACCCCAGTTATAAGTAAGTTCTAGCACCGTATTTTCACTTTCGTCACCGTAGCCAATAAAAGCCAGAGTAAACTCTCCCCCGGGGTAATCTTTTTGACGCAGTAGCTTCATTCCCAAAAGATCACAGTAGAACTTCAGAGATTCCTCAAGATTACCTACCCGTAGCATCGTGTGCAGGAGTCGCATAATTATCTCCTTTGGCTTAATTTTTTGTGCTTCCGCTCAATATTGTAATCTGGTAACCGACTCCATATTGGGAGGATGAGGCGAATGAGGAGGATGAGGGGGAATCATAATTGTTCTTTTGCTTGCCCTGCCCCCTGCCCCCTGCCCGCTTATCCCTCAGACAACTCCAACCCTCCTCGGTAGCCAGTGATCAGACGGCTACCATCTTTGAAAATATGAACTTCTATTTGGTCGCTTGCCCAGGTAATCTGGTCTTCTAAGGCGGGATTAAAGACGTGAACCCGTTGATTGCTGGACGAAACAGGAGAATCAGGTGAGTTAATTGCTAGCGACTCGATGTAAGGACCATCAATCAGGATGTCCAACTGTTCCAATAAGTCTTGAGCGCCAGCTGGTGGATACTGGGATTGTAACTGTTCCAAAGTAAAACCAGAAAAAGACATCACATTCAATCCACCCGCTTTTACCTTGCGTGCAACAGCAGCCAATGCAGGGGCTTGCCAAAAGGGTTCCCCTCCAGAAAATGTCACTCCTTGATTGCGAGGATTGCTAAGAATTTTTTCCGCAAGGCTGTCAACGGATATCAATTGATTCATTTCAAATGACCAGGATTCAGTATTAAAACAACCAGGACACTCCCGCAAACACCCTTGCACCCAAACAACAGCACGACATCCAGGACCATTCACCTCTGATTCATCGATATAGCCCATAATGTTGAGGTATCCGGCGGGAATTTCCATCAAAGCTGGGTAAGGGTTAGTTTTCTTTTGGGTCATTGTTTTTCTCTCTCTATGTTGGGGAAGGATTTACTTGCAGGCTAGAGGGAAAATTTGAGGAACTTTTGAGGAACTAGAGTAGAATCGGCATTGCTGACTACTCCCTTCCCGCTATAAGATTACCGAACCTTCGTCTTTTCTTTCTTCGTGTCCTTCTCCTGACGGAGACGCTGCGCGTATGCCTAGCGGCACGCTTTGCGCTTACGTGCCTTCGCGGTTCGTTACATTAGGTATTCTTAGGGCGGGAAGGGAGTAAAAAAGGTGTAGATATAGTCGGCAGTGCCTAGCCTAGGAAAATTTCATTCGACTGGTCGCAAAAATCCGCGTTTAGTATGTGACGTTCTCTCCCGTTAAGCTTGCGCTATAACAACGGGAGCTTCTCAAGATTAAAATAGAGAGAGCTGCACTCCATTCAAACCCCAAGCTTCTGGCTTCACGGGCTGTCTATTGACTAAGCCTCCACCAGCAGGCAAAATGAGTCCCACCTCGCTTAATGCTCGCTCCTTAATGTTCAGAGCGGCATTTTGGTCTCTATCCATTTGCAGTCCACATTTATCGCACTCATGCAATCGGATAGAGAGGGTTTTCGGTACTTTCGCGCCACATTTAGAGCAATTCTGGGTTATACCATGAGGACTTACTTTCACTACTCGGACTCCGCATTTGACTGCCACTGATTCCAGAATTGTGATGAACTGACCCCAGGCTGCATCTAGAATTGACTTGCTCAATCGTGTACGCGCAAGTCCCTTGATATTCAATTCTTCAACCGCAATTAAATCATACTTTTTTGCCAGTTTGTGTGCTGTGTTGTAATGAAAATCTTTGCGCTGCCTACCAATACGTTGGTGGATTCTGCTTATTTTGTTCTGTTGAGCAGTAAACCCTCTAGATCCTTTCTGCTTGCGTGCCAAGAAGCGTTGCTGACGAGCTAGGTGAGACTGGGCTTTCCGATAGTGTTGCTTAATTGGGACTGTTTCACCTTCGGACGTAACAAGAAACTCCTTCAACCCTACATCAACGCCAACAGATGTCTTGACTTGTTCGAGCGGTAGTGGCTCTGGTATGGTGTCGTCCGCCATAGAAATACAGGCATACCAACCATCAGCTTTGTGGACAATCGTACAGGTCTTTAAAGTAAAACCATCCGGAATAGGGCGATGCACAATAATTCGCATTTCCCCTATTTTTGAGAGCTTTAAAATGCTGTTATTGAGATATGCTGCAGCTTTTGGGCAGTTAACTCGCGGGTAAACAAATGACCGTAATTCTCCAATTTTCTTGTATTTGGGTCTCCCGCCTCGTTTCCCTGATTTATCTGGGAATAACCAACGTTCCCATGCTTTATTTAACCGTTGCAGATTAACCTGCTGTAATTCTGCCCAGATGTTTTTGTACTCTGGGAACAGTTCCTTGGTTTGCTTTAAATCAGCTTGTTGAGTGTAGTAGTTGACAGAAACAGGAATTTCCCCGATAGGCTCGCTTACAAGGCTACATCGGTCTAGTTGACAACGAGTTCGTCGCAGCCAATCTAAACGCTGACCAAGTGCATAATTCCAATGGCGACGTAATAGCTCCAGTGTGTGGAGCATTGCCGCTTCTTGTTCTGCATTAGGTTTGATTTTGTAGCTGTAAGTTAAAATCCTAATTGCTATTTTAAAACTTACCGCTAATTATGACAAGTCTATACGATAAGGGTTTTAGGTCTGTATACTCTCTTGCCGCTCATATAGTATTTGTTACAAAGTACCGAAAGAAAGTCATCAATAAAGATATTCATAGTAGACTTGCTACTATTTTTGATGAAACTTGTTCCAAATGGGAAACAACACTGCTAGAGTTTAACGGGGAGGATGATCATGTACATCTACTAATTCGCTATCATCCTCAAATTGAACTGAGTAAGTTTATTGCTAATCTAAAGACCGTTTCCAGCCGCCTGATCCGCAAAGAGTTTGGTGACTATCTAGACAAAATTTACTGCAAACCCGTTTTCTGGACTGGTTCGTATTTTGTCGCTAGTTGCGGAGGAGTAACTGTTGAACAACTTAAAAAGTATGTTGAGCAACAAGCAACACCTGAATAATGATTCGCTATCGCTCAGTTTATTAACTGGTCGGTATTCCCCTCCCGCTAACACGCGCGGGTATAACAGGAGACCCCTACCGACATTTAGTTGGAAGCACAGATGGACACAGATGGACGCAGATAATTTATCGGTGTGCATCTGTGTTTATCTGTGGTTTCATAGACAAAAATCTGCTTTTGCAAGAGGGGTTTTGCCTCACAAGTCCATATTTTTTCTGCCAATCTCCTGTTGATCCCAGACTTAGATAGACCATATCGCTGGAAATCTTCCTTAATCTCAGCCTATAAAGTCACTTAAACGCCCTATGCTAGATTCTCGGGTTAACCATTGGACTATTAGCCATTTGTCATTATTCCTTAACAAAAGAGTAATGACAAAGGACGAAGAACAAAGAACAAATGACAAAGGACGAAGAACAAATGTTTGACACTGCCATAGAAGCTATTGTCGCCCGCGAAATTCTTGACTCTCGCGGTAGACCAACAGTTGAAGCAGAAGTGCATTTGGTCAACGGTGTTGTAGGATTGGCGCAGGTTCCCAGTGGTGCGTCTACTGGCACTTTTGAAGCGCACGAACTGCGCGATCAGGATAAGGCGCGTTACGGGGGTAAGGGCGTACTCAAGGCGGTGCAAAACGTTAAAGAAGCACTTGCTCCAAAATTGATAGACTTGGATGCCCTCAACCAGGAATTGCTCGATCGCACGATGATTGCCTTGGATGGTTCTCCTAACAAATCCCAGCTTGGCGCTAATGCGATTTTAGCGGTTTCCCTGGCAGCAGCCAAAGCCGGTGCTGAGTCCTTGGGAATTCCCCTTTATCGGTACTTAGGCGGTCCACTCGCGAATTTGTTACCTGTACCGCTGATGAATTTGATTAATGGTGGTGCGCACGCAGCTAATAACGTGGATTTTCAAGAGTTTATGATTGTCCCCGTTGGCGCACCTTCTTTCCGGGAAGCATTGCGTTGGGGTGCGGAGGTGTTTGCCACCCTCAGTTCTGTGTTGGATGAGAAAGGTTTATTGACTGGTGTGGGGGATGAAGGCGGCTTTGCCCCCAATTTGGAGTCAAATCAGGTGGCTTTGGAATTGCTGGTGGCGGCGATTGAGAAGGCTGGGTACAAACCGGGTGAACAAGTGGCTTTGGCGTTGGATGTTGCTGCAAGTGAATTTTACAAAGATGGGCAGTATGTCTACGATGGCAAACCTCACTCTCCTGCTGAGTTTGTTGACTACCTCGGGCAACTGGTTGACCAATACCCGATTGTGTCAATTGAGGATGGCTTGCATGAGGAAGATTGGCAAAATTGGCAGTTACTGACTCAGAAGTTAGGTTCCCGCGTGCAGTTGGTAGGGGATGACTTGTTTGTCACCAACGTCACGCGCTTGCAAAAAGGAATTGAGACCAAAGCTGGTAACGCGATTTTGATTAAACTTAATCAAATTGGTTCGCTGACAGAAACGCTGCAAACAATTGACTTGGCAACTCGCAGCGGTTTCCGGTCAATCATCAGCCATCGTTCTGGAGAAACAGAAGACACAACTATTGCTGATTTAGCAGTCGCAACTCGTGCCGGTCAAATCAAAACGGGTTCCCTGTGTCGCAGCGAACGGGTAGCAAAATACAACCGTTTGCTACGAATTGAGGATGAATTAGGCGATCGCGCTGTTTATGCCGGTGCTGCGGGATTAGGACCGAAGTAAGAGCAGCTTGGTGACAGTTATATCTAAACGCAAGTCGATACATTGTTAATGCATCGGCTTGCATTGTTTAGTGAACAGTTATCAGTTATCAGTTACCAGTTAATCCCCATGAATGAATTGCTGGGGATTTTAAGGCGGAATAACTTTTCTTTTTTTCCACAAATCAATTTGGGGGCAAGACCCGGAATGTGAACAGCTCAATTGTGCTCCCGTTATCTGATAACTGCGGCTGGTACTGTTCACTGATTTGGTCACAAAGGGTCATAGTGCTCTTACTCATTATTCAGATCGAATAACTGGACAAAACCCTTCCTTTGCAACCCCTCTTTAAGTTTTTTATCTCCTGTCCAAAGCAAGCCACCTAATTCTATCGTCGCAGCGAACGGGTAGCAAAATACAACCGTTTGCTACGAATTGAGGATGAACTGGGCGATCGCGCAAAGCAACAGACGCAATCATGGGTATCGCCAACAAGCAAGGAAAACATTTGCCTCGTTTCCAGCCCAAAAGCTGGGAATGTATTTCGAGAGGCTCTGCCGAAGCAAGTTTTGCCTGGTGGAGGCGGAGCCTCCGGTGGATGGGTTCCCAGCCTGGAGGCTGGGAACCAGTCAAAAACATACAGCAGATTGCAGGTTTATGAGGTACAGGTTTTCAACTCAAAAGCCAGATATAGAGCCAAGTTTACTTCTGACTCCTGACTCCTGACTCCTGAATTCTGCTGTAATTCTGATGAGATTGCTTCCCCACACTGCGTTTCGGTCGCAATGACATTTTACGTTTAATTTGGTTACTCTACTTAATAAACCAATTTTCAACCCTTAAATCATTAAAAAACTCAAAATCAGAAACATTATTAGTTACCAAAATTCAATTATTACTGTAAGCAATACTCGCAATTTGACCATCTACAAAAGCAGGAGTTTTACCAATCTTGCATAATCTAGCCCTTTCTTGAGCGTGCCATTGTGCCGTCTTTAAGTCATAACCAAAGACTGGTAAATTTAAGATAAACTCATGAATATAATTCCAAAGAAACTCTCGCCGCTTAGATTATGGCAACCGCAAACAACCATGTAGAAGATCATGAACAATAACACTCTTAACGACAAGTTCTAACTTATGAATATCTAGTTTGTGCAAAACATTGGCATTAGGAATAGGACGTGCTGGTTCTGAAAGAATATTGGTATCAAATAAGAATTTCCAGAGCATAGATCAATTTCTCTTCCCACACTAGGATCTCGTAAATCAGCGAAATCCTCATCAGTAAAGATAATCCCCTCGCTTTCGATTACCTTTCTAAATTTTTGTAATCCCTCCCAAAAATTATCTCCTCTAGATTCCTCCTTTTTTTTCCGCAGAAACTCAAATAAATAGTCCCGTTCTTCTGTGGACAAAGTGTTAATAGAATTAATAATTTCTTGTAAAGTCATCAAGTGAAGCTCCTCTAAACTGAACTCCCATCTTATACCGTTTCACTTTAAGGTAAATACAAATGGGCAGCAGGGGGAGCACCCGGTGCAGGGGAAGCAGGGGGAGATGAGGGAGATAGGGGAGAAATCAATTCAAAATTCAAAATTCAAAATTCACGCATTAAAAGTTTCTCCCTCATCCTCCTCATCCTCCTCATCTCCCTTATCCCCAATTACGGATAAAACCCCAATTTTGGCAAGCCCAGTGTCTCATCCCAGCCCATCATAATATTGAGGCACTGGATGGCTTGACCCGCCTGCCCTTTGATTAAGTTATCGATCACTGACATGACGATCGCCCGACCAGTACGGGGGTCAACTTCTATGCCTATGTAACATAGGTTACTGCCGCCTGCCCATTTAGTTTGGGGGTAAACTCCTGGATCACAAACTGTCACCCAAGGAGAGTTACGGTAAAAGGCTCGGTAAATGGTGATTAAGTCATCTCGCACCAAACCAGGATCCCGTAGCGTAGCATACACTGTTGCTAAGATGCCCCGCACCATCGGAATCAGGTGTGGTGTAAATTGGATGGTGACTTCGTGTCCCGCCAAATCACTGCAAATCTGCTCTATTTCTGGCGTGTGGCGATGACGGGCAACATTGTAAGCACCCAAGGAGTTATCTGCCTCGGCAAGTAACATATTGACTTTCGCTTGACGCCCGCCGCCAGATGTGCCTGATTTGGCATCAACTATGGCTGTTTCTGGGACAATCAGCCCTTGCTTGAGGAGTGGTGAAAGTGCCAGGAGGCTAGCGGTGGGGTAGCAACCAGGACAGCCTATGAGTTGTGCTTCTGCAATGCGATCGCGGTACAGTTCTGGTAATCCATAAACGGACTGTGCTGCGGTTGCAAGATCTGTTCTCTGGACACCATACCAGCTTGTGTAAGTTGTTAAATCGCTAAAGCGATAGTCGGCACTCAGATCGAGGACTTTACATCCTTTTTCCAAGAGTTGCGGAGCCATCTTGCAAGCCAGACCATTTGGCAAAGACAGAAAAACTACCTCACAACGCCCTGCAATTGTTTCTGGGTCAACAGGCTCAATCTGTTGGTTAATTATATGAGCCAGATGCGGGTAGAGATCCGCCAACGGTTTTCCTGCGCTACTCTCTCCACCTAAGTAAACCAGTTCGACTTCTGGATGATCCATCAATAGTCGCACTAACTGAACTCCGCCGTAGCCTGACGCGCCAACAATCCCAACGGGTACGCGTCTAAAATTACCCATAACTATAAAATCCTTTTTGAATCTGGACAACTGTCATTACCAGTATTCTGCCGCTAAAGGCTTATTGCTGTTTCACTGTTACTACCAAGAGCGATCATAAATCCTACTTTAGCCGCAGATATTTATCGGTATGTTACCGAATCTTTGCTTCTGGTGCTTCTGCAATATTCCAAAAGAGCTACAATCAAAAACAAGGATTTATTAAAAAAAATTTACGTTTGGTAGCTGGAAATTCTCTGTGTCGCAGCTTAACACGACCTTAAACCCAAGCTTTGTATTTGACTCGATTGACGCCGCCTTGGCTGACTTGAAAGCTGGTCGCCAGATTGTGGTGGTGGATGACGAAAATCGAGAAAATGAAGGCGACCTGATTTGTGCTGCTCAATTTGCTACCCCTGACATCATTAATTTTATGGCAGTGGAAGCCCGAGGGCTCATTTGTCTGGCAATGACGGGCGATCGCCTGGATGAATTAGACTTGCCATTGATGGTGACTAACATTACCGACACCAACCAAACTGCTTTCACCGTCAGTATTGACGCTGGACCTCACCTAGGGGTAAGTACTGGCATTTCAGCAGAAGATCGCGCCCGGACGATCCAGGTTGCTATTAACCCAGCAACACAACCATTAGATTTGCGTCGTCCCGGTCATATTTTTCCCATTCGCGCCAAGGAAGGAGGCGTACTCAAACGGGCAGGACATACAGAAGCTGCTGTTGATTTAGCCCGATTGGCTGGATTATACCCTGCTGGCGTCATTTGTGAGATTCAAAACTCCGACGGTTCGATGGCGCGGTTACCCCAGTTGATTTCCTACGCCAAACAGCACAATCTGAAAATTATTAGTATCGCGGACTTAATTAGTTACCGCCTCCAGCACGATCGCCTGATTAAGCGCGAAACTGTTGCTGATTTACCCACCCAGTTTGGTGTTTTTCAAATCTACGCTTACCGCCATACTCTTGATAATACAGAACACGTTGCAATTGTCAAGGGGAATCCTGCTGAATTTCAAGACAACCCAGTTATGGTGCGGATGCATTCCGAATGCCTCACGGGAGATGCTTTGGGTTCTTTGCGCTGCGACTGTCGGATGCAGTTACAAGCAGCACTGAAAATGATTGAAAATGCCGGACATGGTGTTGTCGTTTACCTGCGGCAAGAAGGACGGGGAATTGGGCTGATTAATAAGTTGAAGGCTTACTCGTTACAGGATTTGGGACTCGATACCGTAGAAGCGAATGAGCGATTGGGATTCCCCGCTGATTTGCGAGACTACGGTATGGGAGCGCAAATGCTGATGGATTTGGGGGTGCATAAGATTCGCTTGATTACCAATAATCCCCGTAAAATTGCTGGGTTGAAGGGATACAAGTTGGAAGTTGTGGATCGCGTGCCGTTGTTAATTGAAGCAAACGACTACAATTCTTATTACCTAACAACAAAAGCGAAAAAGCTGGGTCATATGCTGTTGCAGACTTATCTGGTGACAGTGGCGATCAACTGGCAAGATGATCCCGAAGCAGTGACGGAACGCTACGAACGCTTAGAAAAATTACGGCATTTAGCGAAAAGTCATGACTTATTGTTACAGGAAGAAGCACGTCCGTTGGCGATCGCCCTGTTTGATAAGCCATCGTTAATCGTACACTTGGGTTTCGATCAAGCGAACGTTGCAACACACGACTGGTATCAGCAGAAAGGTCATCCTTACGTACAGGCGATTAGTCAAATCTTGGATCAACTCGTCAGTTTACCTGACATTGAAAAGCTAGAATTTCTGATGTCACCAGGGGTTGATCCTTTGAGTAACCTGCAAGTGCAATTGGATCGACAGACGTTCCCCCTAGGGACATTGCCTTCGTCTATTTGTTGTGAGCAGTTGGGCACGCAAAAGATTTATAGTTTTAGTCGGTCTAATTGAGCTTTCGCTGCCTTAAACGATACTGTTGGCAATAATGTAGTAGGGTGAGCAATGCCCACCCTACAATGAAAAGTTTTCATAATTCGCCGACAACCTTTTATACCATTTCACTTTCAGGTTGCTACAAATTGGTAGCAGGGAGCAGAGGAGTACAACAGCACAACAGCATAACAGCATAACAGCAGGGGAGAATTATTTGTAGCCCTAAGTTAAGGAATTGGTATTAGAAGGAGAATTCAAGCCTACCCTGCCGGAGCAAAGATTTGAGACAGTGGTTAATAACCAATACAGTTTGATTAACCGCGTCTGTGATCTGACCATGATGCTTTTTCGTGATCTGTGTTGGCGTAGCGGCTGCTTTGCAGCATCGTTCCTCACAATCTCACCTTGGCATTACCCCTACCTTGTCGATAAAAGTTGTGGTGCTTCTTGCCCTTGCAGGAACGGGGCACTCACCACTTCAGCGAGTTCTGTACCCTGTGTCTTTAACAATGCTTCCCAATCAGCTTTTAATTCTGGATCATTGGGACGAGAGGTACGCAAACTGGCTAGGCTGGCAATACTGTCTTGCCAAATTCCAGCGTTTGCATACAAATGGGGAAGCTGTTGTGGGCTAGCATTTTTGAGTTGTGTTGCCAGTTGAGCTTGCGGTTGAATGCGTTTGATGGCTCCATCGACGACGCGATCATGGGAACGTGCTTTGGCATCGCAAATCACTGAGAATGACCAACGATACTGCTTCCCTACTTCTAGTGATGCCGTAGTTACAGGAATACTGACAACTCCAGCTTTGCCACTCGGTTTATAAGACTGCTTACTTACAACATTATTTTTATTCTCGTCCAAGATTACCAGTTCTAGTGCTGCTTGCGTAGAGGTTTTAGGAACATAAAATAGCAACACGGGATTTGCTACTGTTGTTAACCCTACGTTACTCTGAGGCATTATAGCTGTTAGACGCTTACTATTTGTATCTGTTAGGCATTGACTATCCCGTGCAGCACCAGCGACACGTCTAGCTGGTATTCCTAAAGCAGTTGGAGCCTTGAATGTTATCCGAGCTTCTGCAGGTGTAAAAGCGATCAGGACAGACGATAACCCTAAGGCGGCAGTCAAGGTGGCTGCTGTTAAAGAGCGGTCTTGTAAAAAGGTCTTCATAAGAATCACTGGTAAGGTGAAAACCTTGGTGGTAGATGCTAAAAAAAAGCTTACTCCACCATACGTTTTTTAGCTAACAATATTATTAGCTATAAGTATTATACGGGGAGTTCCTTAGAGATTATGCATCTCAAACTTTTGCTCTGACGTCTCCCAAAGCGTACTATTACTTGCTGCTATGGAATTTTAGCAATATTTTGTAGAAAGTTAGCAATATTCATGAACAACTATTAAAAGATTTATACTTTACTGTCATTTTGCAACTTGACACGTAAGAGAAATTGCGGTTAGTTAACCGTAATACTACAATATCAAACCCTCACACCTTTAAGCACGCTGAATTGATTTTTACCGAGCAGCGTTGGCACCGAGGGCATTTTTGATAGGTGATTAGTACCAACATAGCTACATATAGAAGCCAAAACAATGATTAGTCAAGTTTCAGAAACAAAGATGCACTTCATCAGGTGGCTGCTTGCTATCGGCTGGCTGATGCTAATCTTCTCTTTATTTTACGATCCAATTTCACCTTGGTTGACAAATCCCAGTGGTTTCGTCAGTTCTGTTGATCTTGATGCCAACAAGTACGTAGATGCATCAAATTGCTTGAAAGTTCAGGGAGCTTGTTTATCAAAACAACCCTACAGTATCGGCGCACGCATCTTTTGGACAGTCGTTATTCCAAGTGCGATCGTTATTTTGCTGGTGTTCGGTCATGAATTTTGGCGGCGGATTTGTCCATTGTATTTCTTCTCCCAGATTCCAAGGGCGCTAGGAATCCAACGCAAACGCAAAACGGTTTACTCAGATACAGGTAGCGTTCGTTCGGAATTGGCAGGTATAGAAAAAGAGTCTTGGCTAGGTCGCAATTACCTATTCATGCAATTTGGTTTATTTTACTTGGGATTAAATATCCGCATTTTGTTTGTGAATGGCGATCGCATCGTGATGGGGTTTTTCCTGCTATTTACGATCGCCTCAGCCATTACTGTGGGTTTTCTTTACAAAGGAAAAAGCTGGTGTCAGTATTTTTGCCCAATGGCACCTGTACAAATGTTTTTCACAGGACGACGGGGCTTACTAGGCAGCGAAGCTCACCTCCAGCCGCCACAAAGTATAACTCAGTCAACTTGTAGGACAGTTGATAGTTCTGGTAACGAGAAGAGTGCCTGTGTCAGTTGCCAA
This sequence comes from Scytonema sp. PRP1, assembly GCF_036697665.2. Taxonomy (NCBI): domain Bacteria; kingdom Bacillati; phylum Cyanobacteriota; class Cyanophyceae; order Nostocales; family Scytonemataceae; genus Scytonema; species Scytonema sp. PRP1. Next base: position 186,106 of record NZ_JBAHYJ020000087.1, on the reverse strand, counting down.
TCTCCTTGTATTGATATTGACGCAGAGCGTTCTTATTGGGAAGGAATTACCAGACCAGATCAGAAGCTAGTCTTTTACGGTTACTTCGGTTTGCTGGTGGGATACTACGTCTTTTTTTACTTGTATTCTGGGAACTGGGAATATTATTTTTCTGGTGGATGGCTGTATGACCAAAATCCCTTAAGCACACTCTTGGGGCCAGGATTTTACATCTTTGATCGCCCAATTCCGATTCCCAAGATCATTGCAGCTCCCCTCACACTCGCTGTTTTTTGCGCTGCTAGCTATTTAGGATGCGAATTTTTAGAAAGACTTTATAGAGCTTATCTGAAAAAGAAAAACAAATACCTCAATGAAGAACAAGTCCTGCACGTCTGTTTTGTCTTGTGTACTTTTGTATCCTTTAATGTCTTTTTTATCTTTGGCATTCGCCCGATTTTAAACCCACTGCCAAATTGGCTAATCATCGGATTCAACATACTCAGCGTGCTCGTCAGTAGCTTATGGCTGGAGCGCAGTTTAGGGGGTAGCAAAGAGCGTTATGCTCGTGAAAGTCTGGCAAATAGTTTGCGCCGACAGTTGAACAAACTAGCAGTAGATTGGTCTAAGTTGCTTGAAGGACGTTCATTGCAAGACCTGATTCCCGATGAGGTATACGTTTTGGCAAAAGTCCTCCCGGGTTTTAGACGTGTAGACCAAGTGCGAGTGTACCAAGGAGTTTTGCGTGATGCTTTAGAAGAGGGGAATGTGACTTATGGAGAGAGTTTACAAGCCCTCAAGGATTTGCGAAACCAATTGAACGTCACCGATGAGGACCATTACTCTGTTTTAGCAGAACTTGAGGTGGAAGACCCAACCTTACTCACTCCGCAAAAGCAACCCACCCGCGAAAATAAATTGCGTATTGAAAGCTATCGGCGGGCGTTAGATTTGCTGATCCAAAAAATGGTGGAAAGAGGGATACCTCTACCAGAGGTAATTGATCGCAAGCAAAAGCAAATCCAGGCATTGAGACAGGAGTATGCGATTACTGTAGATGAACAGGAACAAGTTTTAGCTGAAATGTTTAATCAAAACGGCGTACTACTGCGGACAGCAGAAACACTTTTGGCTCAGTTGCAAGAATTGGCAGTACGCGATCAGATCCTGTACAACTCAGTAGGAAACCCTCAAGCACCTGTTTATGTTTTGCTACGCAAAGCAGTGCAGGAAAAGAAAAAACTGATTGCCACCCAGTTACTGCGCATCTTAGAATTTTTAAAAGAATCTCCGGAAGCTCTCAATATTGCTCGTTCAACAGGTGTACTGGCGGCAAATGTGATTGCAGAAATTCTCGAAGTCAACGATGAGCAGCCAAGCTGGCAAAAGCGTTTAAATCCTAGAGTTCTCGCTTCATTACGACAACAAGACCAGCTCAGCCCGCCTCTGCAAATATCTACACAACTTGGTATTGACGCGAACATTCATCAGGACCCACAAAAAAAACGCTATTCTCTGGATGTGACCAATCCTTTAACGAATATGCGTCTATCTCGTTCAGAAGCAATTCATCAAGTCTTGGTCGAACTCTTAGAGGACTTAGATCCCTTAGTGCAAGCCGCCAGTCTTTATGCGTTGTATCAGCAGAATCATGCTGTTGGTATGCAGTATGCTCGTCAAATACTGAATGTTAAGCAAAATAAAGATTCACTCGTACAAGAAACAGCTCGAAGCATTCTTGGTCAAAGTCAGCACCAGAAGCAGCAGGATCATGTACCGACTTTGATTGTTCAGATCAAAGTCATGGGACGCACAGAAAGGCGGGTTTTCCAACAGCCGACAATTCAAGTCGGACGAGGACATGAGAATGATATTGTGATTTTGGATAACCGTGTTTCCCGACAGCACGCCATATTTTATTTAGATGAAACAGGAGTGAGTGTTAAAGATTTGGGAAGCAGCAATGGTCTGCGTATTGGTAAAGAAAATATTCACGACCAGCAAAAGCAACTCAAACAGGGAGAAATTATTCGCCTCAGCAGTGGAGATGACTTGGTTATCCTTGTGCAATGGCAAATGCAACCCGCACAAGATCAGGCGATCGCCCACTCAGCAGGAACTCTAGAAAAGCTGTTATGGCTATATGACAGCAGTTTCTTCCAAGGGCTGAAGGCAAATGTTTTGATTGAACTTGCTCGCAATGCAACTGTGCGGGAATATCAGCCGCAAGAAGAAATTTGCCGGATGGGAGCCACTGCTGTTGAACTCATAGTCCTGATTGATGGCGAGGCAATGGTACTCTCAGGCAATACAGCGAATAATCAGACGATTCTGCGTGGGCAGACTATAGGTGAACTAGAAGTCCTGACCCACAGCTATTATGTGGTAACAGTCGTAGCAGTAGCGGAAAAGACTCGAGCCTTAGCTATCAAGGCAAAAGACTTCGAGGCGGCGCTTTCACATAATCCACCACTCGCGATCAATGTCTTAGAAATGGTCAGTCATCGTCTTCAAGAAAGTTTAGGGCAAGCTGCAGCTGTGACTCAACTTTAAAGATATTGCCGCCGTTCAAAGTCCATACTTTCGCCTTGGGCTTTGGGCGGCGGCGTTTTTGACTTTTGAGCCACACGAGCTAGGGTGGATATGAGTATATTGCTAAAGACAAAGAAAATTTATATTCATTATTAACATTAACGTTTTTAAATACACATTAAGTATGCTCAAAATCAAGCTAGTAGATCCTAATACACCAGACCAGCTAAAAGAGGTAGACTTAAAACCAGAAACCAAGCCAAATCATGAGTGCCTGATTGGTCGCTTTGTAAACTGTGATTTAGTTCTAGACAGTGCTGAAGTCAGCCGGATGCATGGAAAAGTTTCCATGAAAAATGGAAATTATTATTTTGCTGATTTAGGTAGCAGGGGTGGTTCCCGGATTAATGGCGAAAAGGTGCAAATCAATCAGGATTACCAGCTCAACCCAAGCGACACGATTCAAATCGGTCGCTTTGTCCTGATGATTTCACAAATTGGGTCACAAGAAGACAAAACAGTTGTTGAAAAAAAAGGAGAACAACTCAGTCTTCGTCAGCCGAACTCTCAGGCAGTACCACTATCTTCTCCTGTCTCTGCCAAGAAATATATGCCTCTAGCGATGCTAGAACCAACCGAGTTGCAACGCTGGGTAAAGGGAGAGTTAACAGTAACCTGCATAAGTGTGATCGATGAAACAGATGATGTCAAAACCTTTCGCTTTGTGGCAGATCCTCCGGTATTGTTTACTTATAAACCAGGTCAGTTTGTCACCATCAAACTGGAAATCAATGGCAAACAGGTTTCGCGTTCCTACACCATTTCATCAAGCCCCTCTCGTCCCCATACCTTAGAAATCACCATCAAACGTATTCCTCCTCCTTCCGCTTCGCCATTGGCTGAACCAGAGGGTTTAGTTTCTCAGTGGTTGCACGATAATATCACCATTGGCAGTAAAATAAAGCTCTCAGGACCAGTAGGCAAGTTTAGCTGCTTAGCCAACCCCTTCCCAAAAATCTTATTTTTAAGCGCAGGTGTCGGTATCACACCGATGATGTCCATGTCCCGGTGGGTGTGTGACACTGGTTCTGATTGTGATATAATATTTTTCCACAGTGCTCGTACTCCGCGTGATTTCATTTTCCGGCAGGAACTAGAACTGATGTCAGCACGACATCAGAATTTTCATCTGGCGGTTTCCACGACTCGTAGAGAACCCGGACAGACATGGTTTGGTTTAACTGGCAGGTTGGATGCAACCATGCTCCAAGTTGTGGCACCGGATTTTCGGGAGCGTAGTGTGTATGTCTGTGGTCCACACGGTTTTATGGACAACGTCAAAGCGATGTTGCAAGCTCTTGGTTATCCAATGCAAAACTACCATGAGGAAAGCTTTGGACCTGTGCGTAAGACTTCCAAATCTACCATTTCCATGCACAAACAGACTGTGGTGGACAGTTCGCCTCATATTGTCAGCCGTGATATTGAGTATAACTCAAAACATAATTTTATACATCTGCCACGAGAAACTGTTTCTGACTCAAGTGTGAGCGATGCTGCAAGATATCGCACCAGCCAATGTTCTGTTCTTTTCTCTAGGTCAGGAATAGAAGTCAGCAGTGATGGGGAAGAATCAATTCTCAATTTGGCTGAACAGCAGGGATTAAAAATTCGCAATAGTTGCCGTTCTGGAGTGTGTGGTAGCTGCAAGAAGTTGAAGTTACACGGACAAGTCGATTTAGAAGGCGAACCTGAAGGCTTGGAAGAGAGTGAACGTCAGGAAGGCTACATTCTGACTTGCATCTCTTACCCTATTGGACGAGTTGTCATTGATGCATAATGATATGGAACAATGGAAACACGCAAACCCTGGAAAAGGAAAGCTCCGAACTGCTATGATCTTTTGGGCGATCGCCCGAGACTTCGCCGTGAAGCTTCGACGGTGAGATCAGCCGAACCGCGCAGTGGCAAAGCTAATCGCACGTAGTTCCCGCTTTTTGGAGGATGCTCCCTTTAAGAGCCGCCTGCCTACAAATCGCACTTTTGTTGAAAATTTATAACAGTCAAAGAAATATAATAATTTTTTTTATATTAAATTGATAATTGCTTATGCTTGCTAGTTTAAGAAATCTACTGACACAGCCTGCGGTTTTTGCTAGCGCAATTGTAGGTGTGTTGCTGGTTACGGCTCAACAGTTGGGAGTACTAGAGCACCCAGAATTAATAGCTTTTGACCAGATGATGCAAAGGCGTGCAGATGTGAATCCAGATCCTCGCCTTCTGATTGTGGCGTTTACTGAAAATGACATCCAAAAATTAAAGCAGTCATCGCCCAATGGCAATGTTTTGAGTACAGTCTTGAGCAAGCTAGAGCAATATCAAGCAAAAGTTATCGGTTTAGACTTTTTTCGTGATGTACCAGTGGAGCCAGGTCACAAAAAGCTCCTGACACGCCTCAAACAGAGTTCGCAGATTGTGAGCATTTGCAAACTTGGTGATGAAAGGGAGCCTGCTGTACCACCTCCAGAAGGTGTAGCACCCGAAGGCGTAGGATTCGCGGATCTGTTGGAAGATCGAGATGGGGTGATTCGCCGCAATCTACTTATTGTTTCCCCAGATGAGAAGTCAAAATGTGCAACTCCTGCTTCCCTTGGATTTCAACTGGCTCTCAATTACTTAAGGATTGAACCAAAATTCATCGACAAAGGAATGCAACTGGGTAATACCCTGTTTCAACCTCTAGAACCTCATTCAGGAGGGTACCGAAATATAGATACCCGAGGTTTTCAAATATTACTCAACTACCGTTCAAAGAAAAGCATTGCTCAGCAAGTCAGCATAACAGATGTGCTAGAGAACCGCATTAATCCTAGTTTGGTAAAAAACCGTATTGTCTTGATTGGCACAACTGCACCCAGTTCCCAAGACATTCGCGTCACACCTTATAGCGGTGGTTTACAGGATAATTCCGGCAAAATGCCTGGAGTTATCATCCATGCTCACGTAGTCAGTCAAATTCTGGATGCCGTTTCAAACCAACGACGACTTTTTTGGTTTTTTCCTGAATGGGGACAAATTCTCTGGATGTGGGGCTGGACTTTAGTAGGTGGAGTGGTAGCGTGGCGCATTCAGCATCCACTCTATTTGGGGCTAGCAACGATCACTTCCTTAGGGATACTGGTTTTAAGCTGTTTTGCTATCTTGACTCAGGCAGGGTGGGTACCGATAGTCTCTCCGATTTTAGGGTTTCTTGTGGCGGAAGCGGGTGTTGTTGCTTACACGGCATTCCAAAACAAGCAACAGAAAGAAAAAGTTGCCTTGCAGATTCAAGAGCAAAAGGAAACCATCTCGCTATTGCAAGCGCTGCTGCGGGACGGTGGAAGTCAGGGAACGCAGACACAAGCGGGAATGAGCGATGGCTTACAACTACAAGCAATACTGAATAAGCGTTATAAAATCGTTGAATTGCTTGGTTGTGGAGGATTTAGTTATACCTATCTGGCTGAAGATACTCATCGCCCTGGGAATCCTCAATGTGTGGTCAAGTACTTGCAACCTGCTCGTAAAGATGAGGTCTTTTTAGATGTAGCAAGACGTCTTTTTAAAAGTGAAGCAGAAATTTTAGAAGTTTTGGGTCAACACGAGCAGATTCCACAATTGATGGCTTATTTTGAAGAAAATAGGCAATTTTACCTTGTACAAGAGTATATTCAAGGGCATTGTTTAAATGAAGAACTGATTCCCGGTAAACGCTTTTCTGATGCTCAAGTGGTGGATTTCCTGAATGATGTTTTGCAGATATTAGAGTTTGTTCATACTCACGGTGTCATCCATCGAGATATAAAACCTAGCAACTTGATGCGTCGAGAAAAAGATCAACGAATTGTGCTGATTGACTTTGGCGCTGTCAAACAAATTCAGCCTCAGCACCCAACAGAGAACCCTACAGTAGCAGTGGGTACTGTAGGGTATGCACCTCCTGAGCAGTTTATGGGACAGCCAAGGCTGAATAGCGATATCTATGCTTTAGGAATGATTGCTATCCAAGCTTTAACTGGGACACCAGCTAAATACCTCGAACGAGACTCTACTACAGAACTTGTTTGGCGACATTTTGCAGAAACTACGCAAGAATTAGCTGGGGTTTTAGACAAAATGGTGTGCTTTGACTTCCAAAAGCGATACCAATCAGTAGAAGAAGTTTTATATGCTCTGCAAAGTTTCTAACCTGACTTGGGACTGGGGATTGGGGACCACCCCTTCGGGGAAGTCAAAATTCAAAATTCAAAATTCAAAAAAAGAATTTTACTTTTGACTTTTGACTTTTGAATTGTTTGGTCCCTAATCCCTAACCCCCAATCCTCTTTATAGCCAGTTGCCTACCAAAACATAGGGTGCCCAATAATACGGATGGTTGTACGAAGGATTCTTCAACAAGGACAGTTGAGCATCCTTTAAGGCTTGTGCTTTACTGATATCGGGTCTGCTTAACTGTTTGTAAAACTCACCCATGATGTCAGCAGTTGCTTGATCATCTACAACCCAAAGTGACGCTAATGTACTACGTGCCCCAGCCTGGATAGCAACTCCAGCAATCCCCAATGCGGCTCGATTGTCTCCTGCAGCCGTTGAGCAAGCACTCAGAACAAGTAGCTCAATTGCACCTCGTTGGTTGGTTGCTCTAGTTTTGAGTAACTCACTCAACTCGTTGACCTTGACGCGACCATCAAATGTCAAAATGAAGGTATCTTCTGCCTTAGAACTAAACTGACCATGAGTTGCCAGGTGAACTACTGGTGCATTCAAGGACTTAACAGCCTCTTTAATAGCTTCGGTGGTAAATTGCTTATCAAGCAGCACCTCACTCTGACGAACTGTTGATTCGATTTCCTCAAGTTCACGTTTGACAGCAGGGAGTGCTGGAAAGTTTTGCCTAGCTTCGCTGAGTCCACCTGCAATAGTTCGCCGTTCAGTACGTGCAAAAGGTTGGGGGTTTAATAGCTCTAAACCTGGTGTCAAAGCAATATTATATTTCTCGACAAGATAGCTCTTTCCATCATACAACGCCGCCATAGGGATGCTTCGCATCGGACCATCCAAGACAAACACCAAGTTTTTGATTTGGCGTTTTTCCAATTCCGATTCAATTGGTTGAATGATCCATTGATAAACTTCTTGGGACGGAACCAGAAACTCTGGAGTCTGGCGGGTTTCTAATTTTTGCCGCAGTTCCTCCAGCTTGTCTTCAACTTGGTTTTGGGGTAGATTCTTTGTGTAATGACGTAAGTCCTGATTCTGATTCTGTTTCTGTTTGGTTGAGGAGGAAGGCAGGGAGACGATAACTTCCAGGCGATCCGCTAAAATCACTGGATAAATGACTGCTGCTGTGCGATCAATTTGGTCAATCTGCACTGGTGTTGTGTCTACACAAGCTCTGCGGAAGAAGTTGTCTAACTCTGCTACTTTCAGTGATTCTATGACATTTCTAGCTGTGCTAAGGTCATCTTGGCTGGGTTGCTTATTTCCTGACTGCAACAACAAACTCACCAGTTCGCGATAGATTGGCTCAACTTCTTCTTGAAAAGAATATTGCACCTCGCGCATGGCAACTAAATCGCCGCGTATAGACTTGAGGTTACTAACAGCTTTGGTGTATGCTGCTTTCGCCGCTGTTTCATCTCCTCTAGTTTTCAAAATACGGCCCAACTGCCACTGCCAACGATAGCCAATATCCGGTGCTGGAATATTTTCAGCTAGTGCTGAGGCTTGCTGAGTGAGTTTTTGTGCATCATTCCACTGCTGAGTCTGCTCGTACAGTCCGCCCAAAGTCCCCAAGGCATAAGCTTCAGCACGCTTATCTTCCAGGCTTTTGGCTTGCTCAACAGCTGTTGCCACTATTTGGGCGATCGCCTTCCATTCTGGAATGTTGTTTGTTGTGATATTTTCTGCCGATGTCTGGTGTTTGGGGCAATTTACACTTGTTGCATTTATTGCCGTTCCTCTTGCCTCACTTTTTTGCCTCAGACAAGCCAGAGTTTGGGCATAATTAATCCTCGCATAAACCGTCTTACGACTAGGTGCTAAGCTGTCAAGCTGAGATTGAATTTCAGGCAATAAAGTTTGCTGCAAATTTTGGTAAGAAACCTTTTGCCCGACTTCTTTGGGCTGTTGTTGTGGCTCTTGTAAAGATAACCGCAGTTGATTAATTTGCGCCACCACCCGAGTTGTCGGCGAAGCAGAAGACGCAGCAGCTTGTCGGTAATCCTCCATTGCTTCATCAGTTCTTTGCAACGCTTGGGCTGTGTTTCCCAAACTCAGGTAAATTTGTGATACGAGTTCTCTAGAGTTGAGTTTAGAAGCTACATCCTTACTTTGCTCTAAAGCTTGTTTGGAACCAAAGTTTTCTATTTCCTGTGGCTGTGGCTGTTTCTGTTGCTGTTGCTGTTGCTGTTCCTGTGGTGTCTGGTCTAAAACTCCCACGACTCGTAGAGCATTACCCAAGCTCAACAGTCCTTTTGCCTTAAGCAGAGAGTCGGGTTGTGCCTGCAGCAGTTTATTTATATCTGTTAAGTTTAGGCGAGCGCGACGGTAAAGCCCTAACGCTTGCAGTGCCTGAACCTGGTTCATTTTGCTACCAATCTCGCCTTCTGAATCCCGGATTTTAGCGTAGAGGCTAGTTGCTTCCTCCCAACTGGCAAGAGCTTTTTCAGATTTCCCTTCGGCTAGTTGAATCTGACCTAAGTTATTAAGTGTCTGGGCGCGAACTTTTATGTATTCTTTAGAATTTCCCCGATTTTTTTGTAACAGATCCAAACTCTGTGCTATGGCTGTGTTTGCTTGGGGTAACTGTCCCAGCTGCTGATATGCCAATGCGGCATAGTTTAATGCTAAGACTTGATTCAGGAAATCGCCTTGAGTTTGAAATGTTTTAGCTGCTTGTTGTAAAATCTGCACAGACCTTGAGAACTGTTCTGTCTGGTAGAGTTGCAAGCCTTGCTGCAACAGTTGTCTGCCATCCCTTTGCTGTACTAAGTAAGTCGGCTGGCTTTGTTGATGGGGATAATTACCGCGATCAGCTGCCACAAGTGGGCTTGTAGCAACTGCAATTTGGGCAATTGCAGCTAGAAGAATAAGTCTAGACATAAGCTGTTAAACATTTGATTTTTATAGTGGTGGTTATGAGTGGTGGTTATTATTCAACCAGTACCAGCCGCGCCGTGCGCCGTGGGTAGTAAATTCGCTTGGTCTACCCATCTACCCAACTGAGAACTATTAAAATGATTGAGTATAAACAATGGAAAAATATAGACCCTTCTCTTGTAAACTTTCATCATCGCGTGATCTGACATACACAAGAGGAATGCCGTAGTCAAATCTGGCAGTTAAATTATTGCTTTGCCACAGTAATCCTACTCCTACGGAAGCGAGGTTACTAGGGTCGATATTGGGGTTTCCATACTGATTCGAGGCTGTTCCATAGTCAACAAATGGAGTAATTTGTAATATGCCACCCACTTGGGGAATTCGTAAAATAGGATACCTTAATTCAGCAGAAGCTAAAAAAGCATTATCTGTTAACAGCAGGTCTTGACGATAGCCGCGTACCGTGCGTTGTCCTCCCAAACCAAACTGCTCTAAAGGAACTAATGGTCTGTCGGCTATTTGAGCATCTGCACGGAGTAGCACTATGGTATCTCGAGCTAAAAGCCGCACCCACTGTGCCTGTCCTCGCCAGGAAAAAAAGCTACCATCTGGTCCGCTGTTGTTGCTGGTAGCATCGAAGACATCTAAGCCAAAGCTAAATTGCGATCGCGCCGCTAGCACTTGTTGACTACTGCGCTGAGTCCACTCTTGAAAAAACCGCAGTATTGATAAGCGAGTTTCTCCATTCCTATTAGCTCCTGGTTGAGGAAATCCCTGCCGGAAACCGATGAGCGATTCCAAATAGCCAACGTCACTTTCCCGCCGATTTATACTCAGCCCGAGGGCAAATTCTTCGGTGGGGGTTTGCACTATTGGTTGACGTAGTGTTAAAGCAAAATCTTGTGAGGTTCCTTCGATATCTAATACATCAAAGGGTTTTTCAATAACACTGCTGTCTGTATAGTTATAGGCAAATTCCAGCGTTCCATTATAGGCATTTATAGGAAAGGTATAGCGGGCTTCGACATCGTTGCTACCATCAGTATTGGCGTAGCCGACACTTAAACTATCTCCTTGTCCCAGCAGGTTGGCTTGGTTAAGTTGGATTTGCCGCTGAAAGCTCCCAATACTAGGGTTACGATTGTTGTCTAAGCTAATTTGGGCAGAAAATGTTTTTGCCTCCGTCACCGTGACATCTAGCACGTTACCACCAAGTGTTGAGCCAGCTGCAAGTTCCGCAGAGATATTTTGAATTAATGGATTGAGCTGAAGCAGTCGCAGTGCTTCTAGCAATCTATTCAAGTTCAGGGGTTTACCAGTCGCGATCTGCAAACGGCTGCGAATATAGTTGGGGTTCAACCGCTTCAACCCTCTAACCTGGATATTTTCCAAGCGACCTTCCACAACCTGAATTTTAACGACACTTCCTTTAACGTTGTAGGTTTGCTCTGCTGGAAGGAAAGCTGCAGAGGTGACGTAACCTTTGTCGCTGTAAAGTTTCGTTATAGCTTCAGAAGCCTGGAGCAATTCAGCAAAGGTAATCGGTCTGTTGATGAATTTTTTGGTTGCCTCAGCTAGTTTTTCACGGCTGAATACTGTGCTACCAACCACTTCAAAACGCTCAACTTGGATAGTTCCAGGAAAAGCATTCGGAACTCCTTGGGGACTGGGAGGAGATGGAAGTAAGTTTTCTGGAGGTGGGAGGACTGGAGGTGTTTCGGGTAGTAGGGGAGGATTTTCTCGTTCTGGTCGGTTGAAGATGTCTGATGGAGGTTCGGTTTGGGCAGTTTCCAATCCTGGCTGAGGAACAGCCAGCGTATTCACCGTTTGTGCTGACAACGGCTGTTGCTGCCAGCTGCTAAATAGCATCATGGTGAGTATAAATAGGCTGGACGAATGCCAGTTGTGATAGAAACTTGGGACGCTTTTATTTAGCATAACAACAAGCAGATGCCGGAAGGTCACAGAGATAAACGGTTGTAGCAAAGTTAGTCATAAGGACACATTGGCTTTCTTTAAAAGCCCAATGAGTCGTTGCTACAGTTAGCACAACATTAGGATGAGAGATGTTCTCTACCCTAAAGGGGTTTTTGAGGAAAGCCTGTTTCCTTGTGGACGCAGAAAAGCCCTTATATCTGCTACTTAGTGTGAGGTTTTCCTACACTACATTACTAGTTTTCGCTGTTGCACAAACAGCAGAAACGATATAAATAATGACTATAGTGTATTCCAACAGAATGCGGTTTCTTGTTAAAGAAAATATAAACAATTTTACTCAATAGGGATAGAAATCCCTTAAAAATTATCTCAACGGTAGTATCTTACTGCTAAAAACAGATTTACGCAATTCTACCGTGTTAGGCAGCAGGGTAACCTGGTATTTTCACGGCTGTATGCAACTAGTAGCAGTACTCAAACGCTCAGGAGTAGCACCAGATGCATGAGAAATCAGGGTAACTTGCCGTTTGCCGTTGAATACCCAGCCGGTAGCAGGTACGATCACAATTTCTTCGCTGGTTTTTATAACCCCAACCGATTGCACTTCTGTCTCCAGCCTCCAGCCATATCAGTCAGGTCTCCCTATGATACTTCAGTACTTTCACTTATTGCCTGAACTTGAGCAAGTTTGTAGTTGCAACTGGTATAAGTAATGCTGGCAGTATATCCTGGAGCTTGAAAATTTTTGTTAAAAATTTTGAAGAATGTTTCAAAAGAATCTTTCTATAGATAGGTGAAACATCGATAAGTTTTATAGATTTAGCTTTCCTCTTTATCTAAAAAGTTGTTTATTTACTAGTAGTAATCGTTCGTTTCGTGCAGTTAATAACACCTGCATTGTTGGAGGAGGGTGCTATGTCCAGAAAGAGTACTTGTTGGGGTTGGTACTTAGGGCTGGGGATGATCATCGCTAGTGCGTACGCTGGCTGGGCAAAGTGTGCGATTGGGCAAAGCCCAGTGCCTTCGGCAATCGCTCAAATCCCCCCTAATCAAATTACCCCTGATGGGACTCTACCCAATAATTCCACCATCAACATCAACGGGAATATCTTTAATATCACTGGCGGAACCCAAAGAGGAAATAACCTGTTCCACAGCTTCAAAGATTTTTCCGTTATCAATGGTAGCGAAGCTCACTTTAACAATGCAGTTGATATTAACAACATCATTAGCCGAGTCACAGGTTCATCAGTCTCAAATATTGATGGTTTAATCAAAGTTTTGCAAGGGAATGCCAACCTGTTTCTACTGAATCCTAATGGCATCGTCTTTGGACAAAATGCCCGTTTGGATATTCGCGGTTCATTTGTTGCAAGTACAGCAAACAGCATCAAATTTGCGGATGGCTTTGAGTTTAGTGCCAAGAATACTCAAACTACACCGCTACTGACAATCAGCGTTCCCCTTGGTTTGCAATTTGGGGCAAATCCGCAAAAGATTCAGGTGCAAGGCGATGGTCAAGGTGTAAGGAGTTTCAATGATCCGATTATTGACAATAATCAGGCTGCTGTGCGGGTGCCTGAGAATCAAACCCTAGCTTTGGTGGGTGGTGATGTCAGCTTAGAAGGAGCAACGCTCAAAACTGCTGGGGGACGGATAGAATTGGGCAGTGTTGCAGGTGAAGGTTTAGTTAGCCTCACGCCCATCAACAAAGGCTTTGCCTTGGGTTATGCCGCCGGGCAAAACTTTGGCAATATTGAACTATCCAGCCAGGCAACGGTTGATGCTTCTGGTGCAGGCGGTGGCGATGTCCTGTTAACAGGTAGGCGCGTCACCCTTAAAGGGGGTTCCCAGATTGAGGCAAGTACTCTCGGATTACAGCCTGGAGGAACTGTGGCACTGAACGCTAGTGAATTGGTGGAAGTAAGTAATCCTGGCAGTGGCTTATTTGTTGAAGTTTACGAAGGTGCCACAGGGGCGGGGGGAGACCTAACGATTAACACACCTGTGCTGCAAGTTCTAGACCGAGCAATTGTCAGTGCTAGCACATTTGGTGCAGGGGCAGGGGGAGACCTGACGATTAACACTGGTACTCTGCAACTGGAAAATGCCTCACAGGTTAGAGCTAGCACTTTTGGTGCAGGTCAGGGAGGAAATTTGTCTGTCATTGCTGACTCTGTCAAACTTTCAAACAGCTACTTGAGCGCACAAGTTCGCCAAAATGCTACCGGGAATGCAGGAGACCTCACAATTAAGACTGGTACTCTGCAACTGGAGAATGGAGCACAGGTCAGTGCTGGCACTTTTGGTGCAGGGAACGGAGGAAAGTTGACGGTAGATGCTTCTAAAACGGTGGAAGTGATTGGCACTTCCGCCAATGGTCGGTTTTCGAGTGGCTTGTTTACTCAAGCTGATCCAAACGCAACAGGGACGGCAGGAGACTTGACGATTAACACACCTGTGCTGCAAGTGAAGGATGGAGCAATTGTCAGTGCTAGGACTTTTGGTGCGGGCAAAGGAGGAAATTTAACGGTGAATGCTTCTGAAAAGGTGGAAGTGATTGGCACTGCTGCTAATGGTCGAAGAGCTTCATTGTCTAGCGATACTGATTCAGAGTCAAAAGAGGCGACAGCGGGAAATCTGACGATTAACACACCTGTGCTGCTAGTGGGGGATGGGGCATCTGTCAGTGCTAACACTTATGGTGCGGGCAAGGGTGGAAATTTAACGGTGAATGCCTTACAGGAAGTGCAAGTAATTGACACCAGAATTGATGGTAAAAATGGCAGCGACTTGGAAGCTGACACTTATGGCACAGGAAATGCAGGAAATTTAACTATCAACACTCGGCGTTTGGTTGTCAAAGATTCACAAGTAGGAACTACGACTTTTGGTCAAGGAGATGCAGGAATTCTCACAGTTAACGCTTCTGAATCAATAGAACTGAGCGGATACTTGTTTGATGAAGTTGATGAATATCCTGCTGGCTTGTTTGCTCAGGTAAACTCACAAGGTAGCGGTCGTGGGGGTACGCTGAACATCGAAACAGGGCGCTTGAGTATCAGTAATGGAGCCAAAGTGCAAGTTGCTACTTTTGGTCAAGGCGATGCTGGAGATTTGTTCATTAATGCTTCGGAAATAGACATATTTGAAACTTCTCAACCCAGATATACTTACTATCCTACAGGTATATTTGCTGGTGTTAGAAGTACCCGTTCAGCTACGCAACCACCTAAAGGTAACGGAGGTAGCGCAAAAATTGAAACGAATCGCTTGACAGTCAGAAATGGCGGAGTAGTCACAACAACTACTCAAGGGGTGGGCAATGCAGGATCATTGCGAATTCGTGCGACTGAATCTATAGAAGTTTTTGGTACAGCCCCAGGCGCACAATTTAGAGACTCTGAGGAGCCGCGTAATAGTGAAATTAGTGCTGCAAGTACATTCCGAAGCACAGGTAATGGAGGTTTGTTGAGCATTGACACTGGCAAGTTGATTGTCAGGGATAGGGGTACGGTGAGTGTCAGGAGTGAAGGAAAAGAGCAGGCAGCAGGTAACCTAGAAATCAACGCTCGCTCTATCAACCTAAACAATCAAGGAAGCATTACAGCTACCACCAACTCGGGTAACGGTGGGAATGTATTCTTAACAGTCAAAGATTTCTTACTCTTACGCAATCAAAGTACAATTTCCGCCACTGCGGGTACTGCACAACAACCTGGCGATGGCGGTAACATCAATATCCAGGCTCCCAATGGCTTTGTCGTCGCTGTTCCCAATGAAAATAGCGACATCACCGCCAATGCTTTTAGTGGCAGCGGTGGTAATATAACTATCAATACTACTGGTATATTTGGGTTTGCACTACGCAGTGGAACAGACATAGCGAGGTTGTTGGGAACAACTGATCCAACCCAACTAAACCCAGTTAACCTACAAACAAATGACATCACGGCGTTTTCTCAACAAAATCCTGACGTCAGCCAGTCGGTAAGAACTGTAGAAACAGATTTTAATTTTGAATTAGTGGAACTGCCCACAGTAGTCGTCGATACCTCAAACTTAATTGACACTAGCTGTGGTGCCCTTGCTAACAGAGAAGGCAATCAATTTACCGTTACCGGACGCGGCGGTTTGCCTCCTACCCCATACGAACCCCTCACTACTGATGTCGTTTGGTCAGATACTCGTTTGCCAGCTACCACAGCGCGGCAAGATCGACAGCAGACACCCAGCGCAAAACCAACTTCTAAACCTGAAGCTGTGGCAATTGTACCCGCCACTGGTTGGGTGTTCAACGGTAAGGGTCAAGTCACGCTGATCTCTCATACGTCAAGTGCTGCCAATTCCGGGTCTAGTGCTACTAGCTGCGCTCAACGGTGAAACAATATATTATCAGTTATCAGTTAATTATTCTGTAATTATTCTGGGTGTTCACTGTTCACTGTTCACTGATAACTGATTCGCTCAGCGTGTTAGTGAGTTTACGCTTGTTGGCGAGAAGTGATATACGGTGTCGTCAGGCGCAAGACGAATAGCTGTGTTATAATCTGTCATGGCTTTTAACATATCCCCTATTTCATGGTAAAGCTGACTGCGCCAAAGGTAGAAAAGGGCGTTGTCAGGATGGAGATGAATAGCTTGGGTGTAATCCTCAAGTGCGCCCTCTTTGTCCCCTAGATTCTTGCGACGAAACTTAGCTCGTTCAGTATAGAGGTAAGCATTCTGGGGATGAAGACGAATTGCATTATTCAATTCAGCAACCGCTTGTTGAACATCTCCTTGTCGCCAGGAAGTATAAGCTTTTTCAATGTATGTAGCCGGAGTAATCTGTTGACTACTAGATGTAGTATTTTCTGTAGTAGCAGGTATATGTTTCTCTTCTGCTGTACGCACAGAATCTGCGGTGCTTGAAGAAGGCTTGCTCGAATTAAGACTCGAATTAAGAGCTTTATGTACTACACAAACAGTCGAGCCTAGGGCTAATATAATTCCAACTGTCACAAGTACTGCTGCAAAATCATTCCCAACAGTGCTACTAGAGCTATGAAAGTCTTTTATATATTTTCCCACCAGAGGCTTTTCTTCAACTGTACTGGCTTCTGCCGATTGGAGAACACCCGTACCAATTAGTCCTGCTGTAGTTAGCAGTGGTTCGGTAGCAAGGATTTTTTGCTTTATCATCTGGTGTACTCCACTACATTGCACAGCGTTTGAATAAGTAACATAACTAAAAAATAATTGATTTGATAAGAAAATACTTTAGCCAGATTACACCTGATTTTTCACCAAACTCTTTATGCGGTAGGTCGCCATAGGATCTTATTCTCCCAAAGTCGGTCTTATTTGACTTCTCTAAATCGAACTAGTCCGAAGGAAAAATTATGACTCTATCTAAGGTAAGCTCTACCACCCTAGGGCAGGTATCACAGTATAGTCTCTGATAGACCATTATAGAAACTTGAGAGTTGATAAATAAAGTGCATCATAAATATATAGGGTACGTTAACATCCTCTGATGCACAGACTAAAATGGTGCGTTACGTCGCTGCAAACTTAGTCAAGAAGAAAAACTCTTGCATGAAAGCGCCTAAGGCACCCTGTAAAAATTTAATCTTTATTTTATAAATGACCTGCAAGGAAAAGATTTAGTTTCAATTTTAATCTTAATAGCAGCTTTGTATATATGAAGTCCTATTTCTCTAGTTAAAGATTTATAAGGAAATGTTATAAGAAAGAAATAAAACTGTCAAAGAAGACAAAGATTATTCTGAGCGATCGCAATAAACGCAATAAAGAATAAAAGAATACAAAGATTCTTCTGAGCGATCGCAATAAAGAACAATAGCCGTTCTCACTTGCATACAGTACAAGGTAGGGCATAGCTTCTTATTGTACCTTGTAGTATATAATACTAAATACAAAACGGCTATATATATAAAGTTAAAGTTCGGCTTGCTCTAAACCTTTAAAGAGAAAGTGAAACTAGCGAGATGCACAGGAAGCAGAATTTTGCAAACAAGGGTGAGGATTATTGGTGGATGCACTAGAGATGAGAGTGACTTCCGCTTTAGCGCTAAACACCCAACCAGTCGCAGGGACAATTTTTACAGCATCAGCTTGTTTGGATGGTGGTTTAACTACGGCGACTTCTGAAGGTTGCGGCTGTGCTGTAATCTTTGGAATGCTAGTATCTGACCAAACCACATCACAGCTGAGGGGTTCGTTAGGGCTGGGAGGCAAACCTCATGCACGTAAAGTTTATACATCCCTGATGACATTCGATTGTTCCCAAATACTAAAAATTCTGGAAAATAGTATATGTAGTCGAACATTTTAAGACTAACCCAATTTTCTGTTGGAGAATATGACTTCTACCTTCTTAGAACGCTTGCACAGTCCAACACACCCAGTCATCGTCTTCGACGGTGCAATGGGAACCAACTTGCAAACCCAAAACCTGACTGCTGAAGACTTCGGTGGCGCACAGTACGAAGGTTGCAACGAGTACCTCGTCTACACCAAGCCAGAAGCGATCGCCAAAGTTCACCGGGACTTTCTCGCCGCTGGTGCAGATGTGATTGAAACGGATACCTTTGGCGCTGCGTCGATTGTCTTGGCAGAATACGACTTAACAGATAAGGCGTATGAACTTAATAAAGCAGCGGCGGAACTGGCAAAGCGCGTTGCTGCAGAATTTTCCACTCCAGAAAAACCCCGGTTTGTAGCGGGTTCTATGGGACCAACCACGAAACTGCCAACTTTGGGACATATCGATTTTGACACGATGAAATCATCCTTCGCTGAACAAGCGGAAGGGCTATGGGATGGTGGCGTTGATTTATTCATCGTTGAGACTTGCCAAGATGTGCTGCAAATCAAAGCGGCGCTGAATGCTATCGAAGAAGTTTTTGCCAAAAAAGGCGATCGCCGTCCGCTCATGGTTTCTGTCACAATGGAATCTATGGGTACTATGC
Organism: Scytonema sp. PRP1; assembly: GCF_036697665.2. NCBI lineage: Bacteria > Bacillati > Cyanobacteriota > Cyanophyceae > Nostocales > Scytonemataceae > Scytonema > Scytonema sp. PRP1. The sequence goes on along the minus strand of NZ_JBAHYJ020000087.1, from coordinate 167,537 downwards.
TGGTGGGGACGGAAATCAACGCCGTGCTGACAATTCTGGAACCTTACCCAATTGATATTCTCGGTCTGAACTGTGCCACAGGTCCAGACTTGATGAAACCACATATCAAGTATCTCTCGGAACATTCGCCTTTTGTGGTTTCCTGTATTCCCAACGCTGGTTTACCAGAGAACGTCGGCGGTCAAGCTCATTATCGCCTGACACCAACGGAATTGCGGATGTCATTAATGCATTTTGTTGAAGATTTGGGTGTCCAAGTGATCGGGGGTTGCTGTGGGACACGTCCAGAACACATTCAACAATTAGCAGAAATTGCCAAAGACTTAAGACCAAAACAGAGACAGCCTCAACAGGAACCAGCAGCAGCGTCAATTTACAGCACCCAACCTTACGACCAAGATAACTCTTTCTTGATTGTCGGCGAACGTCTCAACGCCAGTGGTTCCAAAAAGTGCCGCGAATTACTCAACGCCGAAGATTGGGATGGACTGGTGTCAATGGCGAGGGCGCAAGTCAAAGAAGGCGCACACATTTTGGATGTGAACGTGGATTATGTCGGACGCGACGGCGTGCGGGATATGCACGAACTCGTCTCACGCCTGGTAAATAATGTCACTCTGCCATTGATGCTCGATTCCACCGAATGGGAAAAGATGGAAGCGGGACTGAAAGTGGCAGGAGGTAAGTGTTTACTCAACTCCACCAACTATGAAGATGGAGAACCGCGTTTCTTGAAGGTGTTGGAAATTGCGAAGCAATACGGTGCTGGTGTCGTTATTGGTACCATAGATGAAGAAGGAATGGCGCGGACTGCTGAGAAAAAGTTTGCGATCGCCCAACGTGCATATCGTCAAGCAGTTGAATACGGCATCCCAGCGTACGAAATTTTCTTTGACCCCCTAGCACTCCCAATTTCTACGGGTATTGAAGAAGACCGGACCAACGGCAAAGGCACAATTGAAGCCATCCGCCGCATTCGTCAAGAATTGCCTGGATGTCATGTTATTTTGGGTGTTTCTAATATCTCCTTCGGGTTGAACCCAGCGGCGCGGGTTGTACTGAACTCAATGTTTTTGCATGAGGCGATCGCTGCTGGGATGGATGCAGCAATTGTCAGCCCTAACAAGATTTTACCACTGGCAAAAATTGAGGAACGCCATCAAGAAGTTTGTCACCAGTTGATTTATGATGAACGCAAGTTTGAAGGCGATGTCTGCGTTTATGACCCCTTAACACAACTGACAACACTGTTTGAAGGGGTGACAACGAAACGCGACAAAGGCGTTGACGAAAATCTACCCATCGAAGAACGCCTCAAGCGCCACATCATCGACGGCGAACGTATCGGTTTAGAACAACAACTCACCAAAGCTTTAGAAAAATATCCCCCTCTAGAGATTATCAACACCTTCCTGCTAGATGGCATGAAAGTGGTGGGTGAATTGTTCGGTTCTGGGCAAATGCAGCTACCTTTCGTATTACAATCTGCGGAAACCATGAAAGCAGCGGTTGCTTACTTAGAACCGTTCATGGAAAAGTCAGAATCTGGTAACAATGCTAAAGGGACATTTATCATTGCCACGGTGAAGGGGGATGTTCACGACATTGGTAAAAACCTGGTGGATATCATCTTGTCGAACAACGGCTACAAGGTGATTAACCTGGGAATTAAGCAGCCGGTGGAAAACATCATCGACGCGTACGAAAAGCACAAAGCTGATTGTATTGCTATGAGTGGCTTGCTGGTGAAATCCACCGCGTTCATGAAAGAAAATTTGGAAGTCTTCAACGAGAAGGGAATTACTGTGCCGGTAATTTTAGGCGGTGCAGCGCTAACTCCCAAGTTTGTCCATCAAGATTGTCAGAACACTTACAAAGGTAAGGTAGTTTACGGCAAAGATGCGTTTTCTGACTTGCACTTCATGGATAAATTAATGCCAGCGAAAGTGGCTGGTGAGTGGGATGATTTGCAGGGATTTTTGAATGAAACCACAGATGGACACAGATTAACACAGATAGAAGAAGCTCCTGAGCTATCTGTATCCAGCAATGGTTCTGCATCCAAGGTAGAACCGCAGGAAGTTGATACCCGCCGTTCCGAAGCTGTGGCGGTGGATATCGAACGTCCGACGCCGCCTTTCTGGGGAACGAAGCTACTCCAGCCGCAGGATATTCCTTTGGAAGAACTGTTCTGGCATATGGATTTACAAGCTTTGATTGCTGGACAATGGCAGTTCCGCAAGCCGAAGGAACAATCTAAGGAGGAATATCAGGCTTTCTTGGATGAGAAGGTGTATCCAATTTTGTCGGAGTGGAAGCAACGGGTTATTGAGGAGAATTTGTTGCATCCGCAGGTGATTTATGGGTATTTCCCTTGTCAAGCTGAGGGGAATACTTTGTATGTTTATGAAACGAACCGCACAGACGCAGAGGTAAGAGCAAGTTTTGAGTTTCCGAGGCAAAAGTCTATGAGGAGGCTGTGTATTGCAGATTTCTTTGTGCCGAAGGAGTCGGGAATTATTGATGTGTTCCCGATGCAGGCGGTGACGGTGGGGCATATTGCCACGGAGTTTGCTCAAAAGTTGTTTGCAGATAATCAATACAGGGATTATCTGTATTTTCACGGCTTAGCGGTGCAGGTAGCGGAAGCGTTGGCGGAGTGGACACATGCCCGTATTCGTCGTGAGTTGGGCTTTAGTGCTGAGGAACCGGATAATATCCGGGATATTTTGGCACAGCGTTATCGCGGCTCGCGGTATAGTTTTGGGTATCCGGCTTGTCCGAATATTCAGGATCAGTACAAGCAGCTGGAGTTGTTGGAAGCAGGACGTATCAATTTGTACATGGATGAAAGTGAACAAATTTATCCTGAACAGTCTACGACTGCGATTATTACTTATCACCCAGTAGCGAAGTACTTTAGCGCGTAACCTCACCCCCCTCCCCTCTCCGAACTCACGGAGAGGGGTGCCCGAGGGGTGAGGTAATTAAACGGATGCCAAAGCTAAATTGATCTGAATTGTGATAACCATCTGTGCAATTATAGATATCCCTATATGGCTAGCTGGGGTAAAGACTAATTTATAAATGTTTACAAAGTTGAGTACAATGACTTTATTCAAATATAAGTATTTTTGCTCTGTGTTATGGAAGTGGATCAATTTCCCTGGCTCACCATGATTGTGGTGCTGCCACTCCTTGCTGCCCTGCTTATTCCCGTACTACCCGATAAAGATGGCAAGCGCGTGCGCTGGTATGCACTAGGCGTAGGAATCGCGGATTTTGTCTTGATGTGCTATGCCTTTTGGAAGCATTACGATGCAAGCAACGCGACTTTTCAACTTGCACAGAAGTATGCCTGGGTGCCTCAGTTAGGTTTTAGCTGGGCAGTTTCAGTTGATGGACTATCTGTTCCACTCGTGCTTCTAGCAGGATTAGTAACGACACTTTCGATCTTTGCAGCTTGGCAGGTTAATGTTAAGCCCCGACTGTTCTATTTCCTAATGCTGGTGCTCTATTCTGCACAAATAGGGGTGTTTGTAGCCCAAGACTTGCTGCTGTTTTTCATTATGTGGGAGCTAGAATTGGTTCCCGTTTACTTGCTTGTCTCGATTTGGGGCGGGCAAAAGCGCCGCTACGCAGCAACTAAATTCTTATTGTATACCGCAGCTGCTTCTATATTTATTCTGGTGGCAGGGCTGGCAATGGCTCTTTACGGCGACAATATAACCTTCGATATCGCCGCGCTCAGCATGAAGAATTTCCCACTAGCGCTAGAATTGCCACTTTATGCAGGATTGCTGATTGCGTTTGGCGTCAAGCTGGCTATTTTCCCTCTGCACACTTGGTTGCCTGACGCACATGGTGAAGCTTCTGCTCCCGTATCGATGATTTTGGCTGGTGTGCTTTTGAAGATGGGCGGATACGGATTGATTCGCCTGAATCTGGAACTTCTGTCTGACGCACACATTTACTTTGCACCGATTCTAGCCACTCTGGGCGTTGTCAACATTATCTATGGTGCGTTGAACTCCTTTGCCCAATCGAACATGAAACGTCGCCTAGCATATTCGTCAGTTTCCCACATGGGTTTCGTACTGCTGGGTATTGCCTCCTTTACCGACTTGGGAGTCAGCGGGGCAATGTTGCAAATGATATCGCACGGTTTAATCGCAGCAGTGCTGTTCTTCCTGGCAGGCGTAACCTACGATCGCACTCACACGATGGCGATGGACAATATGGGTGGTGTTGGTCAGGTGATGCCCAAAGTGTTTGCTCTGTTCACAGTAGGTGCGATGGCGTCACTAGCTCTCCCCGGTATGAGTGGTTTTGTCAGCGAACTCTCGGTCTTTGTTGGCGTGACGACCAGTGATATCTACAGTTCGTCTTTTTGCACTGTGACAGTCTTCTTAGCCGCAGTGGGAGTCATCCTCACGCCGATTTATCTGCTGTCGATGTTGCGACAGGTATTTTACGGTTCTGGTGTCGCACTTAAGTGTGACATTAACAATGCAGGCTTAGAGAATCAAGAGGATGAGGGAACAGTTTGCTTCGGTACGGACTGTCTCCTACCTACCGAGGCAGTCTATATCGATGCTAAACCACGTGAGTTGTTTATTGCTGCCTGTTTTCTGCTGCCGATAATTGGCATTGGATTCTACCCTAAGCTGGCTACGCAGATATACGATGTGAAAACTGTCGCTGTGAATGCTCAACTTCGCCAATCCTATTCTCAAATCGCACAAACAAATCCGCAGATTTATGCTAAGGGATTCTTGGCTCCTAGAATTACAGAGCCTGAAGTAGCGCCCGTTTTGGGAATTGTCAAGTGAACTTATCGACTCTTACTTCTATGGAACATCGAGCGCTCGCCATGCAGGGCGGGCACTCTGTGCCATCGCTCTTTCAGGGGTGCTGGCAGGGTTTGAGCATTTTTGCAACTTTAGGTATGACAAAACTTTGCTCAAAATCTAGCAAAATATACACAAACATCTGAATTTTGCTAGACTAATTCTGAGAGTTCTACTACAGAACCACCTCGAAAAAGATTAAGTAGACCTTAATCTAAAACCAAAAGTAATCCCAAATAATTTAATTAATTAAGAGGGAATTAGGGTGTCTGGTAGTACATCCGAGGCGTAGAACTCAAAAGTTCCGTACAAAATTACGTTCTTCTTTTGAGTTGCTTAAAGCCGATGAACAAATGTCTGTTTATATTTGACTATGTGATTCGGAACTATAACGATCTGACTTTTCACGGGATGTGGAAAAGAAAGAGTGGTTCGCGACCTTCAATCGCGAACCAATCAGTTAATCTTTCTTATATTTAGAGGTTTTTTCAGCCAAATCTTTTAAACCTTGCTTGAGCGTTTCAAGGGAACGATCTATTGCTGAAGGGGAATTGGTTATTTACTCATTTCCGTCCTGGTTCTGACCCGTTTTACGCTTTGGCTGAAGCGCTGATTCCTCTTTATACCCCAAACTTAAATGCTACCAGGCGGATGGCGCAAACACCTAAGTTAGCTGACTATCTTGATAAAGGCGAAGTGACCCTGACTAAATCGAAAGAACGATTTGCTATCGGTTCGTTAACCAACGACCACAAGCGAACTGAAGAGTTGTAATTCGGGTGAGTAGGCGTTTGCATATACTCCAAGTGCAAACCCAAAGGAATCTCTAAATCTTTACTCGTATGCCATCCAGCTCGAGCAAGAGTTAATACGATGTGCTTATTTTCACGTAGTTGAAATTCCCGTGCGAAGTCGGCTAAAACTTGATTAAAAAGCTCGACGTTAACTTTGGGTAAAATCCAATAATACGTTTTTCCTTGGCATGGCGATTGCGCTCCGCGCACTGCCCTTTGGGCAATCGCCTGAATTATGCACCCTTTACTTCTTAGTTGCAATCATATCAATTCAAAATTCACGCATTTAAAATTCAAAATAAAGAAAGCTAGATCTAACCAGGGTTTAGCAGTGTGTATCTGTCGCATTCTTTTTTCACGCTTGGTATTACGGCTGCGCCTAATCTACTCTACAAAGTTTAATTAGCTACTATTTGTGTATAGGCTCCATTGTTTCTAAATTTAGGCAAGCCTAAAAACTTTATCCGCGCTTCAACCAAGCAAAGACTTGATCAACGGATAGTATTAGATTTATACCTTCTAATACTGGTAAAACATCTGCTCCAGCTAATAAATCGGGCAAGCGATCGCGATGATAAATAAAGATAGAGCGTTCACTCGGATCAATCAACCATCCTAGTTGGCTGCCATGTTTGAGACAATGTAGAATATTGCCTGTTACCTTCGTCTGACTTTGAGCGGGGCAAAGGATTTCAATGATCCAAGCTGGGGCAAACTCAATACCAGTGCTAATTATATCACCGCTATCATCCACTGGTAGTTGATGAGTGGGGACAACAACGACATCAGGAACTACTGAACGATTACCGACAGTACAGCGCAATTCTGGAAAGGCTTCGTAGTGACTCCCTGCTGCATCAATCACTGCAACTAAACGTTTCTGCAACAGGCTGTGTTTACCTCCTCCCATCGGTTTTTGAACTGCTTCTCCGTTAATATACTCCCAAGCTGGTGACTCATCAACGTATGGAAGTTTCAAAAACTCCTTTAGTGTAGTGGTTCCTGGAACTGTGATTGTCATTTCCATCACCAACTTTTTATTCGACTTTAGTTACATTATTTAAGTAAGCCATGAGCTAATCTTACCATTGATTGGCATACAAAAACGCTGATGGCAACAAGAGAAAAATACTTCATTGCTGTTGTATCTGCTGTTGCACCCAAAGGCGAAAAGCCTTGATAGTTGCATTTCTGCCTGCGGTTTTACTTTGTTGCAGATATTCAGGAATCGCCTCAATTAGTGCTAATCTAGGAAAATTCAAGCTTTCCTGAGACTCTACATAATGCCCATCTCGCAGTAGATTAATTTGTAATTTACCTTTATCAAAACGCCAAAGCTCAACCACTTTTAGTGCTTCATAAATATTAGGATGAGTGCGAGAAGTGATATCCACTTCTAGGGCTAAATCTGGAGGGGGGTCTACTGTTAAATCTAGTCGCTTTTTCCCACGAATTCTGGATTCGTTTTTTATATAGAAACACTGATCAGGTTCTATACCTTGAGCCATTGCTTGGTTTTTGAAAGTCGTAGAACCAAGGCATCTAAACTCAATATCCAGCTCTTCCAGAAGCGCTTTGACTAAATCGCCAATAATTTCTTTATCGTCTTCATGTTCTGGCAATGGTGCCATAATCTCAAGTATTCCCCTATTATAAGCAATTCGTGCTGCACGATGTTCTCCTAAATCCTCTAGAATTGTTTCCAATTCTTGCCAGGTAACATCACAAAACAGCACTCGTTGTCCCGGTGGAACATGGATGCGCTTCAATTCCAACAACATCATCTCCCCTCCCAGCAGTTCATTAAATTTAGGTTACTCGAGTTGAGTGATGTGCTGCTATAAGTTTTGGTGCTTTATGACTGGAGTTGTTGGGTGCGGAGCGTATAGATTTGTACATGGATGAAAGTAAGCAGCTTTATCCGGAACAGTCTGCGACGGCGATTATTGTCTATCATCTAGTTGCGAAATTTCAGCGCGTAGTACCCCACCCCTAACCCCTCCCCGCAAGCGAGAAGGGGGAATTAAACGAACTGCGAAGGCGCGTAGACGCGTCCGCGAAGCAACTTTGCGGCGTGCCGAAGGCTAGGACGCGAAGAAAGAAACACAGAGAGGGCGGGTAACGCACTCTATTTTTAGTGTATAACCGACTTTGCACTGTGGTTAATGACGTATTTTTTACTGGTCAAGGAAATATATCTAATTTTTACGAGAAAGGGCAATATGATTATGATGATTCCAATCAAGAGCAACATGAGAATAAATAAAGTTGTAATTTTAAGGAAGTAATTTATGGCAAATAACTCAATTGGTATCGGTGGAAATTTTGACGGAAATATGATTGCAGGTAGTAGCGTTCAAGGAAATGTATCTGCTAGTATTAAAAAACAATCTGGCTCTCATAATCCTGAGAAATTGGGAATTCAAGAACTGCTAACTCAACTGAAAGAAGCAATTGAAGCCGAACCCACTTTGGATGAGAAAAACAAAGTAAAAGCATTGAGGCAAGTAGAAGCTTTGAAAAAAGCTGGGGAAAAATCAAAAGATTCAGATATAAAGGAACAGGCAGAAGATGCCATTACAATGTTAAAAGGAATTTTCTCTGGGTTAACAACAGGCGCGAGTTTACTGTTAGAGTGGCATAAGTTACTACCTGAATTGTCTAACTTATTTAGTATCGGATAGCCCGTAGGCTGGGTTGAACCAAGTCAAACCCAACTATAGCCATCAACACCACAACCTACCAGTTGTACTGGTTAAAAACTATAAACTGTCCTGCCCAAGATAATCCTGTTTTTTCGAGGTTTGCGTTCGGCTTTGGCTGATGCTTTGTGCGATCGCGTTAACTATAGCAGCGTAACTCAATCAATTAGCAGCCTTAGAATGTCCCCATAATGCTGACTCAGCAGAGGATTAGGTTTTTATGCCTGCGAGGTTTTATCCTAGAAATAAACAAGGAACAGGAATATGCAAGCTTACAAACTCAAGGGAAAAATCGACGCCGCAGGTAACTTAGTAACTACGGAATCAGTTAAGATGCTACCTGGAGATGTGGAAGTGATTGTCTTACAGGCAGTTGAAACGTTTGATAATTCTACGGTGCCAAAAACCGAATCACAGCTAAAGACACCTAAAAGACCAACTAAAATCAAGGCTTTGCAAAACTGGTTTGAAAAAACCCAGCCCGCCCCTCCTGATTTTGACCCAGATCAAGCAAAATGGGAATATTTGAAGGAGAAACATAACCTGTGAAAGTTCTGCTAGACACCAATGTAATTGTGGATGTTGCCCTTGAGCGACAGCCCTATTTCGGTGATAGCGAGACAGTTTTATCAATTGTTGAACAGGGACAACTAGAGGGCTATATTTCAGCATCGACCTTTAGTGACCTTTACTACATTATCCCTAAAGACAAAGGTCGAGATTTAACTCTTGAGTTCTTGAGGGAAATATCCACCTTCTGCCAAATTGCTACAGTGGATCGGGCAGCAATAAGAATGGCACTAACTGCCAACTTCAAAGATTTTGAAGATGCTATTCAATACAGCACTGCTGTCATTAATCAATTGGATGCAATTGTGACTCGCAATCCTCAAGATTTTCCAATTGCAACTCCTAGAATACTGACTCCTGGGCAATTGATTCAAGAATTAACAAATCCCCCATAGGGACACAACATTGCTGTGTCCCTACCCTGGGGGTGTTAATCTAAACAGAAGCTTTCAACTGTTCCTCAGAAACCCAAGTACCGTGGAACCCATATGGTACTCGCTGGGGAATTAACACCCGCGCCACTGGTTCACCTGTGATATCCTGAGCATTAACCACCACCAGTTCAGAAGTTTCCTCTACGGTATCGTAAACAAAAGTCACCAGCCAGCCATCATCTTCTGCTGTTGCACTAGGACGCGGTACAAATACAGCTTCACCGCCATAACGTCCCCTTCCAAATTCATGGGTTTGGGACTTGCCAGCGCTGAGGTCGTACTTAATGATACCCTCGAACAAAGGCATGGTACCTTTCGCCATTTTGCCAGTGTATCCGTATCGGGTTTTTTGCCCTAACAGATTTTCATTGACACGAGGAAATTCGGAGGCGATATCATCTAGCATCTCTTCGCTGACTTTGCCCGTTTTCACGTTAAACCGCCAACGATGCAAGCGGGGGATATCTCCTTCCGAATCAGTGTGTGTGTCTTGTGGCACATCCAAAACAGTGGTAGAATTCATGCGACAAGCAATCAGCACCACCTCGTCTCCTTCTTCGTAGGCATTGAGAGTGTGGAAGATATAGCAAGCAGGACTCTCAAACCAGAGAATGTTACTGTTATTACCGTAACGGGGAACAATACCAAAGCGACTGGGTTTGTCGCGCTCAAACTTCATCATTGGTTCGCCCCGTTTCATCCTTTCGATGTTGAAAGTCAGTGGCAAATCCATAAAAATTGTGTAATCTTCAGTGATGGCAAAATCATGCATCATCACCGCCATTGGTATGTCAATAGGTTCCGTCTGCAAAAGTTCGCCTTCTGGTGAAACAACGCTGTATTGCAGGTATGGTGGTGTAAAACCGTAACCAAAGAACATCATCTCACCCGTTACTGGGTCTACCTTGGGATGAGCAGTCACCGCTGAAACGAGCTTGCCATTGTAGGTATATTCACCAATCGTCTTTAACTCAGGAACCCTAATTGCGTGAGGCGCACCCCCCTCCCAGAGCGCTAAGAGTTGACCTGCATGCCATACAAGAGCTGTGTTAGCCGGATTCTTGATTGGTTTGGGAAGACTGTTCTTTTTGGGCGGTTCTAGTACGCCAGTCCAAACAGCTTTACCCACTTCGTTCTCGATTTTCCAAGCTTTTGTCCGCACATAGCGGTTGCGATAGGTAGCTTTGCTGTTGCTAATTCGTACCCCATGCAACATTCCATCTCCATCAAACCAATGATACTTTCCGATGGGTGTCCATTGGGGATTAGGACCATTGCGCACGAACATTCCTGATAAGTCGGGAGGTAGTTCACCTATGACTTGCAGAGTGTTAGCGGTGATTTCTTCATCCACTGGCGCAAAATTACCATCAAGATAAGGATTGACTTTTGTTGTTGCCATGATTCCTGTCCGAAGCTGAAATGACTATATATCGGCACTTCGTTATATTAGCCATAGCCCTTACTATAGATAACATTTCCAGGAATTTGAAAAACTGCCAATAGTACATGGGAGTACAAGCACGACGTGTGTGGTAGGCAAAGAAATAACTCTTGACAGATGACAAAGATGTAGAGACGCTTTCATTCACCGCGTCTCTACAATGACAATGACTAGTGACGGCGTAATCTAAAATCTCAATAGCTATGAGTCTAACTCTTTATTTCCTCCGTCATGGACAGACACAATACAGCCGTAATAATTTCTTCTGTGGTTCGATAGATCCAGAACTTACGCCAGATGGCTTGGAAATGGCTAAGGCTTTTGCTGCTGCATACAGTTCTACTCCTTGGAAGGCAATTTTTTCCAGTCCTGTGGGACGAACGCTCGCCACAGCAAAACCTTTGTGTGAAGCAATAGAAATGCAACCACACGACTGCGGGATGGCTTGAAGGAAATCAACTACGGCAAATGGGAAGGCAAAACACCAGAAACGGTGAACCAGGAATTTCATGATGATTATATTCGCTGGTTAGCAGATCCGGCTTGGTATGCGCCGACGGGTGGGGAAATGGCAGTTGCGATCGCATCTCGTGCTACGCAGGTTATTGAAGAAATCAAGCAACTTTACAGTAGTGGCAATGTTTTAATTGTTTCCCACAAAGCAACTATTAGAATTATGCTGTGCAGTTTATTGGGAATTGATGTAGGACGCTTTCGCTACCGATTGGGATGCCCAGTAGGGTCTGTCAGTGTTGTAGAATTTGGCTCACATGGTCCTTTATTAAAGGCGTTGGCTGAGCGTACTCATTTTAATGAGCGGTTGCGTAATCTACCTGGGACTTAATTGAGATATGGCAGGCAAGATGCCTGCCCTACAAGAAAAGACTAATATTGTGGGGTGAGCGTCTCGCCATTGGTGTCAACTTAAGCCAAAACTCTTCTAAAATCTCGTTTCCAGGTCGAAGCTGGAAATGCGCTTGGGGCGGCTCTGCCGCAAGTAACGGAGGCAGAGCCTCCCAATGGTATTCTAAGCCTCTGACTGGGAACAAGGTAATCTCTCAAAGCATTACAAACGAGCGCTTTCACCTTAAGTTGACACATATGGCGTCTCGCCCGCCCTAATTTACTCAGTTTCGCCAATCAGTGTAAATGCTGCCCAGTCCCGAGGATGGTAATGCTTTTTCATTCTTGAGAGCATAGCATTTCGCAATGCAACAGCTTTATCTGGGTTTCGCCGCAGATTTTGATAAAACTCCGTCATCAGCATTGCTGTAGAATCATCCGACACTGCCCATAAAGATACGATAATACTGGGTGCGCCCGCAGTAATCAAAGAGCGAGACAAACCGATAACACCATCGCTTTTGATGTCCCCTCTGCCAGTATCGCAAGCACTCAGGACTACTAAATTAGCATCAAGTTTCATGTCGAAAATTTCACCGCTTGTTAGCAAGCCATCATCTTGACCGTGATGCACCGGAATATTCCTTAATTTTGCAACTACATGATGACTGTCTTACTTTTATATCTGTGGTTTTTTGAATAAATTACGCAAGTTTGGCAAAAAAAGCTGTGGAACTCAAGTTCCTCTGACTTTTCACGCTATCTGGAAAAATCCACTTCTTACCTAACCCCCAGCCCCCTTCCCTACAAGGGAAGGGGGAAAAATCAAAGCCTCTCTCCTTGTAGGAGAGAGGAATGGAAGCGAGGTTTTCCATATCCGGTGAAAAATAAGAAGTGCCTGACTTATAGCTGAAGTTTATTAAAATGGACTAAAACCCAAATTTTGCAAAGATTTAGTCCTTTTAAGAGGACTTTCGCAATTACCCAAGGGTTTATAACCCCTGATATAATGTCCGGCAAATTACCCATAATTACAGAACCCACCCCTAACCCCTCCCCCTCCGGGTATCTCCTGAGCCCTTCGGGCACGGCTTGAGGCCGAACGGAGACGCTACGCGTTCGCCCTTGGCGTGCGCTTGCGCTTACGCCAGTCGCCTACGGCGGAAACCCGCCTGCAGCGCTGGACTCACCGCAAGCGGGGAGGGGAACTTTGGCGTCGCCACTCATTGGGCTGGGGTTTTCCAGGATTTGTCGGTAATTGAGCGGACATGATATGGCGGGTGATCACACAGGTGCAAAATATCAGTCAACCAATTTTTACCATGCTCCCCACTATTTCTACCATTCCACTGCGCCACATGGCTTCAGGCGATGTCTTATCCCTGCAAGTCTACAAATTTATTGGCGCTCAACCGGGCAAAAAAGTTTATATCCAATCTAATTTGCACGGTGCTGAAATCGCTGGTAATGCTGTTATTTACCAACTCATTGAGTTTTTGCAGACAATCAATGAGACAGATTTATCTGGGGAAATTTGGTTAGTTCCTGTTTGTAACCCAATCAGCACTAATGAGCGATCGCACATTTTTTCCTCAGGACGATTCTGTAGTTATGAAGGAAAAGATTGGAACCGCATATTTTGGGACTACGAAAAACATGCTGATGATTTATTGGCGTTTGCTAAATCTCAAATTAATTTTGAACTAGAGGTTGTGAGAAAAAAACTACCTCAATCAAATTCAGGAGGAATTTGCCCAATTTTTAGAAAAAATTAACTCCTCCAGTGGAGTTCCTTACACAGAACGATTTAGCTACAAGCTGCAATCTCTCTGTTTAGACGCAGATTATTTGATTGACTTACACAGTCATACCAATCAAGGATTAAACTATCTTTATCTCTTCCCTAACAGAGAAGACAGTGCAAAACATTTCTTACTGGAATTTGGTATTCAATTTGATTTTTGTGATGAAGATGGTTTTGATAAAGCCTTTATCCAACCTTGGTTAGCTTTGGAACAGTATTTCAAACAGTTTGGTAGAGAAATTAGGTTTGATATAGAGGCTTGGACACTCGAACTTGGTACGGGAATGCAAATGAACCCAGATTCAGTCAAGAAAGGTCTTCGAGGTGTGAAAAACTATTTAGCACACAAAGGAGTTTTGCGAATCTCTGGGTTTCCTCTCAAGGAAAGCGCATCTTATGAGATGAGTTTGAAACCAAGAACTCAGATGAAAAGATATTATGCCCCAATAGGTGGAATGATTCAATCAAGAGTAGAATTGGGAAGTTCTGTAAAAGCTGGAGAACGACTTTATCAAATCTTGAATTTTAATAAAGAAGGTAAGTTACCTACTGTGATTGATGTTAGTGCAGAACAAGATGGATTAGTTTATGATATTTCTGCGAATCAGGCGGTAAACGAAGGCGAGTTGGTACTAGGAATTATTGAGTAGTCTGTTACGGCTTCAACCTAGGAATGAATATCACAAGGGTGTGCTTGAACCAAAGCTCCTCCATTGGAGATAATTATAATATTTTGCTTTTTGCTATACCTAGTGGGCAGCGATAGATAATTAATAGTAAAGTGACATTCTCCCCATCCTGCCTTGCGGCTGAGGATGAGGCTTCTCCAAATCGCTTTGAAGCGAAGCGGTTCCTTTTAGGAACTAGAAATTTCCTGCTTCATTGGTCGTTACTCCAGATGCCCTAAGGACAAGCCATACAGCAACATCCACGTTCTGATACCTCCACAGGCAGTTTAGAGATTCCTGATGCCCCACGGAATCTTGTACAAGGAACAAAAGTTCTGTACAACCAAACCAAACTGGTTTTACGCATTGATGGTTTCATGCACAAGCAATCTTTTTCAATGCAACCCACTACCAATTGTCATGGTTCTGTACCGTTCCTAGCATTCGCACTGTTCACCTGCATTGCAGTTCGTTTGTGTCGAGCTAGTCAGTGGTTAGCTGATATAGCTATGATAGCAGATGTTTAGACGTTGTGTAGACGTATCTATCATGAAAACTAAAGGATTGCATATCAGAATTAGTGAGGGTAGATTGAATAAAATACGGTTATATGCCGCGAACAAAGAAAAAACAATTACTCAAATTATTGAGGACGACATTGATCGACTACCGACCTCGGAGATTGACAACTACTCGGACACCCACAAAGGGTATACCTCCTAGTTGTCCCACTATCCATCCCCACCGCATTCAGGGATGGGGAATTCCGTGGAATCAGTTAAACTTAAGCCAAGGCAATTGCTAGAAATTCCAGGGTGATTTCATGTTTGTTTTGTGTTTGCACAGAAAAGTCAGTAATTATAAATGTAAAATATGACGGTGGAGCCACAGGTGAATAGTAGTCAATTTGACATCTTCTCTATGTCAGGAGAAGTGATGATTCCACAGGCTCCTCCTGATTTCAGGTCAGGTTTTATCGGCATTATTGGTCGCCCAAATGTCGGTAAATCTACGTTAATGAATGAATTAGTAGGACAAAAAATTGCCATTACATCACCAGTAGCACAAACGACACGCAATCGGTTACGTGGAATTTTAACCACTCCAGAGGCGCAGCTGATTTTTGTGGATACCCCAGGAATTCATAAACCCCATCATCAATTGGGGCAAGTACTGGTGCAAAATGCGAAAATAGCCATTGAGTCGGTGGATGTGCTGTTGTTTGTGGTGGATGGATCGGTTCCTTGTGGGACAGGCGATCGCTTTATTGCCGATTTACTCACTAACAGCCCAACACCAGTGATTTTGGGCTTAAACAAAATCGACCAACAACTGCAAGATTCCCAGATAATAGATGATAGCTACGTTCAACTGGCAAAGTCACATGAGTGGGAAACGGTAAAATTTTCTGCCAAAACAGGTGTAGGATTACCCGAACTGCAACAGTTATTGATTGAACAGTTAGAAAGTGGACCATACTACTATCCACCTGATTTAGTCACGGATCAACCAGAACGCTTTATTATGGGCGAATTGATTCGCGAACAGATTTTGCTGTTAACTCGTGAAGAAGTTCCTCATTCAGTAGCGATCGCCATTGACTTGGTGGAAGAAACACCAGCTCTTACCCGTGTCCTTGCTACCATACACGTTGAGCGCGATTCCCAAAAAGGAATTCTCCATCGGTAAAGGTGAGAATGTTAAAAGCAATTGGAAGTGCAGCGCGGGAACAAATCCAAAAGTTAATTGCTGGAAAAGTTTATTTGGAACTGTTCGTCAAAGTGCAACCAAATGGCGTCAGTCTCGGACACGTTTAGCAGAGTTGGGATATCGCGTGGAAGAATAAAAAAGAGACGCGCCATGGCGAGCCAGCGCTATGCAGGAGGACCTCCCTCCTGCCGCTCTGGCGTCGCGTCTGTACATTTTTGTAGAGACGCGCTGTTTGAAAGCGTCTGTACATCTTTGTCAGGAACTATAAAAGCTTATGTGATAGACATTTGAGATATTAGTAGGCAATGCCCACATTACAGAAAACTAAATTTAAAATTAAAAATTGATAGAAAATGTCTCAGGATAATAATTTTCGCTTAAATCTACCAGCCAATGTTTCTGTGCTGCGGATTTTAATTGTAGAAGATGATCCCATGATGCAACTGGGGTTAGAACAGTCATTAATGGCTCATCCGCAGTTGGAGATTGTCGGACAAGCGGAAGATGGTTACTTAGGTGTGCAAGCAGCACTCAAACTGAAACCCAATTTGGTGGTGATGGATATTGGTTTACCTCGGTTGGATGGGATAGCTGCAACACAGCAAATTAAAGCAGCTTTGCCAGAAACTCATGTCGTGATGCTGACATCGCACCAAACAGACACAGAAATTATTGCAGCGCTTTCCAGTGGTGCTGATGCGTATTGTATCAAAGGAGCGAGTGTAGAACGACTTTTGAGTGCGATCGCCGCCGCAGTTGAAGGTGCAACTTATCTTGATCCCCAAATAGCAAGGCGAGTCATTGACAATCTCAAACCACCTTCTCCTAGTGGAAATGCAGCAAATCTATCTCAGCGCGAGTTAGAAGTGTTGAGACTGATGGTAGAAGGTTTGAGTAACCCAGAAATTGCACAAAAGCTTTATTTGAGTCCCAACACTGTCAAAACTCATGTGCGCGGGATTATGAACAAATTATCTGTTGATGACCGCGTGCAAGCAGCAGTTGTTGCATTGCGTTCTGGGTTGGTGTGAAAAGCAAATGCCCACCCTAGGTGTATTTTTCATAATGCTCGATGACTATGAACAGCATTCCGCCTCCTTGGTAATTAATTGTTTTCAAAAAAAGCCAGGAACCCATGTTCCTGGCTTATCGCTTGAGTTAGTTAAAACTGAGATCTTGCAAGAGTTGCAACAGTCAGTCGACGAAGCCTCCAAACCCTCGTTACCAGGTTCAACCTGGTAACGAGATATTAGAGCCTCTGGCTCTTGTTGGGTGCAAGATTTGAGTTAAAACAGAATTAAGCTATGGAAGAGAATTTGTTCGCAAACAAGTTATGCCTGCTTATTTGGCTTTAGCGTACTGTTCGGCAACAAAGTCCCAGTTAATCAGCTGGTCTACAAAAGTTTGCAGGTAGTCTGGACGACGATTTTGGTAATCCAGATAGTACGCGTGTTCCCACACATCAGCAGTTAACAAAGGAGTTTGACCGCTGGTGATAGGGTTAGCAGCATTGGGTGTTTTCACAACCTTGAGTTCACCGTTCTCTACCACCAACCAAGCGTAACCACTGCCAAACTGGGTTGCTCCGGCTTCTTTGAATTGTTTTTTGAATTCATCCAAGCTACCGAAGGAGGCATTGATTTTTTCGGCTAATTCCCCAGAGGGACTGCCACCGTCTTTCTTCAAAACATGCCAGTAGAAGGTGTGGTTCCACACTTGCGCGGCATTGTTGAATATACCAGCTTTAGACGAGTCATTAGCAGTTGCCAATATGACTTCTTCCAGTGACTTGTTGGCAAGTTCTGTACCCTCGACAAGCTTGTTAAGGTTGGTAACGTAACCAGCGTGGTGCTTGTCGTGATGGAACTGTAGGGTCTGAGCCGAGATAAATGGCTCTAGAGCGTTGTAGTCGTATGGTAATGGGGGAAGTTCAAATGCCATTGTGTAAATCCTCTCTTTACCGTGATTTAGTTTAGAGCTTATGTGGTAGCTCTGGAAATGACAGATTTGTGCTTGGCAGTTCTTGCTGCTTCGCACTGCAATATAAAACTTAACAATTCGATTGTACTAGCAAATGTCGCTTTCATTGCCTCGTCAACAACTGGGATATGTTCAGAAGTACAGAGTTCTAGAGCCTTGAGTAAGAACGATAAGCGGAACTTTTTAACATTCATTGCTCAGGAAGCAGCACTCATACGGCTATTTTTTATAGCAAAACAAGCTCCCCGACTTCTTAGAGAAGTCGGGGTTCTGAAGGGTAGTCAATTTGAATTTTTCATAAAAAAAGCCTGTGTTGTCGTAACAACATAGACTTTCCTAAATTCCAACTGATAAATTGAATTAGAAAACTATACTTCAGCCGATACCTAAGCGAAAATCAATTAAGTCTGCCCACTCTGGAAAATCAATGAGTGGATTGCGATTACCTTGCTTTTGGGAACTGGCGATCGCCGCATTTCTGTGTTTTTCATGTTCAGTTACTGGATATTTCTTATGCCAATCAAGTAATATTTCCAGGTTTTCTGGTTTGTACTCTTGATTAGAATTATTAATGAAACCAGGGTAACGTAGCAAAAAGTAAAGAGTTGCACGTGCTGCTTCCCCTTTACCAAAGCCTGGTTCAAACTTTTGATTTTCTGATTTCCCACAATTGTTGCGGATTGCTTCTGAAAAGTCAGGAAAATCAGTGAAGGGGCTATTGCTTCGGAAGGAGTTACACTGTGTTTCACATGCAAATAAATGGTGCAAATCGCCTCTCATAGGCATAGCTTTGCCAAACCATGATTGTGGAACAACATGCTCGCAGTTGAAAGGTAAATTTGCTTCAAGGACATTAACATTTTCTATAAGTTTTGCTGTCGTGAGCGACTCTTTCAACATGATTTCTTGCAAACGAAATGCGCGCATTTTTTCTATTTGCAAGTCTTCTTTGATAATTTGTTCTGGTGTGAACTCAAGTTGCGAGTAAATACTTCTAATCTTTAAATCCGGCTGCACATCCACCCAAGGATATAAATGTTGTTTTGGATCATATGATAATTGTTTTTTATGAGTTGTCTTCAGCAACTGTTGCAGACGGTTATACAATTTAGACTTGTTTAACGAATTGAGTTCCGAGAGGATTTCGCTATAGTATTGATCGCGATCGCGCTTATCTTGAGCTTCATCATAGTAAGAAATCTCTCCTTGGCGCAGGCGCTGTAATTGTCTGAGTTGTGCGTGTAATTCAGAATCGCCTTCAATGTCTGGTAGTTCAGCAGCAGGTTGCTGAGTGTTGATAACTTGTGAATCTGGAGTTGGACTCACTGTCACTGAAGAAGGTTGAGTTGATGAAGCGATTGATGCTTGTCCAAAACTCACACTAACTTGAAGAGGAATCGTCCAGGTAACAATACCGTTATTTATGTTATTATTCATCGTTTGCTTGTCATTTTTAGTAGGTACGATAGGCTTTAGCGGTTGGCTTCCGTCAAACAACTGAGAACGCAAATTGCGTTGAATCTGAGATAGATTTTGCTGCTTTTTAATGTCTTCAACGATTCGACTGACACGAACTCCTTCATTAGCTATCCAAGCAATGCGATCTTCTCCCATTGCTGGAGTCCAGATACTTCCGTCAATGGTTAAGTAGTTACCTTGCTCATCCATTTTGGGAACTCCGGAATGATGGAGTCCCACAACTTCCCACTGGTCATTGAAAACAGGTGAACCAGAAGAACCCGGTGCTGTGTCAGTTTGATAATGCAAGAAATCATCTAACAAATCGACTAATTGATTTTCCCTTAGGGCGACTTGCTTGGGTTCCCCTCCTGGATGTTGAATAATGTTAAGGTATTCTCCTAATATGACTTTGCCTTGCTCTTCAATCAAAGGATTCCAGCCAAACTCACTTAACGAAAGACCATTTGGTTTTTCTTTAACAGCAACTAGGCTATAGTCAAGGTCTTTATTAGTAATAAAAAAAGTGATGGGATCTAATTCATAAGCAGAGGATTGCAACATTTGTCCATCTGTACTGCTTTGATAATTAAATTCTGCCAAAGCTGACGTAGCCTCTTCTATCGAAGACAGCACATGATTGTTAGTCAGTAGCAGACGAGGGGAAACCATACACCCAGTTCCATAGCCTACAACTCTCCCACTACGGCTACGTAAAATAATGCGACAGATAGACCGCGATACCCGCAACCCGTATTCTAAGTAAGAAATACTCATTAAATCTCTTTGACCAAGGATACGCTCTTGGACAATGCGATTAAACTCCTCGGTAGATAAATTATCTATGGAGATTTTGGCAGCTGACAATATTGAAGTCGCTACTGGATTACGAGCAATTCTCTCCAAACGCCTGTTGACACGTTCAGGTGTGTCTACATTGAGAACCGAACCAAGTGAAAGTTTACGAAAGTTGCGATCGCGAGATGCGGAACGTGTTTGATATCGTTCTATGGTTTCTTGAATGATCTGCTGAGGAAGAACCATTGAGAAATCCTTAAGTACAAACGTTTATAAATTCGTAACGTTATCTGTGCCGGAAACAAAAGTTGGCAAGAAGCGCTCTTTACTCTTACTACAAGCAACTCTCGAATCTTTACGGATTTATGCACTCCTGTACTTAGTTCGGTGACTTTTAATAATCTTAGGACTTAGGCGAAATCAACGTTTTGTAGGGGTAATTCGTGAATTGCCCCTACGTGAATTTGTTATTTCGGAAATTTTCTGCCTAAACCCTGAATCTCTTTCACATTATCATTTCTTGGACTTAGAGTTGATGGTCGAAAGTTAATCTTTTGACTTCCTTCCAACACAAGATTACCTATTTTTATCCAAAGTTAAGATTAAGTAAACCCCACTTTAACCTTACTTTTACCCTTTTTTCCTTGTAGATATTTTTGGGGGCGAAATAGGGCAATACAGTTCAGTTAAGGATTTTTGGTGGGATTTGCGTCTCTACATTGTCGTCGTGATAAGGGTTCTAGTCTTATCACCAAGCGTATTGATGCATTGGGTAGGTTAAAAGAAAGTAACGCACCATTAAAAATGGTACGTTACTAAAATTTAATCTTTACTTTATAAATGACTGCTAAAGCTACCGAACAAAAGTCCACTCTAAGGTTTTTATCGGTGCTGTTTGAAGCGCTTGTGTCAGTTCTTCGTTACTGTCAAACTTCAATTGCTCCAGGTAGGTGGCTTCGACATTGACAGTAAACTTTTCTTCAAGGAAGGGCCAGGGTTTTACTGTTACCCCATCAGCAGACTCTATCACATCGTAGCGGTTGCCGTCTGGTAGAGTCGCAATTTCTAAGGCACGTTCACCCACAGGTAACACGTGGTTGCAGAGGATGAGTGAAAGGCGATCGCACCATTGAAAAAACTCATAAGCTTGCGCTGCTTCGTCTTTTGTAATATTCAACTCATGACGCCATTTCTCTTGATGCTGGAGTTGTTCGTCTAAAAAGCTATCCAATTCTGGTGATTCTCCACGCTTACCTTCATTAAGAAAGCTCATGTGCATAGAAATCAGCATAGCTACCCATCGTCCGCGATATCGGGCATTTTGTGCAAGTTGCCGCAACTTGTTTACATCAGTTCCCTTGGCTAGGGTAAAATCTAGCGGTGCGCCAGCTTCAGTGAGGTGATTGCCTTCCCATTCCTTTTCCAAATCGTCGTGATGGGAAATTGCCGCAATTGTCTCTAGCCAACGCAGTGGGCGTTTATCTGGATGCCAATGTCCCGCTATTTGAGCAGCAAGTAAAGCGTGGGCGCGATGGTAAATAACTTCCCATCCTTTCTCATGTAAATTAGCAATCATGAATTAGGCTTAATGGCTTGTGTAATATTAATTTGCTCTTTCATCTTGCACTTATCCAAGGCGGTAATTCATCCCTCAACAGCACGAAAAAAAGCATCCTATGAATAGATTGACAGCCAAAGATTGGGTTCTGATCTCACAGCGACTGACTCCTTACTTATTTTTGCTGCCGGCAATGGTTATCTTGGCATTAACCGTCTTTTGGCCCGCACTGCAAGCGTTTTACCTCAGCTTTACCCGCTACGAATATGATTTGACTCAGATGCCGCAATGGGTGGGTTTTGCCAACTTCCAGCGCTTGTCGAAGGATCCAGTTTTTTGGCAAACCTTGGTTAACACCTTGCTGTACCTTGTGGGTGTCGTACCAATCTTAGTTATTGCTCCCTTAGCACTAGCAATTTTAGTCAATCAGAAACTGCGCTTAATGCACTGGTTTCGAGCTGCATACTACACGCCAGTAGTCATTTCAATGGTGGTTGCAGGAATTGCCTGGAAATGGCTGTATGCAGAAAATGGCTTACTCAATCAGTTGCTCAAGGGTATTTTCCCAGAAGGAATTCCCTGGCTTACGAGTCCCCGCTTTGCATTGTACAGCGTGATGGCTGTGACCATATGGAAAGGATTGGGCTACTACATGGTAATTTATTTAGCTGGGTTGCAATCCATCCCCACTGATATCTACGAAGCCGCAGCAATTGATGGTTCAGACGGTGTCCGTAAGCATTGGGATATCACTGTACCTTTGATGAAACCATATATAGCTCTGGTTGCCGTCATTTCCGCTATTTCTGCCACCAAAGTGTTTGAAGAAGTTTACATCATGACCCAAGGCGGACCACGCAATAGCTCGAAAACAATTGTTTACTATTTATATGAACAAGCATTTACCAATTTGGAAATTAGCTATGCTTGCACAATTGGGTTAGTGCTATTCCTAATCATTTTAGGGCTATCCATTGTGCGATTAATGATTAATCAACAAGGCGGCGATAATATCACAGCATGATAAGCTGAAAATCCTCTAATTTGCATACCATATTTAAATGAAATTCTTGTGGGGTGGGCATCGTGCCATGCGTGTCAATAATCACGTTTAAACCTTTATTCCACGTTGGCTTTACCCCACCCCGGTTTTGTCTTGCGCCAAAACCTCCCCTCCCCTTGCCAAGGGGAGGGGATTAAGGGAAGCCAGCGCTGCAGGAGGGTTTCCCTCCGCAGGCGACTGGCGTGTCGGGTAACTCAATGTGCGGTAAAACTTTAAGCGTTAAATAGACACCAATGGCATCCTATTCCCCAAATTGTGCTTTCTTAAAGGCACAACAGCTTAGAGCTTAGCGGGAACTGCATAAGTTAGGTTTGTCTGCAACTAATAATTAACAGCTTACAGAAGTATGAAACCACACCTCGCCCCCTTAACATAGAAAAGGGGGTTTTTATTTTCCTCAGGTGATGGGCGATCGCTCTCCTGATACTGGACTTGAGGCGATCGCTCAAACGACACTCCACTTCGGGCGATCGCTCTCGCAGCCTCAAAATTCGCTCAACTTTCACCTTATATATATTGAAAAATTTTTCTAGATTATGTACATGCACTTGCACAGGCGATCGCTCTCCTAACACTGCACTTGGGGCGATCGCTCTCCTGACACTGCACTTCGTGCGATCGCTCTCGCAACCTCAAAATTCGCTCAACTTTCACCTTATATATATTGAAAAATTTTTCTAGATTATGTACACGCATTCGCACAGGCGTGATCGCGTGCATATGACTGCGGATAGACGCGTATACAGCTTAAAACTTGATTTCTACCGTTGTAACAAATCGTGGTTTACTAAGTAATAGCACAACTGCAATCAAAGTGCTGGAGGGATGGAATGTTTGCCATAAGTACTCGTTGGGCTTGGTTGATCGGAATTCCAACAGCTTTCTGGTGCAATTGTGCCTTGGCTCAAATTACACCAGATGCCACTCTACCGAATAATTCTATCGTCACACCCTCTGGTAATATCATAAATATCACTGGCGGAACTCAAGCGGGTAGCAACTTGTTCCACAGCTTCAAAGAGTTTTCTGTTCCCACTGGTAGCGAAGCTTTCTTTAACAATACGGTTGACATTGGGAACATTATTAGCCGTGTAACAGGTGGGTCAATCTCTAATATTGATGGTTTAATCCGAGCGAACGGCACTGCTAACTTATTCCTGATAAATCCCAATGGCATTGTTTTTGGACCGAATGCACGGTTAAATATTGGAGGTTCGTTTATTGGTAGTACTGCCAGCAGTCTGAAGTTTGCCGATGGTACGGAATTTAGCGCAACCAATCCTGGTGCCACTCCTCTATTAACGATCAGCGTTCCACTGGGGTTGCAATTTGGGGCAAATCCTAAAGAAATTCAGGTGAACGGACCAGGGCACGAATTTTCATATGAAAAGGATATCATCGAGTATGATAACGGCTAAAGCCAATCAACCCAATCCCCGTCTTAACAGTAGCCAACCAGGATTGGAAGTGAGTGAGGGGAAAACCTTAGGACTGGTGGGAGGGAATGTGTCAATTTCGGGTGGCATTCTCAAGTCACCAGCAGGACGTATTGAAATCGGCAGTGTTGGTAGCAATGGGACCGTAAGTCTCGCGTCGATAGAACAAGGTTGGAAGCTGGGTTATGAAGGCACAACCAGTTTTGCAGACATCGGGTTAACAGAGAAATCGTTTCTAAGTGCAACAGGAGATGGCGGTGGTGCGATCGCAATTACTGGTAGAAATATCAATATAAGCTCTGAATCAATACTACGATCTGATACGCTGGGCGACAAAAATGGGCAACAAATTAGTATCCTTGGGGATGCGATCGATGTCGATAGATCCAACATCGGCGCTAACAGCTTCAGTTCTGGCAATGGCGGACAAATAAAGCTGGAAGCCAACAACATTACGTTGAAGAATAACGGTGGTGGAGGAACTCAGGCAACAGCATCGAGAAGCGCGGGAGACATTACCATCATAGCTAAGAATTCTTTTGTTGCCAGGGATTACAGTTGGCTAGTCAGCAAAACCTCTTCTGGAGCTACAGGGAATGGCGGAGCAATAAACATTAAAGCTAATTCTTTTGAAGTTAATAATAGTTGGCTAGTCAGCGATAACTATGGTGCAGGTAATGGCGGAGTGATAAACGTTGAAGCTAATTCTTTTGAAGTTAATAATAGTGGGCTACTCAGCTATAACTATGGTGCAGGTAATGGCGGAGTGATAAACGTTGAAGCTAATTCTTTTGAAGTTAATAATAGTGGGCTAGTCAGCTATAACTATGGTGCAGGTAATGGCGGAGTGATAAACGTTATTGCGGCAAATTCTTTGCTGATTGAAAACTCTTCGGTGCTCAGCAGTCGTACGGAGAACACAGGTCAAGCCGGAGAAATCAATCTTAATGTCGCAGACAGTATAGTATTAAAACGTTCAAGTATAAATACTGAGACCAATAGCACGGCCGATGCAGGAGATTTGACGTTAAACGCTCGTACATTGCTTGTACAAGATGGATCACAGGTAGCTACTAGCGCTTTAGGTAGCGGCAACGCAGGCGAAATAACTTTAAAAGCAGATACGATTTCACTCAGTGGCGCTAAAAGTGGCGTATACAACACACTTGGTTCTACATCAGCACCAGTAATTAAAGTAATTAATGTCGAATATGATGATAAGGGACCTGTTCCCAAAGTTACCATTGAACCTCGTCCGCAAACTATCTTGCCAAACGCACAAGGTAATAGTGGAAACATAAATATCTCCGCTAGGTTACTCAGTGTCACTGATGGTGCCCAGCTAACTACAAGCACCTATGGCAAGGGAAATGCAGGTACTATCAATGTTAATACTGTTAATTCAGTATTTAGTGGTGCTGACACCAGTGGCTCATCCAGTGGTGCTTTTAGTGCAGTGGAAGAAAACGCAGTGGGGAATGCCGGAGCCATTAAAATTACTACAAATGAACTGGCTGTGGATAATGGTGCTCAATTAGTTGCCAGCAGTTTAGGAGAAGGAGATGCAGGTACTATAACAATTCAAGCCTCAGATAAAGTTTCAGTGAATGGAGACAGTAGAAATAGCTCACCTACTGGTGTATTCGCGGAATCCACAACAGGTAGAGGTGGAGATATCGGGCTTACGATAGGAAACTTACTTTTGTTGCGTAGTAGAGGTTTAATATCTGCTACTAGTGGTGTTGCAGGTCAGGACGGGATTGACGGCAATATCGATATCAACACAAAATTCGTAATCGCTTTTCCTTTAGAAAACAGTGATATTATTGCAACTGGTTTTGGACGAAGTCCTGGTAGCAATATTCGAGTCAATGCTCAAGGAATCTTTGGCACTCAATTTCGGCAACAACTAACACCAGAAAGCGATATTGTTGCTACTGGAACCGTCACGTTGAACACACCCGATGTTGACCAAACCTTGGGATTTGTAGAACTGCCCATAGCGTTAACAGATACATCAGAGCTAATAGCAAGCACTAGCTGTGGTGCTATTGCCAGCACAGATTCTGACACACAAAAAAGCAGTTTTACGATCACCGGACGTGGCGGTTTACCTCCCAGCCCCTACGAACCCCTTAGTTCTGATGTCCTGTGGTCAGATAATCGCATACCAAATATCGCATCCCAACAGCGCACAGAGAAACCATCTACCAAACCACCGACTGCATATGATGCGGTGAAGATTGTACCTGCGACGGGGTGGGTATTTGACGGGAAGGGGCACGTTACCCTCATCTCCCATGCATCCAATGCCAATAACTTCGGTTCTACTCCTGCTTGTCAAAAGAAATGATTTGGACAGGAAAGGAGGGCGATTGCCCTGCATAGCACTGCGCTCTCGTCCCAAAGGGACACGCTACGCGAACGCGCAATCGCTCTGCCAACCTCAAAAATCGCCCAACTTTCACCTTTGAGCTTAAATTGAAAAATTTTTCTAGATTATGTACGCGTACCTGCGCAGGCGCGAGGACCGATATGAGTGCGGATAGGCGCGTATACAGCTTATAACCTGATTTCTTACGTTGTAACAAATCGTGGTTAACTGAAGTCAGGCGCAACTGCAATCAAGGTGCTGGAGGGTGCAATGTTTAGGATGAGTACTTGTGGGGCTTGGTTTATTGGAATTGCGACAGCTTTTTGGTGCAATTGCGCTTCTGCTCAAATTACCCCAGACGCCACTTTACCAAATAATTCCATTGTCAACATAAATGGCAATACCTTCAATATCACAGGTGGAACACAAGCAGGCACTAATCTGTTCCACAGCTTCCAACAGTTTTCTGTTCCCACTGGTGGCGGAGCTTTGTTTAACAATAGTGTAGATATTCAAAACATTATCAGTCGAGTGACAGGTGGGTCGATATCTAATATTGATGGGTTGATTCGCACCTTAGGGACAGCTAACCTGTTTTTGATAAATCCCAATGGAATTGTATTTGGACCGAATGCCAGTTTGAATATTGGGGGTTCGTTTATTGCAAGTACTGCTAACAGTGTAAATTTTGCTGATGGTACTAAATTCAGTGCGACTCCATCACAAGACTTACCCCTATTGACAATAACCGCACCTTTGGGGCTAAACATGGGCAGCAATCCAGGACCAATTCAGGTACAAGGACCTGGACACGATATTAATTATGAGAATATTGCCAAGGCAGAGGATGTTTCCATCAGACAAGCCAGTCCCCCAATTGACACTAGCTTTACGGGATTGCAAGTCAAAGAGGGGCAAACCTTAGCACTCGTGGGAGGTAATGTGTCTAGCTCCGGTGGCGTTCTCAAGTCACCATCCGGACGTATTGAAATCGGCAGTGTTGGCAGTAATGGAGTTGTGAGCCTCGCGCCAATACAACAAGGTTGGAAGCTCAGTTATGACGCTCCTAGTTTTGGCGACATTCAGTTTTCACAGAAAACGTTTATGAGTGCTACAGGAGTAGGTGGTGGTTCGATTGCGATGACTGGTAGGAACATCAGTTTCACTCAGCAGTCAATTGTACAAGCTGATACCCTTGGCGATAGAAATGGGGGAGAAATTAGCGTTGTCGGCGAGAAGATACTCCTCAATGAGTCCAACATCAGAGCGAACACCTACAGTTCGCTTAATGGCGGACAAATTAAACTGGTTGCCAACAACATCACGTTTGAGAATCTGGCTAAGGTGATCACTCAAGCATCAAGCACGGGTGACGGCGGACAAATTAACCTGGTTGCCGACAACATCAGGTTTGAAAATTTCGGTAACGTGGAAACTGCGGCATGGGGCACGGGTAAGGGCGGACAAGTTAACCTGGTTGCCAACAACATCACGATTGCGAATGAGAGTGGCGTGAGAACTCAAGCATGGGACACCGGTGGCGCTGGAAACATCAACATCAGCGCAAATTCTTTTTTGCTTGAAAGTTCAGGCGTCGAAAGCAGTACAGAGCGAAATAGCACAGCAAAAGCCGGAGACGTCAACATTCAAGTCGCCGGCTCTATGGTGGTCAATAGTGCAGGTATAATTAGCGATAGTGTCACGGATAACGCTGGAAAAGTCAACATTAGTGCAAATTCTTTACAACTTGATAACTCAGGAGTGTTTAGCCGTACAGCCAATCCAGGTAAAGTTGGAGAAATCAACATTCAAGTCGCCGACTCTTTGAAAGTACAAGACTCAGGTATAATTACTGAAAGCTTCGGGAGCGGTGATAATGGAAACATCAATATTAGTGCAAATTCTTTTTTGTTGGAGTATTCGGGAATCTTAGCTCAAAATGCCGAAAATATAAGTGGCATAGGAAAAGCTGGAGACATCAACATTAATGTCGCAGGCTCTTTTGTCATTTCCTATAGTGGTATAAAAACTAATATTTTTGGCGGGGGTGACGCTGGAAAAATCAACATCTCCGCAAATTCTTTACAAATGGACACTACAGGTATTGATAGTAACAGTTCAGGCACGGGTAACGCTGGACAAATTACTGTCAATGCTCAATTTTTAGAAATCAGTAATAGTGAAATCAGTGTGCAAACCACAGGCAGTGGCAATGCAGGAAACCTTCAGGTACGGGCAAAAACCGTAAATCTTGACAGTGAAGGAAAATTGCGAGTTTCA
Organism: Scytonema sp. PRP1; assembly: GCF_036697665.2. Taxonomy (NCBI): domain Bacteria; kingdom Bacillati; phylum Cyanobacteriota; class Cyanophyceae; order Nostocales; family Scytonemataceae; genus Scytonema; species Scytonema sp. PRP1. The sequence continues at coordinate 138,771 of NZ_JBAHYJ020000087.1, read as the reverse complement.
AGTACAGGTAATGGAAATGCTGGTACTTTGGAGATTGTAGCAGATACCATTAAGCTTGATAATCAGAGTCGGATTGATGCAAGCACTACCTCTGGCAATGGTGGCAATCTCAAATTAGATGTTGCTAACTTCTTGCTGTTACGCAATGGTAGTCAAATCTCTGCCACTGCGGGTAGTGCACAGCAGGGTGGTGATGGCGGCAACATCACTATTAACGCTCGTGATGGTATCATTGTCGCAGTCCCTAATGAAAATAGCGACATCACCGCGAACGCTTTTACTGGCATTGGTGGTCAAATCGAGATTAACACGTCTGGTCTGTTTGGAATCCAGCCTAGCTTTGAGTTAACGCCAAACAATGATATCACTGCTTTTTCTCAAAGTGGAATCAGTGGTGAGATAACAATTAATCGAGCCGATGTTGAGCAGAGGTTGGAATCTGTTGAACTGCCTACAGTAGTAGCCGATACATCAAATATCATAGACACTAGCTGTGCCGCCTTTGCCGAAGGAGAGGGTAATAGCTTTACTATAACTGGACGTGGCGGTTTACCTCCCAGCCCCTACGAACCCCTCAGTTCTGATGTCCTGTGGTCAGATAATCGCATACCAAATATCACATCCCAACAGCGCTCAGAGAAACCATCTACCAAACCACCAATTAAAGATGATGCGGTGAAGATTCTACCAGCTACGGGGTGGGTGTTCGACGGCAAGGGGAATGTTACCCTCATCTCCCATGCTTCCAATGCTAACTTGGGTTCTACTGCTGCTTGTCAAAAGAAATGATTTTGGCAGGGGAAAGAAGGGCGATCGCCCAAGAGCCAAATTACCCATAATCACAGCACCCCACCCCCCTTTTGGCTACACCAAACTTCCCCTCCTCGCTTGCGGGGAGGGGTTAGGGGTGGGGTTTTCCGGGTTTTGTGGGTAATTGAACGGACATGATATTACCAGATTTTTCCTAAAAATCTCATCATAAAAGTGCTGACAAAAACCTCTTTACTCATTAAACTTGCTGTGATCCCGCTTTTTGATAACTTGAGGAGCCAACACACAAAGGTTTAGCTGAGCGCAACACAGCGTCCAGCAACCCCGGAAAAAGTGCATCCAAATCTTCTGTGCGCAACATATTAATGTGCTGTGTTCCTTCTTTGCGAGTCAAGACGACACCTGACTCCCGCAAAATCTTGAAGTGATTGGACATGGTAGACTTGGCAATGGCAAAATCGAAGTCAGCACAGCAATGCTCTCCCTGAGTTGCCAACCGCCGCACAATTTCCAGCCGCACTGGATCACCTAACGCATACAGCACTGCTGCTAAAGAAATATGTTTTCGGTCTGGATGATATAGCAGTCTCATACTTGCATTATCTCATTAAGTAGACTATATTTTAATTATTCGATAATATCGAATTAACGAACTAATAGGAGGACGAATATGTCATCCGTTGCAAATGTCACAGAATCTACGTTCAAGCAAGAAGTCCTTGAAAGTGCAGTTCCAGTGTTGGTAGACTTTTGGGCACCTTGGTGTGGACCTTGTCGTATGGTGGCTCCCGTGGTAGATGAGATTGCTACTGAATACACAGGACAGGTAAAAGTAGTGAAGTTAAACACAGATGAAAATCCTACTGTTGCGAGCCATTATGGGATTCGCAGCATTCCTACGCTCTTAGTGTTTAAGGGGGGTCGGCAAGTCGATACGGTAGTGGGGGCAGTGCCAAAAACTACCTTGAGCAAGACCTTAGCCCAGTATCTGTAGTTATAATTTGTAATTGATAATTGCTACTTTGTCAGAAATCACTCAATTACGAATTAAGATTTGGACGGGTGTAGGAAATAAGGGATAAAATACTGAGCTTATACCTCACACCTCACACCAAGTCTTGACAGGCAAGCATAATGCGTAAATCCTATCATTTGCTGGAGTGAGCGCAATGGACTTGAAATTGCATGGTAAATCCGCGCTGGTGAGTGGTTCAACTGCAGGTATTGGTTTTGCGATCGCTCGAGGATTGGCACAAGAAGGTGCATCAGTTATTATTAATGGACGTTCTGTTGAACGAGTCGAACAGGCTATAGACAAAATTCAGCAAAGCCACCCAGAAGCAAAAGTTTCCGGTGTCGCCGCCGACCTTGCAAAAAAAGAAGGAGCAGAGCAAGTCTTTCAACAAGTTCCTAGCATTGATATTCTCGTCAACAATCTTGGTATTTTCGAGTTCAAGGCATTTTCCGATATTACCGATGAGGATTGGTTCGACTACTTTGAAGCTAACGTTCTCAGTGGAGTGCGCTTGAGTCGTCAATACCTGCCAAAGATGTTAGAGCAAGACTGGGGACGTATCATTTTTATTTCCAGTGAGTCCGGCATTCAAATTCCTGCCAATATGATTCACTACGGCATGACCAAAACGGCTCAGCTTGCCGTTGCCAGGGGTTTAGCAGAATTGACCGTTGGGACTCAAGTCACAGTAAACTCTGTTCTTCCAGGACCGACTCGGTCAGAGAACGTGGAAGGCTTTGTAGCAAAAATGGCAAAAGAGCGTGGTATCAGTCCTAGTGAAGCCGAAGCAGACTTTTTGAAGAATATTCGTCCAACTTCTCTGATCAAACGCTTTGCAACAACTGACGAAGTCGCGGCGATGGTTGTTTATCTATCCAGTCCCATAGCTTCAGCCACTAATGGTGCAGCTTTGCGGGTAGATGGCGGTGTTGTGCGGTCAGTTGTTTAACAGTTATCAGTTACCAGTTATCAGTTATCAGTTTCATCAGCCTGCTCACTGAGAACTAATGACTGATTGAACTGACATCTTGCACGAATATCAATAAGAGGCGGAGCCTCTATATTCTCGTTCCCAGGCTGAGCCTGGGAACGAGGGCTGGGAGGCTAGAGCCTCCTCCTTGTTGAGAATTGTGCAAGTTATCAGATTGAACTGACTTTGGTTGTCAACCAGGAATTTTAATTTTTGGCAAAACAAAATACACAATTTAGAGATTTAACCCATGAACAATAACATTAACTTACTTTCTCCCTACAAGTTAGGTCATTTAGAACTGCCCAACCGCATAGTGATGGCTCCCTTAACCCGACAACGGGCAGGTGAAGGTAATGTGCCGCACCAACTCAATGCCACCTACTACGTCCAACGTGCCTCTGCAGGGGTGATTATTGCTGAAGCAACTCAGGTTTCTCCACAAGGTCAAGGGTATCCTTACACACCAGGAATTCACTCACAAGAACAAGTAGAGGGTTGGAAGTTAGTCACAGATGCAGTGCATCAGCATGGAGGGAGAATTTTCTTGCAACTCTGGCATGTAGGACGCATTTCACACCCAGATTTCCAACCGAATGGCGAGTTACCGCTAGCACCTTCTGCGATCGCACCCAAGGGTCAGCTACTCACCTATCAAGGCATGAAACCATATGTGACTCCTCGCGCTTTGGAAACGTCAGAGATTCCCGAAATTATCGAACAATATCGCCAAGGGGCAGAAAATGCTCTGGCTGCAGGCTTTGATGGGGTGGAGGTTCACGGAGCTAATGGTTATTTACTTGACCAATTTCTCCGGGATGGTACGAATCAGCGCACAGATAACTATGGCGGTTCCGTGGAAAATCGTGCCCGACTACTTTTGGAGGTCACCGAGGCGGTTGTTGGTGTCTGGGGTGCAAAACGCGTAGGGGTACGCTTATCTCCCAGTGGAACATTTAACGATATCCAAGACTCGAATCCGCTAGTAACTTTTGGTTACGCAGCTCAAGCGTTGAACCAGTTTGATTTAGCATATCTGCACATCTTTGAGGCGATAGAAGCAGACATTAGGCATGGTGGGACAGTAGTGCCAACCAGTCACATACGGGAGCGTTACAAAGGTACATTGATAGTCAATGGTGGATATACCCGTGAAAAAGGCGATGCAGTCTTGGCAAAAGGAGAAGCAGACTTAGTTGCCTTTGGCACACTATTTATATCAAATCCGGATCTACCCCGACGCTTTGCTCTGAATGCACCGCTGACGGAGGCAGATACGACAACCTTTTATGGCGGTGGGGAAAAGGGGTATACCGATTATCCTACGGTGGAAGAGCAACACCCTTCTTTAGTAGGGGTGTAGGGGAAGAATGTGTTTTTTAAAGTATACTACAAAAAAATTCTTCCCCCTTACACCCTCACACCCTCACACCTTTACACCCTTACACCCTTATAATCTTCTTAAAAATTAACGGACAGATCCAATGGTTCAAGAACTTAGCCTTCAAACCAAACCTCTGGATGTACCTAGCGCGATTATTCAGCGTCGTTCTATCAAAAGTTTCAAACCAGACCCCATATCCCCAGAACTACTCAAGCAACTTGTTGAGCTAACTGTAGCAGCGCCCAGTAGCTATAACATTCAAGATTGGCGGATCATTCTTGTACAAGATGAAGAGCAAAAGGCAGCTCTTTCTGCAGCCGCTTGGAATCAAAAGCAAATTGTCGAAGCGCCTGTGACCTTTGTCTTTGCTGCTGACGCTACTGCTGGCGAACAAGACTTGACCCCTATTTATGAGCAAGGACTTGCAACTGGGGCATGGACTGAGGGCACGGTAAACTACTTTAAAACCGCTATCCCGCAGCATCAAGCAGGACTTGGAGACAAGCGGCGGGAATATGCAATTAAAGATGCTGTCATTGCTGCGACTCATTTGGTGCTAGCAGCAGAAAGCCTAGGCTTGTCCACCTGCTTTATGAATGGTTGGATTGAAGAGAAAGTCAAGGAGGTGATTGGTGCTGCAGACAATCCAGATATTGCGATCGCTCTTCTTGTACCTGTTGGATATGCAGCAGAATCGCGTCGCGATCCCGGACGTTTGCCATTTGCGTACAACGTCTTTGTAGATAAAGTAGGAAACCCTTATAAAGGTTGAACTAAATAATCTACCAAGATAAAAGAGATTCATGATAAGCATTGGCAGATAGGCAGTAGCGAAGTACAGTCTATTTGCCAATGCTCATCTGCAATTGACTTAGCTCCAAAGTCAATCGCACCAAAATCATCATCTACCAGAGAAAAAACCATGTCCATAGCCTCATATCTAGCTCTTAGTACAGCTTTGCCTAAGTTTGTAACGAATAGACAAAAAACAAACTTTGCGTTCCTTTGCGCTATACTCTGCGTCCCTCTGCGTTTAAACTTAAACTCTCAATTCACCACGAATTTATGAAACCGTGTACTTAGTTAGTGCTGAAATGATGAGGTGCAATTATGCATCGCGTTCCCGCAGAACAATTCACTTTGATAGCTGGCGAAGACTATCTTACCCTCTACCAATTTCATACAAAAACAGCAAAGCACTATTTCTGTAAGGTTTGCGGCATCTATCCCTTCCACAGACCCCGCGTTGCTCCCGATTTTTATGGAATTAATGTCGCCTGCTTGGAAGGCGTTGATACTTTTAAGCTAGAGCCTGGAGTAGTTGATGGTCGGTCATACGAGTAGCAGGGGTGCAGAATGCGTTCGTGCATCTCTAACACAGCATTCACCTAAACAAAACTATCACATAATTTAGGAGAAACAACCATGATTTCACTTTACTATTGGACAACACCAAACGGACATAAAATCACTATTTTCTTAGAAGAAGTCGGGCTACCCTACACGATTGTTCCTATCAACATTGGCGTTGGGGATCAGTTTAAACCGGAATTTCTCAAGATTTCTCCTAACAATCGTATCCCCGCGATTGTTGACCATGAACCTGCAGGAGGTGGCGAGCCAATTTCAGTGTTTGAATCGGGTGCAATTTTGTTGTATTTGGCAGAAAAAACTGGCAAGTTGATTCCAAGTGATTTGCACCAACGCGTTGAAGTCCTCCAATGGTTATTCTGGCAAATGGGGGGTTTGGGACCAATGGCGGGACAAAACCACCACTTCAGCAACTACGCTCCCGAAAAGATTGAGTATGCTATTAATCGCTACGTGAATGAGACGGGACGTTTATACGCTGTGCTGGATAAGCGACTCTCCGATAGAGAGTTTGTTGCTGGCAATTATTCCATCGCCGATATTGCTGCATATCCCTGGATTGTGCCATATGAGAGCCAAAGCCAAAAGTTAGAGGATTTTCCCAATTTGAAGCGCTGGTTCGAGACAATTAAGGCACGTCCGGCAACAATTCGTGCTTACGAAAAGGCAGAAGCGTTTAAAAATCAGGCACTTGATCCAGAAAAGTCTAGAGAATTGTTATTCAATCAGTCGGCGAAAACGATTCACAATTGATGCATATATTGCATGCAGTGTCAATAGAATAACTCATCGTTCCCCACACCCTTCTCAAAGCCTCCTGGATTTAGAGGATGAAACAAACCACAGATGGACACAGATGGACACAGATAAAAGTGCATCTGTGTTTATTTGTGGTATTGTCGATTCACTGCACCTTCTTAGGCGATTGCAAGGGAAAGCAGTGGGCTAAAGCCCAATCGCCCCTTGGGCACTGCGCTCTGCGCAATCGCGTGATTCATATTTTGGTTCAGCAACGCCAAAATATGAGTGACTATGCCTAAAATTCAGGTTAACGGAATTGAGCTATTCTACGATATTCAGGGAACGGGTGGACTTTTGAAGAATGATTGCTGGCTTTATGTGCGACCATATCTACTGGTCGCTACTGATGCGCTCAGTTGTAAAGCAATATCAGGTCATTCGGTTGGATAACCCAGGAATTAGGCAAAGTTCTGCTTTCAACTGGTCGCGCTTCGGAGTCCCGCACCATACGTACTCGTTGGTGAGGGAGGAAGGCGTGCTCCTCTCCTTGGGTACTGGGGACTGGCTCAAGAGTGGAAATGCTCCCGACTTGGCTTCGGTCAATATTTCCCCGGACATAATTTTGAGGCTCCCTTACCATTACCCCAATCCAACAGTGCCCAATCCCCAGTCCCCTTTAGTAGCTCTTATACCATTAATTTGATGGATGTAAATTTATGAAATTCTTTATTGTTCACGCCCACCCAGAACCTAACAGTTTCAATGGTACATTGACTCGCTATGCCAAGGAAGTCCTGAAAGCCACAGGACATGAAGTCATTATTTCCGACCTTTATGCTATGCAGTTCAACCCAGTCTCGGATCAGCGCAACTTCACTTCTCAAAAAGACCCAAACTACTTTAAGCAACAAGCCGAAGAAATGTATGCAACCGAAGTTGATGGTTTCGCCCCGGACATCACAGCGGAGATGGAAAAACTCGACTGGTGCGATGTACTGATTTTTCAGTTTCCTCTTTGGTGGTTTGGACTTCCTGGTATCCTCAAGGGTTGGGTTGACCGAGTCTTTGCAATGGGGCGAATTTATGGCGGCGGTAGGTTTTATGACAATGGAGTATTCCAAGGCAAAAAAGCCATGCTGTCTCTCACCACAGGTGGTCCATTAACTATGTACACTGAAATAGGTATCAACGGTGATATTCATACCATCCTTTATCCCATTAATCACGGAATTTTTCGCTTTGTGGGTTTCGATGTTTTGCCACCTTTCATCGTTTGGAATGCGAGTCGGATTGGGGATGAACGTCGCCAAGCCTATTTGGAGGAGTACAAGCAGCGGTTGTTAATGGTAAATGCAACGCCTCCTATTGTCTATCCAGCGCTTGCAGACTTTGATGAAGATTTCCAACTCAAGCAGTGATGATAATTGGTTAAATAGTAAAGCCAACCTAGATTTAGTAGATTTTAGGACTTACGCACTGTACAAAGAGAGGATTATGTGCATTAACTAAACTGGAAACTTAACGGGTTTTTGTTCAAAAAATTTACAAAACCCTCTCCACTTCCTCACTTTTTATACATATTCTCAAGATAAAGGTTCTAAGTGAGACGAAGTCATGCATCTAAACAATACTTAAAACTCAAGATTGGGCTCAATTCACATAATCAATTTTTTGACAATGCGTAAGTTCTAGATTTATGTTAACTGCTACATCTAGGTATTTAACAATTTCAAACAGTACTGAGCCCAACTTGATATCAGTTTTTCTTGCTAGTAAGAAAAGTGCAAACTGTTACAAGTATTTGGGGCGGATGATTTTGTAGTCATTTAATGGGTAGATTGCAAAGCAGCCCAGCGTCGCAGGGGTACTACGCTAGAAGCGAAATAATAGCTTGACTTTCTCAAGGAATAAATTTTAGTTCAGGTATAGCTTTTTATAGCAATTTCAACTTTTATAAAAATTTCTTATAATATAGCAAAAGGCAGAGGGCAGAAGGCAGAAGGCAGAAGGGAAAAGATTGAGTGGTCGAGGTTTCAGAATTTGTCTTTGTCCTAATCACCTTGGCGATTGCTATATATGAGATAAATATTATTTTCGTATTTAAAATTTTCCATAAACTTATAGCATAACATATGAAAAAAAGATTCTCAACCTATTTCACGCTAAATTTTCCTAAAAATATTAGGAAATTAAGAATTGTCAAATGAAGCTTAAAAAAAAATGTTATATTTTTGTCATAAAAACCAAGAAGCCTAACTAGTCACTGAAAAATATCGACTAAATTTAATGTTATGACCAAAAAAGGATGAAGAGTAAAGTATAAAGAATGAAAAAATATTTACTTTATCTTCCATACTTAATTCTACGCTAAGAGAAACAGTTCTTACGCTAGGAGAGTTGTATGTTTAGATTCCCTCCATCCTTGCCAAGTATCCGTCGCCTCTAGATTTGACCTTTATTTGATCAAACTGCTATGAGTAGGTTAGTTGTTTTAAACTTAGGTCAGGGAAACCTACACGATGGCTTTGCCAGTGTTACGGCACAGCTTGGAGAAGCAGACAACCCTTACCTGACCAAATTTACTGCGAGTTTGCCACCTGCACCAAAAATTCCTGAACTCTACCAAAATTGGCAGTCGGTTTACTATGCTTTCTATCAACGTTTGAGTTGGCGTCTTGATATCGAGATAGACGATAATTTTGAAATTGAAGAAGGTTCTGTAACTAATATTTCAGAAGCTGACATTAATAACTTATGTCAGATGTTGTCAAAAAGAATGAATGCATGGCTCAACTCAACAAAGTTTCGCAAAATTGACCAGCAATTACGTACACAATTAAAACCATCTGAAGAGATTCGTTTCATTATTGAAACCAACGATAATTTGCTGCGACGACTTCCCTGGCATCTGTGGAAGTTCTTTGAGGATTATCCATATGCGGAAGTTGCCTTGAGTGGTGCTGAGTATCAAACCCCAAATAAATTGCTTGTAAATAATCGCAAAGATAAAGTTAGAATTTTAGCAATTTTTGGGAATAGTAAAGGAATTGATATCAGTCAGGATAGAAGTTTTTTAGAAAAATTATCAACTCGAGCAGAAATTCAATTTTTAGTAGAGCCGAATCTGAGTTATTTAAACGAGCAGCTTTGGCAACAAGGTTGGGATATTCTCTTTTTTGCAGGTCATAGTTGCAGTAAAGAAAAAGGTTTGTTGCAAATTAATCAAACAGACACGATAACCTTGGAGCAATTAAAATATGCTCTCAAGCAAGCTATTAGTCGTGGTTTGAAGCTAGCAATTTTCAACTCTTGTGATGGTTTAGGTTTGGCGCAACAGCTTCAGGATTTGCACATTCCACAAGTCATTGTCATGCGTGAGCCTGTACCAGACGTGGTTGCTCAAGAATTTTTAAAGTATTTTTTGGCTGAATTTTCGTCTGGAAAGTCTTTATACGCTGCGGTGCGTTCTGCACGCGAAAGACTGCAAGGATTAGAGGGGGAATATCCCTGTGCCACGTGGCTACCAGCTATTTTCCAAAATCCTGCTGAACCCCCTATGATTTGGTCACACAATGCACGGAATAAATGGAAACAGAAAACAGATTCCTCAATGCTGGCTTCGATGATGAATGCTACAGGGGTGAAAACAAATATTAGATTCCAACTAGCAACTCCCATTCTCTCCAAAACAACGACACTCGATTCACTCATAGAGACACTAAATGGCAAGCTACTAGAATTCCAGAATCGCCCCCTCAATCACACAGAAATTCTGGTTTTACAGGGCATTTGGCAAAGTCAAACTTACAACCAAATTGCTCAGCAGGGGGGCTACAGTGCTGCCTACTTTACTAACGTAGTCGCCCCAGAGTTGCGCCAAAAATTGTCTGAGCTCATCGGCAAGCGTGTGACTAAAAAGAATTGCCGGGTGTTGCTCGAGTCGTATGTCACTGAACAAACTTTTTCAAAAACAACACCACCAGAACAAAATCCTCCTACGGACTTTTTTCCCAATATCAAGCAGAAAATGTCGCCTCGCTTCCCCAGTGGTTTAGTTCCGCTTGACTCTCCTTATTACATTGAACACTCTTCAATTGAAGCACAGGTTTATGAAGAAATCATAAACCCAGGAGCTTTGATTCGCATTAAAGCTCCTCAGGAAATGGGTAAAACCTCGCTGCTGTTGAGGATTTTGGAATATGCTAAGCATATGGGCTACCAGACAGTGAGCCTGAACCTGCAGGAGCAAGTTGACCAAAGCATTGTGAGCGATTTGAATCGTTTTTTGCGCTGGTTGTGTGCCAACGTCTCGCGCCAGCTTGAGCTTGAGCCAAGATTAGACGAGTATTGGGATGATGATATTGGCAGCAAAGTGAGCTGCTCCCTCTACTTGCGAAATTATGTGCTAGAGCAAATTGACTCTCCTCTGGTTTTGGCTTTAGACGAAGTGAACCAGATTTTTGAGCATCCGCAAGTGGCGAAAGAATTTTTACCTCTGTTGCGTTCCTGGTATGAAGACGCCAAAAGACAGCCCATCTGGCAAAAGCTGCGCCTGATTGTGGTTCACTCAACTGAAGTTTATGTTCCCCTTCAGCTTCATCAGTCCCCGTTCAATGTCGGACTACCGATTCAGTTAACCTGTTTTAGTTTAGAGCAGGTGCAGCAGTTAGCCCAGCGCTTTGGACTGACTTGGACAGACGATGAGGAAGCAAGATTATTGATGGACGTCGTTGGAGGACATCCTGCATTAGTACACCTGGCACTCTATCACCTCAGCCGTGCAGAAGTCACTCTAACACAACTGCTGCAAAGTGCTTCCACACCCACAGGTATTTATTACCATCATATGCAGCGTCATTGGGCAACTTTGCAGGCGCAGCCAGAATTAGCATCTGCTCTTTATACGGTGATGAGTGCGTCTGAACCCGTACAATTAGAACCCATCGTTGCTTACAAGTTAAGCAGTATGGGGTTGATTAAATTAGATAACAATAAGTCTTTACCGAGTTGTCAGCTGTATCGGCAGTATTTTCAACCGATGTTCCTGACTGCAGCAAGCTAAGTATTACCTGAAACCTTCGATACGAGTCATTTATAATATTTTTGAAATTTTGAGATATTGTACGGCATAGCCCAATACGATTGCTGATTAGACAATTTGCAAAAACGATAACCAATACAATCTTACGTTGCATGCAACGTCTCTACATTTGTTAATATATATTACATTTGTGTTACGCTTCTTATTCACAAAAAATCCTTAACAGCAACAGTATTGCCGCATAGCCCTACTGAGAGAAAACCGCTGTAAACCATAAGAAAGTCAGATCAGCAAGATTAAGGTCAAACTGCATAAGTCAGATCAACTCACACCTATTACAGCTTACGTAGTGACAGTCAGGCTAATCTGGCTCTGGAAAACAGATGGCAGGAAAAGTCAGACTCACTTCAGCCCCGATCCAATACTGTACATCAGGTCAAATAAGTCAACGCTAAGCTGATATGACAAACGTAACTCCAAATTCGCTTGACATAGCGCCTCAGTCAAACACTCAGCAGCCTTTATCACCCTTCCCAAAGTCTATTGGGACTGTTAGCCAAGAAGAGCTACCAGACACCGAAATGATTATTGATGGAACATTACCGGATGACTTGTCTGGTCATGTTTTTATCCTAGCTCCAGTAGGACATGTAGACTCTAAACGCAATGGTAGTGTTGTCTACCCATCCAAGGACGGCACACCACTTCCCAATGGCAATGGAATGATTTATCGGCTTGACTTTAACAAAGCTGGAACAGTGGGGTTAAAGTCCAAGATTGCTAAAACGCCATGCTACTATGCCGATGAAGCAACAAAACCAGGAACCGAAGCTGATGAGTATAAATTCCGTAATTTTGGCTTGGCACGTCTCTCACCTTGGCTAGGCTTACGCAGTGTAGCAAATACAGCACTGGTGCCGATGAAATTTGGGGACGAAAATGAACGTATGCTCGTGACTTGTGACGTAGGTCGTCCCTACGAAATCGATACACATTCTCTTGAGGTTGTAACGCCTGTTGGATCGAACAAAGAGTGGAGTGAACAGCTGCCACTCAATCTTCCTTTTGAAATGGTGATGAATACGGCGCATCCTTACTTCGATGCCCACACGAATGAGCTGCTCACTGTTAATTACGGTAAGTCATTACGTACTCTTTTATCAACCATCTTCAAATCTGATGTGGAAAATTTGGCACAAGCCTTCAAAACAATCATTGAAAGGTTTGCAAAATTACCAAAAGATAAGCAGAATATAAAGAACTTAGAAATAGAAAAAGAACTTCCTGAAGAGATTTTAAACAAAGAAATTGAAGAAAGCCCGGAGCGTCTCCAGAGTTTTTGGCAAAGATTGCGAGAACTGCTCAAAAAAGAGAAACAAGAGATAGAAGAACAAGAAGAGATAGAAGAACAAGAAGAAAAAGAAGAAAATGTTCGTGAACTGTTCAATGAATTAAAACAGTTGATGGGACTTGTCAGGCAAATGCTGGCAGGATTGGATGAAATTGACGATTTTGTCTATCTGATTCGCTGGGATGGTAAAAGTGAACTGGAGAGATGGCAAGTGACGCTTCCTGATGGTTCACCAATTAAGATTAGGCAAACTATACATCAAATTGGGGTAACTCAGGATTATGTGGTATTGGTAGACACAGGTTTCAAAGTTGGTCCAGAGCAGCTGATTACCAAACCAGTTATCAAGAATAAGAAGCTACAAAGCCTCCTCAGAGATGTACTAAATGAGCCTGTATCATCCGAAACCAACTTATATATCGTGCGCCGCGCTGACCTGAAAGCCGGACAGCGCCGAGCATCTAGCCAAAAGGAAGTTAACGTTGTCGCGCAGCCGATCAAGATACCTGAAGCATTCATTCACTTTCAAGTTGACTATGAGAATCCTCAAAATCAAATCATTCTTCACGTTGCTCATAGTTCTGCCTGGGATGCATCTGAATGGCTAAGGGGTTATGACAAAACCTCACTTTCACCTTCAAACCCAAACCGTCCGGTGGGAATGATCTCTGGTCCAGTGGATATTCACTCGCTCGCAAGATATGTGATTGACGTGGAGAAGGGAAGGTTAGATGAGGAAAAAACTAGGGTAATTAGCGATCGCCAAGAACTACAGCAGTTGACTTGGGCTGTCGCAATCAATACCTACAACGAACACGCAGCCCCGAAAAAGCTTGACAATATTTACTGGAACTCTTGGGGATGCTCAGCGGATTTGCTATCCGATTTCGTTGTTGACCTGTATAAAAATGATAAAAATTATCCTCGTCGGAATTTATCAGTGGAGGAAGTCCGAGAAATCACAAAAGAGGGTAGACCTGCAAACATATGTCGGTTGGTGACAGACTCTAAAGAATCAATGGCGATCGCCGACAGTTACAAGTTTCAGCCAGGTTACTTTGGCAACTCAATTCAGTTCATACCACGGACTGGTAGCGACGGTAGCTCAACCGATGGTTATATTGCATCTACAGTTATCTCTGACAACCCTGAAAAAAGCGAAATCTGGATTTTTGACGCCAACGATCTGACTCGCGGTCCGGTTTGCAAGCTGAGTCATCCCCAACTCAACTTTGGATTTACTACCCACACCACTTGGTTACCCAAAATTGCACCCCGCACAGCAAGCTACTACATTCCTGTGCGTGAGGATTTTGAAGATCGGGTCAAACAACAGCATCCTGAAATCCAGAAACTGTTTGAAGAATCGGTCTACCCCAAATTTCCTCGAACAGCTTGGACATCTGTTCCTGATTCCGTCATCGACGCCACGCGGGAAGAACTCGACATTAAGCTGAATATTCTTGAGTCAAAATTGCCAGGTGGAAATTTACCAGATGGACTACACGGTCACGTTTTCATCATGGGTCCAGTGGGTTCTGTTGATTATTCTAAAGGTCTTCCCCGCCCGAATGGCGATCCAATCTTCAATAGTGATGGCATGATTTACCGACTCGACTTTAACCAAAAGGGAGAAGTTGGTTTAAAGACACGAATTACCAAACCGCCATGTTACTACGCTGACGAAGCAACTCAAGCTGAGACTAAATATGCTAAGCATAGATTCCACAATTTTGGCATCGCACGATTCTCGCGTTCCTTGGGTTCTCGCAACCAGTTAAATACTGCTTTTGTGCCGATTTATGGTGGAGAAGAACGCGATTGCGCAGAGCGCAGCGCCCTCACGGGCGATCGCTTGTTAGTTACTTGTGATGCAGGTCGTCCCTATGAGATTGATACAGAAACCCTTGAAGTTGTCACGCCTGTTGGAACAAACAAAGAGTGGCGTCCACAGATCAAGCTGAATTTGCCGTTTCCACCTGTCCTAACCACAGCCCATCCTGCCTTTGATGCTCACACTCGTGAGGTATTTACCGTCAATTATGGTCGGTCATTATCTAATTTTCTCGAAACTATACCTGCCATTGACAAGGCAGATGAATTTTTTGATCAAAAGGCAGATAAATTTCTTGATGAAGTTAATGAATCTCTAACAAATAACGTTTTCAAGACCTTTTCCCAGGTATCTGACAAACTTCGTCAATTCCGTAACAAATTTATTTCATCAGACATCAATCTAATACCTCAGGATTTTGTTTATCTCATTCGTTGGAATGGTGTTGGTGACTTAGAGCGATGGAAGTTAGTGCATGAGGATGGAAGTCCTGTTGAAATTGAGCAATCTCTGCATCAGATTGGAATAACTAGAGATTATGTTGTCCTCGTGGACACTAATTTCAAAGTTGGCATCGCTCAGGCATTCAACAATCTTTTTCCCTGGAATCATAAAGTAGAGGGACTCATAAGAAAGTTAGTGACCCTGCCAGTATTACCTGATACTACAATTTATATTATCCGCCGTAGAGACTTGAAAGACGGACAACGTCCAAAAGTTAGTCCGGAGGAAGTTAAAGTTGTAGCGCACAAGGCAGTCATCCCACAGGGTGTCATCCACTTTGTCTTAGATTACGAGAATCCTGACAACCAAATTACGCTCCACGCAACCCACAACAGTGCAGATGTTGCTGAGTGGCTGCGCCAGAACGACAATTTAGCCTCTAGCCCCGAAACTTCCGTACCGTCCAATTTAGTAGGTATGCTGACTAGTGTGACAGACGTTAGCCGTCTTGGTCGCTATGTCATAGATGGTGAAAGCGGAGAAATTCTTGAGTCAAAGGTGTTATATCATTCCAAGTACACTTGGGGTGTAGGGCTTTATACGTACTGTGACAGGTTATCAACAGGTCAAGCATCAGGGCAGCTAGAAAATATTTACTGGCAGTCTTCGGGGTTTTGGCAAGAGCTAAGTACAAAATTTGTCTTCGACCTGTACAAAGATGACAAAAACCGGGTAGTGTCACCGAAGAAACTACTTCAAGCAGACAATGGACAAAGCAAATCCTCTTGCTTATTCCGTCTAAATGCAATAGACATGAAAATTGCTGACGCCTATGAGTTTCCTGTCACTTCTGTTGACGGTAAATCGGATAGTTACATGGTATTGTCTCCGCAGTTTGTTCCCCGTGCTGATGGTGACGGTAGTTCAACTGATGGTTACATTGTTTGTACCGTTGCCTCAGAAAACCGCGATGAAATCTGGATCTTTGATGCCAAGAATCTTGCTCAAGGACCTCTTTGTAAGCTTGGTCATGACAAACTGAATTTTAGTTATACAATACACACAGCTTGGTTACCTAAAATTGCGCCTCGTACAGCAAGTTATAACTGTGGTGTGCGCGAGGATTATCAAGAGCAAGTGAAAAATTCTCCAAATATTCAGGAACTGTTTGAGACGAAAGTTTACCCGCATTTTGAGCGAAACTCAGCTAGCTGAACCACTAAATCTGCTGAATGGTAATTGTTGACAATATCATTTCAGCAAATATTTGTTTCATATTATTCCCCTAGACCCCTTTTGAAAGAGGGTTGGGGGAATCTAATTTGTTGCAAAGAGACAATACACCTCTTGCAGAATGTGAGTTCCATCTGTGTCCATCTGTGTCCAACTGTGGTTAATTATTCTTTTTTTCGACTTTCGCAAGAAGTCTAATAGACTTATTACAAAAGTATGATAAATAAATATTTAGAAGCGTAGATTAACACAAATGAGGACACAGCCGTGGCGAGAGAAGTTGCAAGGAGGGTTCCCCGCCGTTGAGGCAAGTGTCCGTTAAATTATCTGTGTTATTCTGTGTGCATCTGTGGTTTTATTTTGATAAATTTGATTTTTGCAAGAGATTTAATAATAAAACTTACAGAGTCAGTTTAGCGTCAATACCAAACTATGATTACAATTCCTGGCATTGAAGTCACAGCCCGCATTTATGAAAGTGCCAGTACCCTAGTTTATCGAGGTCTCCAAACTCAGGATAAAAAACCTGTTATTCTCAAGGTTTTGAACAAAGACTATCCCACTTTAGAGGAACTGGCTAGGTACAAGCAGGAATTTGAAATAATTAGCTCGTTAAACATATCTGGAGTGACAAAGGCGTACGGCTTAGTCAAATATGAAAGAACTTTAGTCATTATCTTGGAAGATTTTGGTGGCGAATCTTTAAAAAAATTGATAAAGACAAGAAAGTTAACGCTCTCAGAATTTCTCTTCATCGCCATACAGACTGTTGACAATCTAGCCAAAATCCACTCTGCTAATATTATCCACAAAGATATTAACCCTTCCAATATTGTTTTCAACTCAGAAAGCGGGGAAGTCAAACTTATTGACTTTGGTATTTCTACAGTTTTGTCCCCAGAAAATTCCACAATTAAAAATGCCAATATTTTAGAGGGAACTCCAGCCTATATTTCCCCAGAGTTAACTGGTAGAATCAATCGCCCATTCGATTACCGCACTGATTTTTACTCTCTGGGAATAACCTTTTATGAACTGCTAACCAATCAACTGCCTTTTCAAACGACGGATTTGATGGAATTGGTACATTCTCATATTGCTAAACAACCTGTACCTCTCCATGAAATTAATCCGGAAATTCCTCTGGCTATTTCCAATATTGTTATGAAATTGTTAGCTAAAAATGCTGATGATAGATACCAAACTGCTTGGGCAATTAAAGCAAATTTAGAAGAAAGCTTGCTCCAACTTCGGGTAAACGGCAAGATTTCCAACTTACCCATGGCTTCCCAAGATATTTCTAATAATTTTCAAATTTCCCAAAAACTATATCGTAGAGACCGAGAAATTGAAACTTTACTGACAGCATTTAAGAGAGTGGCGTCTGGTCAGGAGAAACGAGTCAGTCATGGAAATCCCCCTACGCCTCCTAAAAGTGAAATGATGCTGTTATCTGGATATTCGGGCGCTGGTAAGTCAGCGTTAGTTCGAGAAGTTTATAAATTGCTTGCACACCAGCCTGGTTATTTCATTTCTGGCAAATTTGACGAATTGCAACGCAATATTCCCTATTCAGGGTTGATTCAAGTATTTCGGGAATTAATCAAGCAACTGCTAACCGAAAGTGAATTACACCTCAATCAATGGAAAGAAAAATTGTTAGACGCATTTGAACCCAATGGTCAAATGCTTATTGATGTAATTCCTGAAGTAGAATTGATTGTCGGCAAGCAACCGCCAATAGCTGTATTGTCATCGAAAGAATTAGAAAATTGCTTTAATTTAGTATTTCAAAAGTTTGTTCAAGTTTTTACTCAACCAGAACATCCGCTAGTTATGTTTCTGGACGATTTACAGTGGGCAGATAGTGCTTCACTACAATTGATACAACTGCTAATGACGGCAGGGAATAGTCAATATTTGTTTTTCATTGGTGCCTACCGTGATAACGAAGTGAGTCCAAAACACCCATTGATAGTAACTTTAGATAAAATCCAACAATCAGGCACTATTCTAAATTCTCTTCACCTTTCACCTTTGGATTTGCAAAATCTTAATCAGTTAATTGCAGATACCTTAAATTGCTCATTGGAAAAAGGAAAACCACTGGCAGAGCTAATACTTCGCAAAACCAATGGTAATCCTTTCTTTATTAATCAGTTTTTGCAATCCCTTTATCAAGAAAAATTGTTATGTTTTGAGTTTTCTTCTCTTACCTATGAGGGAAAATGGCAATGGAATTTAGAGCAAATTCAGGCGCGGGGTTTTACAGATAACGTTGTTGAACTCATGGTTAGCAAGATTCAAAAGTTGTCCCGTGATACACAAGATGTGTTGAAGCTAGCAGCCTGCATCGGCTATCAGTTTGATATTCAAATAATTGTGATTTTAAACCAAAAATTAAATAAATCACCACAAGAAACAATGATGTTGCTACGTGAAGCAGTGGCAGAAGGTTTCATCTTGCCCCTGAACGATGCCAACAAGTCGAGTGAGCCAGATTTGTCACAACAAGAGCAACTCAAGGCTGAATACAAGTTTGCCCATGACAGGATTCAACAAGTAGCATATTATTTAATTCCACTAGACTGCAAGAGCGGCGTCCACCAAAAAGTCGGTCAACTGCTGCTGCAAAATACTCCACCAGATAAGCGAGAACGGAACATTTTTGACATTGTCAATCAATTGAACTTGAGCATTGAATTAATTAATTCTGAGTCAGAGCGGAATGAATTGGCTTCGCTTAATTTGATGGCTGGTCAGAGAGCGAAAGGGACAGTTGCCTATGAACCAGCATTGAGATACCTGAAAATCGGCATAGAATTGTTGGCGGAAAGTAGCTGGGAGAGGCAGTATGATCTGACGCTGGCTTTATATGTGGAAGCAACAGAGGTAGCATGTCTAGGCGCTAATTTTCAAGAGATGGAGAGACTGGCTGAAGTGGTACTGTGTAAAGCTAAAACGTTGCTGGACACAGTGAAAGTCTATGAGGTTAAAATCCAAGCCTATATGGCACAGAATCAGCCACTGGAAGCTTTAAAGATTGTGCTACCAGTGGTGAAATCTTTGGGAGTGAAATTTCCAGAAAAACCGAATCAATGGAATATTTGGATGAGTTTACTACGTACAAAAATCTCTTTGGCAGGACACCGAATTCAAAACTTAATTGACTTACCGGAAATGACCGATAGCCACAAACTTGCAGCAATAAACTTACTATCCAAAGTCAGGGTTGCCGCATATCTGGCTTTTCCCCAACTCTATTCACTTATTGTGTTTGAAGAAATTAATTTATTAGTTAAATATGGTAATGCTTTTAACTCTGCTTTTGTTTATGCTGCTTACGGTATGATTCTCTGTGGAGTCGTGGGAGATATTGATTCTGGGTATCAATTTGGTCAACTTGCTTTAAAAACTTTAGAGAAATTCAATATTAAAGAAAAAGAAACCAGGGTATTGCATCTCATGAATGGCTTTATAAGACACTGGAAGGAACATGGAAACAAAACATTAAAACCGCTGGCAGAAGCCTATAAAATGGCAAGAGAAAATGGAGATTTGGAGTTTGCCAGTTATTCGACATTTATGCATTCTTTAAATGCATATTGCATTGGTGAAAACTTGATAAAACTTGAACAGCAGATATGCTCATATAGTCATGCTATTAATCAGCTTAAACAACAAACAATTTTGAATTATCTTCAAATATTACATCAAGCAGTTTCGCAATTAATGAATAAATCAAAAGGAGAGTATTCTTGCCAATTAATGGGTGAATTCTACAACGAAGAAAGAATGCTATCGGTTCATCTCGAAGTTAACGATCAACCGGCACTTTTCCATGTGTATTTATACAAACTCGTCCTCTGTTACTTATTTCAGGATTACCCTCAAGCTGTTGAAAATGCAACCACTGCCCAAAAGTATTTAGCAGGTGTTACAGGCTCACTCCTTGTTCCTCTATTTTATCTGTACGATTCTTTGGCGCGGCTGGCAATTTTCGGTGACGTTCCCAACTTAGAACAAAAACCCCTCCTGAAGCAAGTTAGCAATAACCAGAAGAAAATGAGAAAATGGGCAGATAATGCCCCAATGAATTATTTACACAAATACTATTTAGTAGAGGGTGAACGCGCTCGTGTGTTGGGCAAAGATAAGGAAGCTAGGGAATATTATGATCGAGCGATCGCTCTAGCGCACGAAAACGAATATATCAACGAAGAGGCGATCGCTTACGAGCTAGCAGCCAAGTTTTATCTGGACACAAACCAACACCACGTAGCTCGCCACTACCTGCAAGATGCTCACTACACCTATGGGCGCTGGGGGGCTACAGCCAAAGTAAAAGACTTGGAAACGCGATATCCACAGTTTTTGAGTCAAGCCAATAAAGCTTATCTTGAGACTACTTTATCCACTTCGACCACAGGGCAAAATGCATCCCTAGTTTTAGATACTAACAGCGTACTTAAAGCCTCGCAGACTATTTCCGGCGAAATCGTCCCAGACAAGTTGCTGGAAAAGTTGATGAAAATTTTGATTGAAAATGCAGGCGCTCAAAAAGGTTTTATGATTCTAGAGCGGGAAGGTAACTGGGTTATTGAAGCTCAAGGAACTGTAGATTCAGATGACGTTACGATACTCCAATCCATTTCAGCAAACTTCATAGATCCTGAAACTCAAATTCCCCTCCTGTCAGCCGCCATCATCAACTATGTTGCTCGCACTCAGGAAAATGTGGTCTTAAATAATGCTGCCCATGAAGGACAATTTACCCGCGATCCCTACATTATCTCCACTCAACCCAAATCAATTCTCTGTACTCCTCTACTCAATGGCGGCAAACTCAGCGGCATTTTATATTTAGAAAATAATCTCACAACGGGTGCGTTTACGACCGAGCGCATTGAAGTTTTAAAAATCCTTTCTGCCCAAGCGGCTATCTCTATTGAAAATTCTCGTCTCTACGAACAGTTAGAGGATTACAGCCGGACTCTAGAACAGAAGGTGGAGACGAGAACCCAGGAATTACAAGAGAAAAATCAGGAGTTGGCAAATCTCCTGCAAAAGCTCAAAGCCACCCAAGCTCAAATTGTTGCCCAAGAAAAATTGGCTTCTCTGGGCGCTTTAACAGCGGGCATTGCTCATGAAATCAAAAATCCCTTAAACTTTGTTAACAACTTTGCTGAACTTTCTGTAGAGTTAACTCAAGAACTGCTCGAAGAGATTGAAAATCAAAAAGACCGATTAGATCCAGAATCTAGAGAATACATTGAAGAAATTTTAAATGATCTTAAACAAAACGCTAGAAAAATTAATGATCACGGCAAAAGAGCAGATAATATAGTGCGTGGGATGCTGATGCATTCTCGGGGGCAAAGTGGCGATCGCCAACAAACCGACATCAACGCAATGCTTGCAGAAGCTATTAGTTTAACTTATCACGGTATGCGTGCCAAAGATGCTGCTTTTAACATCGTTATAGAAACTGACTATGATGAGGACTTGGGTTTAATCAATGTTGTGCCGCAGAATATCAGTCGTGCTTTCATAAATATTATTAATAACGCTTGCTACGCTGCATATAAAAAGAAAATGCGTTTTCAAGCCGAGGGTAACCCTGAAGAATTCTTACCTAAAGTCATATTGAGTACAAAAGATTTAGCTAAGCACGTAGAAATACATATCCAAGATAACGGCGGAGGTATTCCGCAGAAATTGCGAGATCAGATTTTTAATCCTTTTTTCACCACGAAGCCACCTGGTGAAGGAACTGGTTTGGGTCTTTCTATTACTCATGATATTATTGTTCAGCAGCATCAAGGAAATATCAGAGTAGAAAGCGAAGTAAACTCTTATACAGTATTTATTATCACTTTGCCGAAGACTTTTCTCTAGGAAAAAAGAAATTTAAAAATGAAAATAATGGTTGTAGATGATGAACAAGACGTGCAATTTTTATTTGAGCAAAGATTTAGAAGAGAACTCAGGCAAAATCGAATTAGCTTATATTTTACTTTGTCAGCAGAGGATGCATTGGAACAATTACAAAATAACAAAAGTGAGTGTTTATCGCTGATATTAACAGATATCAATATGCCTGGAATGAACGGGCTAGAATTACTCAAAATTATTAAAGAAAATTTTCCTCATTTAAAAGTGTTTGTCATCACTGCTTATAACGATGAAAATAATTACCAAACAGCTCAACAATACGGAGCAGATGACTATATCACAAAACCAATAGAATTTAACAAACTTAAGGAAAAAATATTGAATTCGTAAACAATCCCAATCAGGACAAAACTATGCCAGCTAAAATACTGGTTGTGGATGATGAGCCTGACTTAGAACCGCTGCTTTGTCAGGTATTTAGAAAAAAAATTAGGCAAAAGCAATTTCAATTAATTTTTGCCCATGATGGTTTAGAAGCGCTCGAAAAGCTACAAGCCGAACCGGATATAGATATAGTTTTAACCGATATCTTTATGCCGGAGATGGATGGGCTAACTTTACTTACTAAACTTAATGAGTTATATCCCATCATCAAAGCAGTTATTATTTCTGCGTATGGCGATATAGAAAATATCAGAACGGCAATGAATCGGGGTGCTTTTGACTTCTTAACTAAGCCGATTAATTTTCAGGATTTAGAAATTACTACTAACAAAACTCTGCAACATGTGCAGCGGATGAAAGCGGTTCGCGAACAGGAACGTTTAGCACAGCAGGCTGAAGCAGAATTGTTGAGCCGTTTACAACAAGAGGTGATTGAACGCCAGCGAGCAGAGGAAGCATTGCGCGAAAGTGAGAGAAGGTTGGCGCAATTTTTGGAAGCTGTGCCAGTAGGTATATTTGTCATTGATGCTAACGCTCAACCCTACTACGCTAATCAAACGGCAAAGCAGATACTGGGCAAAGGAATTGAACCTGGAGCTAGAATTGCACAATTGACCGAGATTTATCACGCTTATCTAGCGGGGACGGAGCGGTTGTACCCCAACGAGCAGCAACCCATTGTGCAAGCATTGAATGGCGAAAGTACAACCGTTGATGATATGGTAATCCACCAAGCTGACAAAATTATCCCTTTAGAGGTGTCAGCTACACCAATTTATGATGAGAAGGGAGAAATTGTCTATGCCATCGCTGCTTTTACTGATATCACCCAACGCAAACAAGCGGAAGCGGAGCGAATTAAGTTTACCCAAGAACTAGCACTCAAAAACGCAGCTTTACAGCAGGCAAAAGACGCATTAGCTGAATCCAACCGTACCTTAGAACAAAAAGTCGAAGAGCGTACTCGCGAACTATCACAAACCCTAGAAATTCTTAAAGCTACTCAAGCTGAATTGGTATTTGAAAACGCTCTGCTTAAAAATGCAGAACAATCTTCAACTTTTGATTATCAAGTAGGCGGTAGTTTGCCAATGAATGCTCCTACATATGTGGTGCGTTCTGCGGATCGTTTGCTTTATCAAGCACTGAAGCGTGGAGAGTTTTGTTACATTTTGAACACACGCCAGATGGGCAAGTCAAGCCTCATGGTACACATGATGGACTATCTCCAAAAAGAGGGGTTTAGCTGTGCAGCGATTGATATCACTCGTCTTGGTAGTGAAAACGTCACTCCCGCTCAATGGTACAAGGGATTTGCGGTGGAGTTATGGCAAAATTTTAATTTGTTTGGAAAAGTCAATCTGAAAGCTTGGTGGAATGAGGAAAAAGATTTATCGCCTATCCAATGCTTGAGCAGATTTATAGAGGATATTATACTAGGTCAGGTTAAGAATCAAAAGGTATTTATTTTTGTAGATGAAATTGATACTGTCTTGGGCTTAAATTTTCCAGTAAATGACTTTTTTGCTCTCATTCGTTCTTGCTATAACCAACGTAGTATTAACCCAGAGTATGAACGTTTAACTTTTGCTTTGTTTGGAGTAGCAACACCTTCAGATTTGATAACTGATCCCCAAAGAACGCCTTTTAACATTGGTCAAGCAATTCAACTTAATGGCTTTCAAATTCATGAAGCTCAACCTTTACTTTATGGATTGACAGAAAAAGTGAGCAATCCACAAGTGATGCTGAAAGAAGTGTTAGCTTGGACAAGCGGTCAACCTTTTCTGACTCAAAAACTTTGTAAACTCATACGCCGTGCTTCATCCCCGATTCCTACAAATAATGAAGCGCAATGGGTTGAACATTTGGTGCGAACTTGTGTGATAGACAATTGGGAATCTCAGGATGAGCCAGAGCATTTGAGAACTATACGCGATCGCATCCTTAACAGTGAGCAGCAACCTGTTCGGCTAGTAGAACTTTATCAACAAATTTTGCAGCAAGGAGAAGTTGTCTCTGTAGACTCTCCAGAGGAAAGGGAGTTGCTCTTATCGGGGCTAGTTGTCAAGCAACAGGGTTCTTTAAAAGTGCATAACCGTATTTATGAATTAATATTTAATCGTAGTTGGATCAATCTGCATATTTAAATCAAATAATTAGTTTTCTAGGCTTGTGTCTACTCAAATTCCTCACTCTCAATTACATCCTCCAAGTAATGTAGCCCAACCGCCAAAATTACCTCGCCCACGACTCAACTGGCTCCAACCCTTGGCATTGCTGGCACCTGCTGGAATTTGGTTGTTGCTTTTGCTGGTGCTGCCAACACTGATAATCTTTGAGTTGAGTTTGGTACCAAATATTCGCCCTGGAGATGTGGTGAATCCCAGTGGATTTGCGAACTACATCCGGATATTTGACCCCTTATACCTGCAAGTTATCGGGCGATCGCTCTTTTTTGCAGTCAGTTCGACAATCATTTGTTTAATCTTGGGTTTCCCCGTTGCCTATTGGATTGCTCAAATAGCACCTTGGCGCTGGCGAAATTTGCTCCTTATTGGCTTTATCTTGCCTTTATGGACTTCCTCTTTACTTCGCTCTTATGCTTGGATTACAATTCTCCGCCCTACTGGGCTACTCAATAGTATTCTTAGCAGTTTCAGCTTACCGACTTTAGATGTCCTTAACAGCAGCACAGCCGTCTTAATTGGCATGAGCTATAGCTTGCTGCCTTATATGGTTTTAATTTTATACGCTGCTCTAGAAAAACTAGACAAGCGTTTGCTAGAAGCCGCAGCTGATTTAGGCGCAAATGCTGTGCAAACTTTTTGGAAAGTCACTGTACCACAAACTCTCACAGGAATTGCTGCAGCTTCTTTTTTGGTCTTCATCACGGCATTTGGCGATTTTATCAATCCCGAATTACTTGGCGGTGCTTCCAGTATGACGGCGGCGCGGTTGGTTTACAACCAGTTTCTTGGACCAACCCAAAATTGGGGATTTGGTTCAGCTTTGAGTATGACAATAATTTTGGTTGTTAGTATGGCTATTGCTCTTTTAATTAAGTTTGGCGAAGCTACACCAAAGCAATAAAAAAATTCCTTAAAATACAACTGAAAATTTAACTCGCCTGAGCTTCATCGCTTAATGCCTCTGCCGCAGCAGCCAACCTAGCTGCCCCAGCTTGAACTATCTGAGCCACTTGAGTCAGAGGCAGATGATTTATTTGCCTAAGAATCAAACTTACATCTGAAGCTTCTGGTACTGGCTTACCTTCTAAGCAGCAGAGTAACTCCTCCAATGTATAGCCTGCTCGTGCTGCTATTTGAGCCAAATTTTCTGTATCTGGCACCTTAACGCCCTTTTCCCACATTTGAACAGCAGTCGCAGAAACTCCCAACAGCTTACCAAAAGCTCGCTGACTCATCGAACCACGAGCTAGCTTGATGATCTCAATCAGTTTTTGTCTGCTTTGTGTATTCACTGCTGAACTGCTACTCAACTTTAATTACAAGTTTACTTGCATTATTACAAGTTTACTTGTCTGTTGACAGCCCCCTGTTTCAGTAGTAGACTATTACTTTAGTTTTAAAATTACAACTTAAGTTGTCAAAATCAGGTACTGGGTGCGTCAGAATTATTGAGAATTTGAGTATTTTTGCTGACAACAGAAAAGGCGCGTTATGGTTCGCTATTCACGAAAGATTGGTCAATATCGTCGCAAAGGTCAAAGCTTAATTGCTGCCAATAAAATTAAACCAGAAAAATGGGACATTTCCAACACTGAGGCAAAAGAAGCACTGCAAGCACAAGGCTGTAACGTAAAAGAAATTAAGAAAATCCGCTGTTTAACCCATCAAGTGTGTATTTCTTACTGGGACGAAAAAGGTAACGTATGCAGTGGGTTTTTTAGCTACAGGATTTTTACCCGTTGGCAAATAGAAGTAGAAAAGTTAATTGAGCGCTGCCAAGATTTGAAGGAATGGCGTCACTTGAATCATATTATGCAGTACGAATTTGCTTATTATCCATATCCCAAAAATATGGATAATGCACTCCACAAGACATTAGAAAACCGCCTGTGTGTGTTAAAAGAAACAACACAACAAGCGGTCTTCCAAGATATTGAAAGCGAAGTGGTTAGTCGTTAATGGTAAAAAAACTCATAATTAACAACTAACAACAACCTTGAAGATTAATTACTAGCACCAGAAGCGGCAAGTTCCGCTAACCGTTCTTGCTGGTCTTGAGAAATACAAGCCTGAATCACAGGCTCAAGTTCGCCTTCAAGAAATGAATTGAGCGAATAGTTTTGACCTAAACGATGGTCGGTGACGCGGTTATCTTTGTAGTTATAAGTGCGAATCTTTTCAGAACGCGATCCTGTACCTACTTGCGATCGCCGCATAGAAGTCACAGCTTCCTGTTGTTCGCGTAACTTCATTTCATACAACTTTGCCCGCAAGATTTGCATTGCCCGTTCTTTGTTTTGCAACTGGCTGCGTTCTTCGGTACAGAAAATGCGGATACCAGTAGGTTTGTGAAACAAGTCAGCCGCTGTTTCTACCTTGTTGACGTTTTGTCCACCAGCACCGCCGGAACGAGCTGTACTCATTTCAATATCCTTCGGGTCGATGTGGATTTCTACGTCATCCACTTCTGGCATGATCGCTACAGTTGCTGTAGAAGTGTGAACTCTTCCCCCAGCTTCGGTAACAGGTACGCGCTGTACCCGATGCACGCCAGCTTCAAACTTCAGCTTGCTGTAAACATTGTCACCCTGAATTTCCAATATCGCTTCTTTGAAGCCGCCCATTTCCGCCAGCGACTCGCTCACAAGCTTCACTTTCCAATTCTGGACATCAGCATATCGCGAGTACATACGTACTAAATCACCCGCCCAGATACTTGCTTCATCACCGCCTGTACCCGCACGAATTTCCAGCATGATGTTTTTATCATCATTGGGGTCACGCGGTAGGAGCAATATCTTCAGGCGATTTTCTAGGTATTCTATTTTTTGCTCAAGTTCTTGAACTTCCAGGGCTGCCATTTCTTGCAGTTCTGGATCGCCTTGAGCTTCTTTTAACACCTCACGCGCCCCGATGAATTCTTCCTGAGCCGTTTTCCAGGTTTCATAGGTATCTACGACTTCTTCCAAAGAAGAGCGTGCCTTTGCGATTGTTTGATACTCATCAGGGTTTTTGGCAGTATCGGGATCCGCAAGGCGACGAGTCAATTCATTAAAAGTTTGTTCAACTGATTTTAATTTCTCCAGCAGATATGTTTCAGCCATGACGAATGCAGCGCTCCTTAAAAAATAGCAAATTGGCTTGAGCATTAAATACAACAATCGACCCGGCTGATGCAGGGTCGTCGTTAACAGCTAAAGCCAGCCCGCTACTTTTTCCTTCTGCCGCCTTTGGATTGACCACCTTCGCTCATGCCGTATTTACGGAGGAAGCGTTCTACGCGACCTTCGGTGTCAATAATCTTCTGAGTTCCTGTGTAGAATGGGTGGTTTCCAGACCAAACATCTACGTGCAGTTCTGGCTTAGTGGAGCCTACGGTCATCACAAGTTGACCATTGCAGTAAACTTTTGCCTCTGGATACCACTCGGGATGAATTTCTGGTTTAGCCATTTTTCCTTCCGTGGTTTATCTATATATATTATAACTTCTCGCCTTGCGTCGGGAAAAGGGACTGGCGAGGTGGAGATTAGCGATCGAGCAAGAATTTTCCCAATACCTAATCCCCAATCTCATCCCCAGTCGTTTAACGCTTGGAGTATTGAGGTGCTTTGCGAGCCTTGTGCAAACCGTATTTTTTACGCTCTTTCGCCCGTGGATCACGAGTCAGGTAGCCTTCGGTTTTTAAAGGAGGACGGTTTTCTGGGTCGAGTTGACACAGGGCGCGAGCGACTCCCAGACGAACAGCATCTGATTGTCCGGTTAAACCGCCGCCTTCAGCTTTTACGATAATGTCGTATTCGTTTTCCAAACCTAGAGTGTCTAGAGGTGCTTTGGCAACAGAGAGGTAGTTAGGGTTGAATTGGAAGTAAAGGTCTCCTGGTTTGCCATTAACAATCAATTGTCCGGTACCAGGAACTAAGCGTACCCGCGCTATTGCGTTTTTACGACGACCTGTGCCCCAGTACACGGCACGACCGCTATCAGTATCTGTTGCTTGCATTAGTTTTGTACTCCTGGAATTGTCTGAATCTTTAACTCTTTTGGTTGCTGTGCTGTATGGGGATGAGTGGGTCCAGCATAGACTTTTAGCTTAGTAAACAACTGCCTTCCCAAGCTATTTTTCGGTAGCATACCTTTGATGGCATGTTCCACAATCCGTTCTGGCAAACGTTGTTGCAGCTTGTCAAAGGTTTCAGTCTTCATACCGCCGGGACGACCGGAGTGACGACGGTAAACCTTTTGAGTGCGCTTTTTACCTGTGACTTCCACTTTTTCAGCATTTACAACGATCACGAAGTCACCTGTGTCCAAGTGAGGGGTGTATTCGGGTTTATTTTTCCCTCTAAGAATGATGGCGATTTCGCTTGCTAGGCGACCTAGACGTTGGTCAGTAGCGTCTACTATGTACCAATTGCGCTCAAGAGTATCTTGAGGAGGAAGGTATGTTTTGTCGTTTGTCATTTGTCGTTTGTCCTTTGTCATTTGTCATTTGTCTTTTGTCTTTTGTTATTTGTCTTTTGTTATTTGTTGTTAGTTGTTCTACTAACGACCAAGCACTCACAAATAACTAATAACCAAAGACTAATTTGGGTTGGGCGTCAAACCAAATCTTTGGGGGAAAGGGGAAATCAGGATAGCCGACTCGCAACAAGCATAAGCCGTGAGGGGGTGCGGCATATTTCACTTCTTGGCGGCGTTGATGTTTCCAAAGGTCCGTGAAGTCAGCGACTGTCCGCTGTCCGGAACCAACCTGTACGAGCATCCCCACCAACAACCGCACCATACCATACAAAAATCCATTTGCTTGAATTTCAATATGAAGAAATGGTCCGGTGCGATAGCACTCTGCTGCTTGTACTTCTACCCAGGAATCCTTGCGACTTGAGTTTGCTCGGTGAAAAGCAGCCAGATCATGGTGTCCAATCAGAGGTTTGAGTGCTGAGAGGATGAGAGATTCATCGAGGGGTGCATGATAATAATGCCAACTAAAGGGTTTGGCAAACAAGTTCGGTAGCTCTTCAGTATAAAGCGTATAACGATACCGTCTATAAGTAGCACTAAAGCGAGCATGCCAATTTTGACTCACTTGTGCGGAAGCTCGAATCAGTATATCTTTGGGCAAATAGCTGTTAAGAATGGTTGCCCATTTGTGAGCTGGTATCATACTCGTGACATTAAAATGTGCCACTTGAGCAGCAGCGTGAACTCCAGCATCAGTTCGTCCTGCACCGTGCAGTGTCGTTGGATGACCGAGTAGATGAGAAAGAACTTTTTCTATCTCTTCTTGGACACTGCGATGTTGCGCTTGCCGTTGCCAGCCATGAAAATGAGTGCCCAGGTATTGAATTACCAGGGCGACTCTATAAGTTGGTGTCAGCTGGTGGCAATCTAACATACAGTTAATAGTCATTGGTCATTAGTCATTAATCATCAGCGACGAATCTGGGAGTACTAGATAGATGACAAACGACATATGACCAAATCCTAAATCCACAATAGAATTAGACGAGTTCGAGGATTGCCATCTCAGAATTATCACCCCGACGAGGTACGGTATGCAGAATGCGGGTATAACCTCCTTGGCGATTACCATACCGAGTGGGAACTTGCTCAAACAAAGCATGAACCAGTTCTTTGTCGTATATGTAGCCCAGGGCTTGACGGCGTGCTGCTAGAGAACCGTCTTTGGCTAAAGTAATCATTTTGTCTACTTCGGAGCGTACCACCTTAGCTCGAGCTAAAGTGGTAGTGATTCGTCCATGACGGATCACTTCCGTAGTAAGCGCTCGCAACAGGGCGCGACGCTGGTCAGCTGGTTTGCTGAGTTTTTTAATCCCATTACGGTGACGCATAATTATGCACTACAAATGAAAATTATCTAAGGTTTTCTCTTAGGTGTGTTTGGAAGCTCTTTCAGTCGGCAAAGTAATTCCTAAGCGTCGCTGTAAAGCTTCAACGACCTCTTCAGCTGACTTCTGACCGAAGTTTTTAATTTCTAATAGGTCTTCTTGGGTGTAATCCAACAAGTCAGCAACAGAGTTAACTTGTGCCCGTTTGAGACAGTTATACGCTCGCACAGAAAGTTGCAACTCTTCAATTGGAATTTGGGCAGTTGGGTCCTCTGAGACTTCTGCGCCTATATCGGGTGTATCAAGCGAGATATCTTTCAACGGATTGAATAGGTCCACCAGGATAGTCGCGGCAGAAGACAGTGCTTCTTGGGGGCTTAGACTGCCATTTGTCCAAACTTCCAACAGCAGACGGTCTTTTGGTATCCCAGTATCTCCACGGGTTTCCTCAACGCTGTAGTTCACTTTCCGCACTGGCATAAATACCGAGTCGATTTGCAGAAAGTCCAACGATGTCGCTTCTTCACGACTCCGTTCTACAGTGCGATATCCTTTGCCTCTTTCAATCCGAAACTCCATTTCCAGCTTGCCACCTTCAGCTATAGTGGCTACATACTGGGTCGGATCGATGACTTCGACTTCACTTGGCAAATCAAAATGTGCCGCAGTAATTGTTGTTGGACCTGTAACGAGTAAGCGACCAATCTGGGGTTGAGCAGAATAGCTTTTGAGGACGACTTCCTTCATTTTCATTAGGATTTCCAGCACGTCTTCCCGTACGCCCGAAACTGTGGCAAACTCGTGTGAAACGCCTGCAATCCGAACTGCTGTGACTGCTGTACCCTCTAGGTTAGACAGTAAAACCCGTCTCAGGGCATTGCCAACTGTCGTTCCTTGACCACGCTCGAGAGGTTCCAAGACAAATTTACTGTAGTGGCTCCTATTTTCCTCAGAATTTGACTCTACACATTCAATTTGAAACTGCGCCACGGAGTAGCCTCCCTTGTTATAAGGTCCTGCTAGCAGGGAAAATCTTTGCCTATACAGACACTTGGTTGCGACGAAAACCGTCTTTCCCAGTGTCCTCGCTTTCTTTACTTAATGCCCTGTTGACCTACTTTGGTCTATCAAACTGGATTTTTCGATGGCGGTGAAGTTTGAATCCCCAAAGAGCCAGCGGGCGCTAATAGTGTTTTGGGTTGTTTGAAGTTTTGAGTTTCTTGCAGAAGTTGCTTTCTGGTTGGTGAAGGAAACTCCCCATATTGGAGGTATCCTCCATAATTTTCTGCAACGAAGGCGCTCCTCAAACTCTTTGCCCTCACCGCCCAATCATTTTGTATCTATACTCGGCGGCGTTTGGGCGGACGGCAACCATTATGAGGAATCGGGGTAATATCCCGAATCAGCGTGATTTCCAGTCCTGCTCCTTGGAGGGCTCGGATAGCCGTTTCTCGACCTGCTCCTGGACCTGAGACCATAACTTCAATTTGGCGCATCCCTTGGTCGATCGCTCGACGTGCAGCACTTTCCGCTGCGGTCTGTGCTGCAAAAGGAGTTCCCTTCTTTGCTCCCTTAAAACCGCTAGAGCCAGCACTTGCCCAGGAGATGACATCTCCATTTTGATCGGTAATGGTGACAATGCTATTGTTGAAAGTAGACTGGATGTAACCCAGCCCATTTGGGACGTTGCGTTTTTGCTTTTTGCTTCCGGATTTTTTGCTGTTTTGCTGTCGCGCCATATTACACTCAGTTAAATTAAGATTAAGTATTGCTGTAGGTAAGCAAAGAAAAAATTACTTGGATGGTGCTTTCTTCTTACCAGCCACTGTTTGCCGTCTTCCTCGACGAGTTCTGGCATTAGTACGAGTCCTTTGTCCTCTGACTGGTAATCCCATCCGGTGACGGCGACCCCTATAGGTGCCAATGTCGATTAAGCGCTTGATGTTCATTGCCTCCCAGCGCCTTAGATCACCTTCTACTTGGTAGTTGCTTTCTATTTCTCCGCGCAGGGCTGCTACATCAGCATCGCTCAGGTCTTTAACACGGGTATCAGGATTAACAGCCGTAGCCTCTAAAATCTCTTTCGACAGAGATAACCCTATTCCATAAATGTAAGTGAGACCGATTTCAACCCGTTTGTCACGTGGAAGGTCTACTCCGGCAATACGTGCCACAACAATCTCCCTATTTCTAAAAGCTAGTGGTGTAAATGTTTGTCGGTTAGCAGTCAACAGTTATCAGATGACGCACCGACGATGAATGTTCACTCTAAGTGCTGTGTTATCCTTGACGCTGCTTATGCTTGGGATTCACACAAATCACCATGACGCGACCACGACGTCTAATCACGGTACACTTTTCACAGATTTTCTTGACAGAGGCTCTGACTTTCATCGCTTTTCTTTTGACTCCAAATGGTAGATTATAACATTTTAGGGTAAATTAATCAGTAAAAAGCATCGTAAAAACAAAAAAAGTTTTATGGTATGATTTATTACATATATTTACTCTTGTCACATTTGATGACTCATTTGACTTTTGGTTATATCGTTGTGTTTGAGGCGTTGTGTTTGAGGCTAACTTTGAGGCGATGGCGCAGAGCGCCCGCTTCGCGCTTGCAAGAAATTCCAGTGTCGAAGGCGACTGCCTTTTTGCTATTGTTCAGGCGGTCACTCTTGGAAAAACTTCCTTATGTCCGATACTTTCATGCCTTGGTAAACTAGGACATGAGAGCCATTGTTCACATCGACGCCGAAAATTTCATAAAGGAAACTCTCACAAGGTCATACCTGAGTTACAGTAACTTCTATTTGAATCGCATCTTGGTTAATCAATAATTCATTTGCCTCCTGTAAAGAGTTTGAGAATTGCCTATTTCTTACGTAGTCGATAAGTAATTCTACCTTTTGTCAAGTCGTAAGGTGTCAGTTCTACTTTGACGCGATCGCCAGGTAAAATTTTGATATAGTTACGGCGAATCTTGCCAGAAATGTGAGCCAAGACATTAAAGCCGTTATCCAGATCAACGCGAAACATTGCATTTGGCAGGGACTCTGTGACCGTGCCTTCCATTTCAATCAAATCTTGCTTAGACAAGTTTTTTCCTCAACTCAACAGTCTCCTGGTTTGTTGCAGCGTGTTGTAGCCTGCTAAAAAACATAATTCGGAGAATATATCAACAGTTTATTAATATATCTTATCCAATCTTGACATAGATCTGTCGGGACAGGGAACAGGGAACAAGCGACAGGGAAAAACCTGTTACCTCAAACTTGTAACCTATTCCCTCTTTCTAGGCGATGAGCTTGTGCAATTCGCTAGTGACTTCTTCTGGGGACTGATCGCCGTTGACACTGAGCAGAGTCTGGCGACTGCTGTAAAAGTCAATCAAGGGTGCCGTTTCAGAGCGGTAGACTTCTAAGCGGCGACGAATCACCTCTTCGGTGTCATCTTTTCTTCCTCGCTGCAGCAAGCGCGCTATCAGAATTTCGTCTGGCACTTCCAGATTGACCACCTTTTCGCCATGCTGGTTTAGCTTTTGCAGCAACTCCTCTAAGAAAACTGCTTGATTAACGGTACGGGGAAAGCCATCCAAAATCCAACCTGATTGAGTATCAGGCTGACTCAAACGTTCCTGCACCATTTCCTGCACTAGCTGATCAGGAACCAACTCACCTTTGTCCATATAACCTTGAGCCTTGACACCCAAAGGCGTTTGCTCTTTTAGGGCTTGGCGTAGTATGTCACCCGTAGAAATATGGGCAATATTCCAGTTGTCAGCTAGCGTTTTCGCTTGCGTTCCCTTACCAGCTCCAGGCGGTCCCAAGAAGATTACTCGTGTCACTATTGTTTCACCATTCCTTCATAGCGCTGAGAGATAACATAGGTTTGGATTTGTCTTGATGTATCAATCGCTACACCCACTAAAATCAAGAGAGAGGTAGCACCTAGTCCCCTAAAGGTTCGCACATTCAAAGCACTTTCAACAGCGGTAGGGATAATCGCAATCAAGCCCAAGAAGATAGCACCTAAAAAAGTGAGTCGATTAAGAACGCGCTCAATATACTCGCTAGTTGCCTTTCCCGGACGAATCCCTGGTATACTAGATCCCATCTTCTTCAAGTTCTGCGCCACATCAACTGGGTTGACAATCAACGAAGAATAGAAGTAGCTAAAGAACACAATCGAAACTAGGTAGATAAGGGCATATACCCAAGGCTGAGAACCACCTGGGATCAGATAAGTGTTAACTATTTTTGAATACTCTGGATTGCGGATGAAGTTTTCTGCCAAAAGGGGCAAACTCAGAATTGCAGTTGCAAAAATAATCGGCATGACGCCCCCTTGATTGAGTCGTAGGGGTAGGTAGTTACGCTGCTCTGCAAAAATTCTGCGACCAACTTGACGGCGAGCAGAAATAATCGGAATGCGGCGGATTCCTTCTTGGACAAACACAATTCCAACAATCGTGGCGATGAAAAGCAGCAGTAGTACGATAACGCGACCTACTGTTTCTCGGCTTCCGCTTTGTACAAAATCGATAGTGTCGCCCAAGGCTTTTGGCAGTGTTGCCACAATATTGACAAAAATCAATAAAGATGCACCATTGCCAACACCTTGCTCTGTAATGACTTCTGATGCCCACATGACAAACATCGAACCAGCTACAAGAGCGAGCGCTGTCTCAATGACAAAAATCGGTCCGTAGTTGAAGGCAAAGGGTTTGAGCCAGAACGCTGCTAGGAAGACACTTTGAATAATCCCCCAACCCAAAGACACATAGCGTGTAATTTGGGAAATCTTGCGCCGTCCTGCTTCACCTTCATTTTTCTGTAAATTTTCTAAAGCTGGGATGGCAGCGGTGAGCAATTGGATGATAATCGAAGCGTTAATGTAAGGCAAAATACCCAAGGCAAAGACTCCCAAAGCAGAGAGTCCACCTCCAGAAAAGATATCCAAAAAGCTTAATATTTGGTTATTACCTTGGATAGCTCTGGCAAACTCGTCTCGATTAATATTTGGTATGGGCAAATGTATGCCAAGACGAATCAAAAAGAGAATACCGAGGGTGACAAGCAGCCGACCTCGCAGCCCTGCTGCTTGCGCCATCTGCATAAAAGTTTCTTGAGCCGTTGGGGCTTTGTCTCGACTGATCATAAAGGGCTACCTTGCTAGTTAAGTGAGGCGCTTGGCTGGGGTAGGCTTGTCGTAGGTGCGCGCTTTTTGGCTTACTTTGAAACTACTTCGCAACTCCCACCAGCTGCCTCAATTTTGCTACGAGCTGTACCTGTAAAAGCAGCCGCTTGCACCTTGAGCGGAACGCTCAATTCCCCATCCCCCAAAATCTTCAAAGATCCTCGACTCCCAGTGAGAATACCAGCTTCTTTTAAGGAGCTCAGTGTGACTTCTGTATTTGCAGGCAGGGAGGCTAGCTTTTCTACATTAATCGTAGTGTACTTCTTAGGATTAATGAGGGGAAAGCCTTTCAACTTAGGAATACGGCGGTACAATGGCTGTTGACCCCCTTCAAATCCAGGTCGGGTACCGCCACCAGAACGCGCGTTTTGACCACGCATACCTTTACCGGCACTAGCGCCTTGACCGGCAGAAACCCCCCTACCTAAACGACGAGGGCGTTTCTTAGAGCCTTTTTGAGGACGAACATCAGTGAGTCTCATAGTCGAAACCTTATGTAAAATTAGTCACCTATGATTTGTCCTTTGTCATTTGCCAAGGACTAAGGACAAATATCGATTTTTAAATGTAAAGATTTTCAACAGGAATGCCTCGGTCTTCGGCAACTTCTGCAAAGGTTCGCAAGGTACCTAGGGCATTAATTGCGGCTCTGGCATTATTGAGAGGATTATTTGATCCAAGTTGCTTAGCGAGGATATTACGAATTCCTGCCAATTCGAGTACTGTACGCACAGCACCACCAGCAATTACCCCAGTACCAGGAGCAGCAGGTCGCATCATCACTTTAGCGCCGCCGCCGATACCATCAATAGGATGGGGTATGGAGTTGGATTTGGTCATGGGGATATCTATGAGATGCTTTTTGCCGTCGGCTACGCCTTTTTTTACAGCACCAATCACATCTGAGGCTTTGCCTACTCCCACGCCAACTTGACCACGTTCATTACCGACAACGACTATCGCCCGGAAGCTAAGTTTTTTACCTCCTTTGACGACTTTACTGACGCGTCGGATTTGGATGACTCGCTCTTGCCAGTTGGTTTCTTCTTTTTTTGTACGGTTAGTTTTACGACGACCAGTTGCCATTTTAATTACCTCGTGATGGTCAGAAGTCATGAGTCATTAGTCATTAGTTAATGACGCTAGACCAATGACTTCCTTTAAAAATCTAGACCCGCTTCGCGAGCTGCTTCTGCTAGTGCTTTCACACGACCGTGGTAAAGGTTGCCACCTCGGTCAAAGACAACTTTGGTGATCCCTTTTTCTAGAGAGCGAGCTGCAATTAATTTGCCGACTTCAACAGAAGCATTGCAATTAGAACCGGAAGCTAATTTAGATTTCAACTCTGGTTCTACAGTTGAAGCTGCCACCAAGGTATGATGCTGGGTATCATCAATGATTTGAGCATAAATATGTTGGTGGGAGCGAAAGACGGCTAAGCGTGGGCGTTCTGTAGAACCACTGACTCTGCCACGAATGCGTCTATGGCGACGCTCTTTTGATTCTCTACCTGTAAGCTTCATTTTTACTTCTTACTCTTACCAGTTTTACCAGCTTTACGTCTTACCGCTTCACCGGCGTAACGAATACCTTTGCCTTTGTAAGGTTCTGGTGGGCGAACAGCACGAATTTTCGCTGCTGTGTTGCCTACCACTTCTTTGTCATAGCCGCTGACAATAACGTTGGTATTATTTTCAACGACAAACTGAATGCCGTCAGGTGGAGCGATTTGCACTTGATGGCTATAACCCATGTTCAAAACCAGGTTCCGACCTTGAACTTGCGCCCTGTAGCCAACCCCTTGAATTTCCAAACGACGTTGAAAGCCTGTGGAAACTCCTTCAACCATATTGGCAACCAAGGTGCGGCACAAACCGTGCATTTGGCGCGATGTGCGAGAATCGTCGCGACGGTTGACTTGTAATGTTTCTCCTTCTTGGGAGACTGTGACATGAGTAGGCAAATCGCGAGATAGTTCCCCTTTAGGACCTTTGACAAGCACTTTTGTGCCGTCAATGGTCACTTGCACTTTGGCAGGAACTGTAATTGGGCGTTTACCAATTCGAGACATAACTTTTTGTCCTTTGTTATTTGTCCTACCCTTCGGGAAGCCGCCCTCCGGGCGTCTATGTTAT
Source organism: Scytonema sp. PRP1 (assembly GCF_036697665.2). Classification (NCBI taxonomy): domain Bacteria; kingdom Bacillati; phylum Cyanobacteriota; class Cyanophyceae; order Nostocales; family Scytonemataceae; genus Scytonema; species Scytonema sp. PRP1. Next base: position 100,904 of record NZ_JBAHYJ020000087.1, on the reverse strand, counting down.
TTGTCCTTTGTTATTTGTCTTTTACGAATGACAAATGACTTATGACAAATGACTCATGACTACCAAACGTAGCAAAGTACTTCACCACCCAAGTTTTGACGTCGTGCTTCACGGTCAGTCATAATGCCACTTGATGTCGAAATAATGGCAATACCGATACCGCCTAGTACTCTTGGTAGTTCTTTTTTATTCGAGTAAACGCGCAAACCTGGTTTACTCACTCGCTTTAAGGCGGTGATCAGAGGCTGGCGATTCTTGCCCTTGTATTTCAAGGAAATCACTAAATTGCCCTTCACGCCTTCTCCTGCTTCTTCAAACTCAGCAATAAAGCCTTCATCGCGCAGCACTTTTGCAATGCTACGAGTCAATTTTGTGGATGGCACGTGTGTTGTTTGATGCCGCGCCATGTTGGCATTGCGGATGCGCGTGAGCATATCTGCAATTGTGTCGTTAACCGCCATCGTTCCCTCTTTAGATGAACTTATTGATCCCGAAAGGGCATTCCCATTTCTTTAAGTAAGGCGCGACCCTCTTCGTCAGTTTTTGCCGTGGTGATGATGGAAATATCCATCCCACGGATTTGGTCAATCCTGTCGTACTCAACTTCTGGAAAAATGAGTTGCTCTCTGACACCTAGAGTATAGTTGCCGCGACCATCAAAGCTTTTGGGACTAATCCCGCGAAAGTCCCGAATTCTTGGTAGTGACAGATTGATTAAACGGTCGAGAAAGGAATACATCCTTTCGCTTCTTAAGGTCACCATGATACCAACGGGCATACCTTGGCGAATTTTGAAGCCAGCGATCGCCTTTTTCGCTCGCGTCACTACAGGCTTTTGACCGGTAATCAGGGCAATTTCGCTTAAAGACGCTTCTAGCGCTTTCGCATTTTGAGATGCTTCCCCTAAACCACGGTTTACCGTGACTTTCACCACTTTCGGGACTTGATGAACGTTGGTGTACTGAAACTGTTGTATCAGTTTGGGGACAATTGTTTCTTGGTATACAGTTTTAAGTCTTATTGCTGCCATAGTTTTTTGTCCTTTTTATCCCTGGGCTTGGTCAGGGAACAATGAAGTTTTGAGTTGTAAGTTATGAGTTCTATTCCTAACTCCTAACTTCTCCTTAGCTTCTATTTATCTATGATTTCGCCAGTTTTCTTAAGCATCCTGACTTTCTTGCCTTCTTCTGTGAAGGTGTAGGAAATGCGACTGGCAACGTTTTGCTTGGTGGAATATAGCATCACGTTAGAGCTGTGGATTGGGTATTCCTGATTAACAATCCGTCCAGATTCTCCTTCTTGCTGGGGTTTAACGTGCTTAGTTTTAATATTTACACCTTTGACAATGACTTGACTTACTTGGGGAAGCGCTTTAATCACTTCACCAACTTTGCCTTTGTCTTTCCCAGCAATGACTTGTACAGTATCGCCAGTTTTTACGTGCATTTTGTAAAAAACTTTCGGCTGATTTCTCTTCTGAGTTACCATTACAGCACCTCCGGAGCCAGAGAAACAATTTTGGTAAAGCTTTTGTCACGTAGTTCCCGCGCCACTGGTCCGAAAACCCGTGTTCCTTTGGGGTTACCGTCTTTGTTAATGATCACTGCGGCATTGTCATCAAAACGAATACTCATACCGCTGTCTCGATTAATGTTATGTCGGGTGCGGACAATGACTGCCTCGACAACATCAGACTTCTTGACAGCCATATTTGGCTGGGCATCTTTGACTACGGCGATAATACGATCGCCAACAAAGCCGTAACGGCGGTTCCCAGCTCCTAATACGCGGATGCACATGAGTTTACGGGCACCGCTATTATCTGCGACATTGAGGTAGGTTTGGGGTTGAATCACAATTGTTCTCCCTTTTTATGTTGTTAGCTATCTAACAACTAGTTAATTATGTTTAGCTAATTCTGGTTGTCAGGATTTCTGCCACTGCCCAGCGCTTGGTTTTACTCAGGGGTCGTGTTTCCTGAATGCGAACGCGATCGCCCACTTTACATTTATTTTCTTCATCATGCGCCTTATAGCGCCGGGTTTTCACGACTATCTTGCCGTATTTGGGATGGGGAGCGCGGTTTTCGATGGCGACTACGACCGTTTTTTGCATTTTGTCGCTCACTACCAACCCAACTCGTTCTTTAACTGCCATAATCTTTTACTCTGATTCTTTCACCGATTGACTTGAGGAAGACGCCCGTTTCCGCTCTGCTTCCACAGTCATTAATTGAGCCAGGCGGTGGCGGGCGTGTCTGAACTTGTGGGGTTTGTCTAGCTGCCTGGTTGCTTGTTGCAAGCGCAACTGAAACAGTTCCTTTTTGACGGCGGTAATTTGCTGCGCCAGTTGCTCGTCACTTAATTCTCTGGCTTCGGAAATCTTGGGAAGAGGCATAACTTACACCTGCTGTTCCTCTTGGGAGCGTGTAATGAACTTGGTTTTAATGGGCAACTTGTAAGCTGCCAATCGCATTGCTTCGCGCGCGGTTTCTTCGGCAACGCCTGCAATTTCAAACAAAATTCGTCCGGGTTTGACGACTGCTACCCAGTACTCGGGCGAACCCTTACCAGAACCCATCCGGGTTTCTGCAGGACGCATAGTGACTGGTTTATCGGGGAAAATCCGAATCCAAATTTTCCCACCCCGGCGGATATAACGAGTCATTGCCCGACGAGAAGCTTCGATTTGGCGGGAGGTGATCCAACAGGGTTCTAGAGCTTGGAGAGCAAAATCCCCAAAGTTGAGGCTGCTGCCGCGAGTGGCGAGACCATTCATCCGTCCGCGCTGTTGTTTACGGAATTTCGTTCTTCTTGGACTTAGCATGATTTGTCTTTTGTCCTTTGTCTTTTGTCTAGTGTCATTTGTCTAGTGCATTTGTCCTTTGTCACAAAGCGCCGGACTCATGACTGATGACTCATGACTATCCTTCATTTGAGCGGTCTTCAAATTGTTGGCGACGGCGTTGTTGTTGGCGGCGAGATGGAGGGCGATCGCGATCACGATCGCGAGTCGTTGCTGCGGGAGTCGTTTCTTCCTGTCCGGGAATAATTTCTCCCTTGAACACCCACACCTTAATGCCGAGAATTCCGTAAACAGTTTTTGCCGTGCAGTATGAGTAGTCAATGTCAGCTCGCAACGTGTGTAGAGGTACTCTACCTTCACGAGTCCACTCTGTCCGGGCGATTTCTGCCCCGTTGAGCCGTCCGCTGACTTGAATTTTGATCCCTTGTATGCCGGCGCGTTGAGCACGCTGAATCGCTTGCCGTACGACACGCCGGAAGGAAACGCGGCGTTCGAGTTGCTGAGCAATATATTCAGCAATCAAGAAGGCATCCGCATCAACTCGTTGTACTTCAACTACGTTAATACGAATTTGGCGATTGCTGCCCAGCAGTTGCTGGAGACCGGTACGTAAAGATTCAATGCCTTGCCCACCTCGACCTACAACGACACCAGGTCGAGCTGTACGTACCTCTAAATCGATTTGGTCTGCTTTGCGGTCAATCCGCACTTCAGAAATTCCGGCATTATTTTGGGCGTATCTACCCAGTTTTCGTTCTATGTACTGACGAAGTTTGTAGTCTTCTTGTAGAAGTTCTGGATAGCGACTCGGGTCAGCAAACCAACGAGATTGATGTTCTTGGGTTACGCCCAAGCGAAAACCGACTGGATGTATCTTCTGTCCCACAAATGCTTCCTCTAAAAATTCTTTCTGTAGGTAATTTTTTATTCGCCTGCGGCGCTGTCAGCTGCGACAGCCACAGTGATATGACATGTCGGTTTGCGAATCTGGTAAGCACGACCTTGCGCCCTAGGTTGGAACCGTTTTAGTACCGGACCTTGATCCGCGTACGCCTGAGTAATGACCAAATTCGTTCTATCTAACCCCGCGTTATGCTCCGCATTAGCAGCAGCGCTTCTGAGAACCTTCAACACTGGCTCGCAGGATCGATAGGGCATGAATTCTAGAATAATCAGCGCTTCTCGGTACGAGCGCCCCCGGATTTGGTCGAGTACGCGACGCACTTTATAGGGAGACATCCGTATATAACGGGCGATCGCTTTCACTTCTGTCGTATTATCTACTGCCATATTTTTCTCCATTTGTCAAGAGGATGACCCTTGCAAAGCGTCCGTTCGAGAGTCAACCACTCATTTTGACTGTTTTCACTCTGGATTTTGGGCTTTTAACTATCTATTTGATTTTTTGTCACTCTTGGCGTGACCTCTAAAAGTACGCGTCGGGGCAAATTCCCCTAGTTTGTGTCCCACCATTTGGTCAGAGATAAAAATTGGCACGTGCTGGCGTCCGTTATGAACGGCAATGGTATGACCTACCATGACGGGTAAAATTGTCGAAGCCCGGGACCAAGTTTTAATGACTTCTTTTTTGTTGTTTTCGTTGAGCTTTTCAATTTTCGTCATCAGATGATCCGCAACGAACGGACCTTTTTTTAGAGAACGACCCATAATTACTAAGTTTTTAGCTTCTTCTTTGAATGAATTTTGAGCGCTGAGTCCCAACTGCCAAGCCCCGAGTTTTCTTGACTCAGTACTTGGCACTCTTTCTCAGCACCTATTAAGATTCACGACCGCCACGACCGCGTTTAGAAGATTTACGGCGACGGCGCACAATTAACTTGCTACTGGGTTTCTTACGCTTGCGTGTTTTATAGCCCAAAGCAGGTTTACCCCAAGGTGTCACAGGTCCTGGTCTACCGATGGGTGCCCGACCTTCACCACCACCATGTGGGTGGTCAACTGGGTTCATGACGCTACCTCTGACTTGAGGACGGCGACCCTTCCAGCGAGTTCTACCGGCTTTACCAGCACTCAGGTTTCTAGCATCGAGATTACCGACTTGTCCAATAGTGGCATAGCATTCGCGGCGCACCAGGCGGACTTCTCCAGAAGGCAACTTGAGTGTAACGTAGTTACCTTCTTTTGCCACAACTTGAGCAGTCGCACCAGCAGCGCGAACGATTTGACCGCCCTTACCCGGTTTCAATTCTACGTTATGAACGCCGGTTCCTAAGGGAATGTTGGATAGGGGTAAAGCGTTGCCATCTTCGATGGGAGAATCTGGACCTGCAACAACTGTTGTCCCGACTTTCAAACCATTGGGTTGAAGGATGTAACGCTTTTCGCCGTCTTCGTATTGCAAAAGGGCAATCCGCGCGTTGCGGTTGGGGTCGTATTCAATTGCCGTCACTGTGGCACGAATACCACGCTTATCTCGTTTAAAGTCGATGATCCGGTAAAGGCGCTTGTGACCGCCACCCCGGTGCCGAACTGTGATCCGCCCTTGATTATTTCTACCTTTGGCACGATGTATCGATACTGTTAGCGATTTTTCTGGCTCGGTTTTGGTAATTTCCGAGAAGTCAGAAATCGTAACTTGGCGAGTACTGGGGGTGTAAGGGCGATAAGAACGAGTACCCATTTTCTTAAACCTCTGGGAAGAGAACTTGTCTAATCTTGTCTACGTCCCCAGCTGCCACTGTAACAATAGCTCGCTTGTATTGGGGCTTGAAACCAATAAACTTACCAACACGCCGCTTTTTGCGCGGTGGTCTTGAAGTGTTGACTTTTTCGACCTTGACGTCAAATAAATCTTCAATTGCGGCTCTGATTTGTGGTTTTGTTGCTTTTGGAACCACTTCAAAGGTGTATTTATTTTGCTCCATCAAAATCGTCGCTTTTTCAGTGACAATTGGGCGACGCACAAGGTCGGGAAGGTTGCGGGGGTCAAATCTAGTCACCGTAGACCTCCTGAATTTTTTCGAGTGCTGATGCTGTCACAACAATCTTGTCGGCGTGGAGCAAATCGTAAACATTTAACTGATCAGCGGCAAGTAGCTTTAATTTTTCTACGTTGCGAGCTGATAAATATACGTTTTCTGTACGTTCGGACAAGATTAACAAGGTATTATTTTCTGGATCTGAACCCCAACGGGCGATCGCTCCCACTAACTCTTTGGTCTTGGGACGCTGGATCTGATCTCCAAATTCTTCTACCACAATTAAATCGTCAATCCGACTCGCAAAAGCCGTTCGCAAAGCTAAACGCCGCTCTTTGCGGTTCATCTTGATCTCAAAATCTCGCGGTTTCGGTCCAAAAATCACACCACCACCACGCCACAACGGTGAACGAATAGATCCAGCACGCGCACGACCTGTCCCTTTTTGCCGCCAAGGTTTGCGACCGCCACCTCTCACTTCAGAACGGGTTTTGGTACTTGCAGTTCCTTGGCGAGCATTGGTCATTTGTCTTACCAACGCTCGATGTACGACATGAGATGCCGTTTCCTGTTTGGCAACCTTGAGGTCGAACGTTTTTTGTTCGACTTGTTCTCCTTGCCAATTTTTGACTACATACTCAAACATTTCTCTGTCTACCTCTTCATAGCTATCAGCTATCTACTTCTAGCCATCAGCGAAAAGCAAGCTGACTGCTATTTACTACGACCAACTAGTGTTGCCGGGACAATATCTACTAAGGCACCTGGCTTACCAGGAATACCTCCCTTGATGAGTATTAAGTTGCGTTCTGGGTCTACTCGTACCACAGTCAGTTTGCGAATTGTGACGCGCGTACCCCCCAAACGTCCTGCCATCCGCTTACCTGGATAGACACGACCGGGAGTTGTACCAGCACCAATCGAACCTGGTTCTCTGTGGTTTTTGGAACCGTGCGACATTGGTCCTCGACCAAAATTGTTGCGTTTTTGGTTACCAGCAAAACCCTTACCAATACTTGTACCAATTACGTCTACAGTTTGACCGGCACTAAAAATATCTGCTTTAATCTGTTGACCTAAAGCATAGTCACCGGAGTTATCTATGCGATACTCCTGTAAATGACGCAGCGCTGGGGCAGATGCTTTATTCAGGTGTCCCAGCAGTGGTTTATTCAGCGCTTTTGGCTTGACTTCGCCATAACCTACTTGGATGGCGGAGTAACCGTCGGTCTGTTTTGTTTTAACTTGGGTAACGGTGCATGGTCCCGCTTGAATGACAGTAACAGGAATGGCTACTCCTGCTTCGTCAAATATTTGGGTCATGCCCAGTTTGGTGCCGAGAATACCTACAGACACAGTTACTGGATCTCCTTTTTACTTACTTGTTTTGGAATCGGATTCTTATCGGGTACGCTGTTTCAACGCCCGTCAAGAGGAGTTCCGGCTTTTTGTGAACTGACCTGTGAAGTCGATCTGTTTAGGTAATGACAGATTCAACTTCTTTGGATCTTCACCAAAGATTCCGTACTGTTTAATCAATCCGTTTACTTGTTATTCGTCACCAGAACAGCCAAAAGTACCTTCCTTCTAGGAAGAGATAACTTCTAGATTTTTTGCAAGGCGCTATAGCTTTGCGCTTTGTGCAGCAATGCTTTTGTCCAAGCAATTGCTCTGGCACGTTTTTGTTGTAGTAGGACTTGTGCAGCTAGCTGCCCAGTATCCATTCACTGAGACTTGTGCAATGCTACAAACCAACATTACTGCTCAGTTTCTACTTCATCCTCTACCTTAAACAATAATTCAAGCTTATTTAAGGTTTTGCCTTGTTGTGAGCTTCAGGAGTGAATGCTGCTTATGCCCTAAGGCAAGCATTAGTTTTTTAACTAACCACTCCTAAGTTGTCGTCGCAGCTTTTCTAGTTTACCAGTCTCTTACCAATTTCTGCTATTTTATTCCATATGGAATTCAATGATCAGTTTTTGATGCTAACACTAGCTAGAAATGACAGTAAGACGATAACCTGATTTTTATTTTTGACCACAATCTAATAATATAGCTCATAAATTTATCTTTGTCTACTATTTGTCTACAAATTTTTCTGGTGTTTTTGGACAAAATAAGGAAAATGCAGACGGCTGGTATATACGGAAAAATTTAATCTAGCCCATAAGTTAATTTGTAGAACTTAATCTATTGCTTAACGGTAAATAATAGAGATATCGAAGTGGGATAGGACAAAAATCAAATTATGGCACTAATTACCACTGGCAACGGTTTAATTCGTGATCTGGAAAAATTCGGCTCTCTTGGTGTGTATGTACCTTTAGAAGGGGGCTTTGAAGGTCGGTACAGACGCCGACTGCGTGCAGCAGGTTATGTCAGCCTCCACATGAGTGCAAAAGGATTGGGAGATGTAGCTGCCTATCTTACAGGAGTTCATGGTGTGAGACCTCCTCATCTTGGCAAAAAAAGCACTGGCAGTGGCGCGGCAGTAGGTTATGTGTATTATGTGCCGCCAATTGTTGGCTATCAACTCGAACAGCTCCCACCCAAGTCAAAGGGCTTAGTGTTGTGGATTATTGAAGGGCATATTCTTTCTGATCAGGAAATTGAGTATTTGGTGACGTTACCCAGCTTGGAACCACGAGTGAAGGTGGTGATTGAGAGGGGTGGCGATCGCGCCTTCCGTTGGACGCCTTTACAAAAAACCCTTTTAGCGGGTTAGGACAGGGAACAGGGAAAAAAACTGTAACCTATTCCCTGTCATCTATTGTGAAAATCGAGCAGATTCAGATTCCCGGCTTTTTCAAGAAGTCGGGAATTTTGTTCAGAAAATTCAAAATCTCGTTAGTCTTGTTGGTGCGAAAAGACGTAAGCACCCCAAAGCGAAAGAGCGATCGCCATCACCAGTAAAATCGGCACGCTATACCAAGGAAACTGAGACAATGGCATATAAACAGCTGCACGCAATCCGATGCTGGCGTAAGTCAGGGGTAACAAGTAAACTACGAATTTCAAGGCTGTTGGTAATGTACTCGGGTCAAAAAACGTTGCTCCTAAGAATGACATAGGGATAATAATAAAGTTGTTGTAGAGTCCGACTGATTCAAGAGATTTCACCGTCAAACCTACAATGACTCCTAACCCCGCAAAAACGGCACAACTAAGCACCAGTATCAACACAAACAACGGGTTGAGAAAATTCCAATTCCCAGTAAAGAGCAGCGCCACCAAAATCACACCCAACGAAGTCATTAATCCCCGCGTCACTCCCGCCAGCATTTTACCTGTATGTAGTGCTAGGGGATGCACGGGTACAAGCAATAATTCGTCGAAGTTTTTGGTAAATAGTCTGTCCCCGCAGATGGAAAACGTTGTTCCAACAAAGCTGACTGTCATTGACGACAGGGCTACCATCCCCGGCAAAATAAATTCCAAATAGTTATCATAATTAGCACTAATTCCTGCCCCTGGTTTGATGGAACTACCTAAACCGAAACCAAAAGCCAAAATATATATCAGTGGAGATATTAATCCCGACGAAGCGATTTGTACAATTCGTACACGTAAGTCTAGCCAATCCCCCCAAAAAATTGTCAGGCTATCGGCTACGAGGGTTTGAAATTGTGAGATTTTTATACTCTTGCCCAAGGCTCGTTGAAATGTCACTTTACTTGTAGTGTATGTATTAATATTTTCTTAATTTTTATTTTACATTTCTTGACGACACCAGTATCAAAGGTAATAAAAAGCTCTCATACAGTCAATTTATCAGTACCTTTTGTACATAGTAACTTTTTAGTCTAAGACTCATGATTAAATACTTGGTTAAAAGTTGAATTTTGAATGAACCAATAGACGAAAAATGCGTGGCAATTATTGTAGATAAAAATAATGGTTAAAGTTAAGCCTAAATGTCTAGCGGATTTGCTGATGATGCCAATTGGTAGGAACATAAGAGAAAAAGTTACAGACAATGACACTCAAGAATCGGCATACTGAAAGAAGGGGAGCAGTTGAACCCACTCCCTGCTGTCCAAAACCTAAAGTTGATTAAACGAAAATGAGACGAAAATCCACTGGTAGAACAGCTACTACTACTCCTAAACCCTCTATCTTGCAATCGCCTATCTTTAATTTCACCACCATAGCAATTTTGGGAGGGGTGTTTGTTTTGGGTATTGGGATTGGTATTGCTTTTAGCTCCACGGCTACCTTTACTCCAAACAACGTAGCGAGCCGAGAATTCATTGATACCAAAGCACCAAATGCTGAGATTTGCGTGCAGTATGGAGCCAGCGCTATGGTGATGGACACCAGACTGTTTGTGACTCTCAACCCCTTTAAAGTCTACGTCGGGCAGCCCAGTATGCGTCCGGGATGTGTTTTACGTTCGAGTAACTGGGCGATTTTAGAGCAACGAAAGCTTGTGACATCAAACCAGGTAAGCGAATGCAAAAATCGTCTGAACCACTTTGCCTATGCGGGTGACTTGAACAGCGACAAACCCGATATTAGCTGCACCTACGAAAACGATGATGCGAAAAACTTCTTCATCAATACTCCAGGAGCATCAGCTCCAACACTGGAAACAGAGAAATTCTAGAAAAGAACGAAGACAGAAGAAGGAAGAAAGAACACTTACCGCTCCCAAAAACCTATACAAATCTACTCAACAGCCTAAAAAGCTTGTGTGGTAGGGTGTATGGGTTTTTGAGTACAAGCGTGGATCAACTAGCAAAGGCATAAACCGCAATGCCTTTATTCCCTGCTCAAAGACATCAGGAGTTACCTAGTACCGTTGGGAAAGGGATCACCAAACTCAATCACTCTAGAATTTGGATAACTCGGTGGATAGCTGGGGGCGTTTGGCACTGGAAAATTTGGCGTACCCACAGAAGGAATAGCGTTGTTAGGATTTCTGGGCTGATATGGAGAAGAAGGCGGGGGAACAATAGAACTAGGGAGTTGAGAGGGATTATTAGGAGTGAAAGGCGGTACTCGCACAGATGGTGTTTGTGGAAAGTTAGTGTTAGTCGGGGGTAGGGTTGTTAATGGTGGCGGTACGCTGAAATCGCTAGCTTGAGGCGGATTGTACACGCCAGGTGGTAAGTTACCTGGTGGCTGAGGCGGATTGTACATGCCAGGTGGTAAGTTACCTGGTGGCTGAGGCGGATTGTACATGCCAGTTGGTAAGTTACCTGGTGGCTGAGGCGGATTGTACATGCCAGGTGGTAAGTTACCTGGTGGCTGAGGCGGATTGTACATGCCAGGTGGTAAGTTACCTGGTGGCTGAGGCGGATTGTACATGCCAGGTGGTAAGTTACCTGGTAGAGATGGCAAGTTTCCTTGAGGTAAATAGGTACCGTTACTAGCAATTAAGGGACGTAATACCCAACGGTTGGGATTTTCTCTAGAAACGGGTTGCAGTTGCACTTGGTTTGGATTGATGACAGTTCCTGGTGCTAAATCCATGACAATACGAGTAACATCTGCGTTGAGTTGGGAAACGCGAATGGTTCGGATTGCTCCAGAAAAATTTTGCTGAGTGGGAATTCTACCCAACTTAGTACCAGGTAAATCTATAACAATGCGCGGGGGTTGAGCGAGGTAAAAGTGGCGGGGCTGTGAAGCTGCTGAGAGCGACATTTCTAGTTGTAACGCCTCTGGGTAAAAGCGCCAATCTTCCAGTCTGGCTACTGGCGCTACATAACGATTAGCTTTTTTAACTACTGGCGCTGCATTACGATTAGTTTTTTTGGTACTATTGCCAGTTTCAAGGGCGTACACGCTTAAAGTGTTGCCGTAAAGCATCGTTGCATACAAGCTAAACAAGCAAACCCGAAACAGATAGTTGCAAAACCGGAAAAAATGCTTATTCATTAATCGCTTATCCATACTCCTCACTGCTCCAGAAAACTCATTCACAATTGTCCATGACAACTGTTTTTTTTTGCTTGTCGGTTCTACCAGAGGTGTCAGATGGTAGTACGCTCAAATGTGGGGCGAATGCCCTACGTACTTTTACTAGACCTCTTGCAAAAGTCATTTTTGTGTATATGAAACCGCAGATGGACACAGATCAATACTAGTTAATTCTCTGCGTCCAATGCTTTGTGCATCTGCGGTTCCAAATAGCTTTCAATCTGATTTTTGCAAGAAATCTATTGAATATGAGGAAAGAACCTCTATAGCTAATTAACGATTTATGGTTAATGACTGTTTGACTGCTCAGATTGTTCATTTTCCTTTTGTGGTATTGCTATTAATCCAATTGCTTTGGAAGTGCCAGTCACATTTATTTCTCCTCTTAAATCTTCTTTATCCGTCAGTTGGATTTGTATGTTAACTGGAATAGAGGAATTATCTTTCTGACTGATGTTTTCTTGTGTTTGAGAAGTTGAAAGATTACATAAGATGTACCTGGGAGCTTTTCCAGATAAACTCAATTGTCGATTTTCAAGTCTACCTGTCAGAGAAGAGGTAGTTTCAGATAATTTAGAACTTTTGGTATAAGAGCTAGCTGGAAGTAAAAATCCATTTAAGTAAATTCCTGACTGTTGAATATTTAATACTAGGACATTTGATTTCTCGCATATTGGGAATTTTTCATTAAACACAAGACCATAACGACTTTTCATTGCCGGGGGTGCTTTGAGGTTGCTTTCTCCATAAGCAGTTACAACTTTAAACAAAAGTAAAACTGAACTGATTGCCACACCATAAAAGGTTAAAGATTTCAAGTTAAAATGATGCATTGTAATAGAAAAAGAGTGTAATTTAAACATAAATAAATGATGAATTATGAATGCTGAATAATGAAAAAGAAAATTACATTATTTCATAATTCATCATTTATCTAACTTTGGACTTCTGATTTATCGTTAGAAAGTACTGAGGCTAGGTGAGATGTGAATTGACTGTAGCGACGGGTAATAAGTAGTGAGGAGCGACACTTAATGGCGAGTTCATCTGTGTATCGTCCTAGGGAGTGACGTTCGATACCCCAAGCGCGGCTAGTACCAGCAATGGTGAGGTCAACGGCTTCTGAGGCTGCGACTACGGCTTGAATTGGCTCTGTGGCTTCGACTATTTGAATGTCAATGCGATCGCGTAAACTTTGAGGCATTTGCTCCATGATGGTCTGAAACTCGTAACTGAGTTCATTTTTGATTTGATTATCTTCCACCACGTGTAAAATCACCAAACGACAAGTTGGGCGGTTGACTAGCAATCTCAGAGCAAGTATGAGTGCTAAATCATCATGAATGTTTCCTGAATAAGGAACCAACAAGCTTTCTAAACGCTCTTCTCCCCGATCTATAAACACCGCCACATCCACTGGCGCAGTAGTGAGAATTTGACCGACTCGTCCACCCAAGCGATTTTGACTAAAAGCTGGGCGGTGCCATCCCATTAGAATTAAATTAGCTTGTTTGAGTAAGGAAATTTGTGCTGTTTCCCGTGCAACATTGTTTGATATGCGAACAATTGGATGTACGTAGGAGGCTGCTTCTGATGGTTCTAGACGTGAAATCAATTCTTCTAGCTGTTGGCGGCGCTCTGCAATCAGTCTATCTGCTTCTAGTGGGGTACTTTCAAAGGCATAGTTTTCTTCGAGCTCAATCAAACTGAGGGGATGAATAACGGCGGGTTGTTGGTAGTTGACAGCAATTGCTACAGCTAACTGCATCAAATCTTTTTGGCTAGTGGGATTTGCGACTGGAACCAAAATTCTGTAAGGACGATTGCTCTGATCCTCATCAGTAGAAGTGTCTATACCTGTTTCTTCTGGTTCTTGCTCAACCATATCTAACTTAATGAGCTTTTTCGGATAGGTTAGCTCTAGCAGTGGCGAGGTCATAAATGTTGTTACCAATGCCATAATCACCAGCATGGTAAACAGTAGCGGCGAAATGACTCCGAGACTCAGACCAATATTTAGTACGATAAGCTCAGTCAAGCCGCGAGTATTCATTAACCAACCGAGTGCTGAGGCTTGTCGGTTATCTATGCCACTGACGCGAGCTGCTACATACGTGCCAACGTATTTACCTATGATTGCGACTGCTAGCACAGCAAAGCACAGCGCCCATAACCCTGGACTGTTGAGCAAACCAATTTGCGTCTGCAGACCACTGTAAGCAAAAAACATTGGTAGCAGAACTATCAGGACAAAATCTTCTGTTTTGACTGCTATTTCCCGCACTAAACCTGCATTCTTGGGCATTATTGCCCCTACTAAAAACGCTCCAAATATGAGGTGAATGCCAATCAGTTCGGTAATTAAAGCAGAAGCCACTACTCCCACATAAATCAAAGCTAGGACAAATTGGCTCAGGCGTCTGGTGCGGCGGTAGTACTTGGCAAGGCGTTGCAAGAAAGTTCGCCCCACTGTCACCATCAAACCGATGTAGATCAGGGAATAGACGATGGTGGGGATAGCTTTGACAATGCTACCAGTATGTGCAACGGCGATCGCCACCGCCAACAAACACCAAGCGGTCACATCATCCACTGCTGCACAAGTGAGCGCCAAAGTTCCCAAACGAGTTCCTTGCAAGTTGTTTTCAGTAATAATACGTGCCAGTACCGGAAAAGCGGTAATCGACATTGCCGCACCCAAAAACAGAGCAAAGGCGGTAAACGAGACGCTCGCATTGGAAACTAAAGGATACAGCAGAACCGCTAGCAGCGTTCCCAGTGAAAACGGTACTAATATACTGACGTGAGATGTTAATATCGCTACTTCTAAATTGCCGCTCAGGTATTTGGGGTTTAACTCTAGCCCAATCAAAAACATGAAAAATATCAGCCCTACCTGAGACAGCACATTGAGGAAGGGAATTGTCTCAGGTGGAAACAAGGTAGCTGCTAACCCCGGAGCAACCAAACCAAAAAGAGATGGTCCGAGCATAATCCCAGCAACAATCTCTCCAATAACGAGTGGTTGGTTAATCCACCGGAAGGCAAGCCCTACTAACCGTGATAGTCCAATAACAATCACTACCTCAACCAGAACAAGAACAACTGTGTGCATGTTTTCCTTACAAGCGACTATCCGGTGTTCCTAAGATGATTCTTTATATCGCTGAAATCTGTCAACCTTCTGTGGCTAAATTCGGATGTTTTACTGCTTGGATTGGATGTTAATTGTTATTAACACACAGTTTCAAATGTGATAGGTTATTTGCTGTATGTTTTAGTTTGAAAAATAAAAATAATAACGTATTGTATGAACAAGTGAATGAGTATGTAGCTGTGCTTGGGAACTACAAACTTGAGAACTGAATTTTTTGCTTAGCTTGCCATCAATTGAAAATTTTCATAACTTGTCCCATGCAATAAAAAGGCAAGTCATAGTGAGGCTATAAACGTAGTATCATATTGTAGTAAATTATCCTTACCTAATTCGCTTTTCATTAGCCAAATCCAAACTAGGTTGGTAATAAAAAATAACGGTTTGAACCATGTTAATGGTATAGTACAAGCTTTTGTTTTAGGCAAAGTAGTAAGCTAAAGACATTTAATTTGTATGTTGCTTATAAATCAATATTTTGTGGGTAGGGCATCTTCCCCGCCCTGACTATCCAAGTTAAAAGTTTATGAACTTACTACTTTGCTCTTAGTGGAACGAACCCTAAATTTACTCCAACAAGTCGTTAAGTGGAGTTAATACTAATATTAAGTTGCACTCAAAGGTAGTACCCAAGGTTATACTGTTTTCCGCAATAAGCTGACATAAAAGAAAATGGACAACTCTAAAGCAGTGATATCCCTATGACGAAGTGAGCTGGTAGGAGGAACTGTAATTGTAGGAAGCAAAAGCTTCCCAATTCATCACATCCTCTAACAGAGTTTGATACCCTAGGGTATTAGGGTGAAGACCGTCGTCGCTTATGCGTTTGAGTCTCCAAGCTTCACCGCGATTTATCCATTGCTGGAAAATATCGAGATAAGGAATCCCCCGTTCGGTGCAAGCGACTTTAAGAGCTTCTTTGTAGCGGTATTGGTCAGCGTGATTGTAGTACAAGCAATCCAGAAATGGCATCTTAGCTTCATCAACTGGAACCATTCCTACAAATAAAACTGGACATAGTTGCTGCGCCTGATCAAGCAAAGATGCAATTTGCGATTCAAAAACGGCAAAATCTGTATAGTTTCGTCCATTTGGACGACCTAACCGTGCTGAATCATTGACTCCTACCGACAGGATAATCAAGTCGGGAACATGGTTTCGCAGTTCACCTCGATGGCGAAATTCCACTTCTAGCCTTTGCGCTACTTGCAGGATGCGATCGCCCCGCACTCCCAAATTATAAAGAACATGACCGGCGCTGTCAGGTAGCATCCAACACCGTCGCAGTCTCTCGACCCAGCCACCTCCTTCTGGATCGCCAAACCCATATATTAAACTATCTCCTAGGGCGATAATCTTTAGAGGCTGGGAATGTCTTGGCACAACTGACAGATGCATTGAGGAATTTGCTTCAAATGTCTGCATCTTTAAAATATATATTTTATATCTCTATAGAATTCTATACATATCTATACCATTGAGCATTACCTTTCTTGTTCTTTCATGACTCTTTTTGAAAAGAGTTGATGAAATAAGGGACAGATGCATTTTTGCGCGGCCAGTTTTGAGACACAAAGCGTACCAGCACAGGTAGTGAGAGAACTATAAACAGGATACCGAACCACAAGCTATAACGTAATTGTTCTAACCTGTTCACGGCTGAGACAGTCTTCGAGCCATTTGAGAACAGTTCCATTGCGACTACAAAAGAATTATTCAAAGCATGGCAGGCGATCGGCACGATCAGCGAGCGTGTCTTGATATATAACAGCCCCAAAACCATTCCAACCATAGACAATCCCACGACATTCGCGTGTCCAATTCCGAACAACAGCGACGAACTCAACAATCCTGCTCGAATACCCCACTTGCTTGCCCAGCGCTGCAAAATAATCCCCCTAAAAAGGAATTCTTCAGTAATCGGCGCAACCACTACCAACACAATTACTCCCAGCAGGTTGAACAACAGTGGCGCACTTCTGTAAGGTGTTGGGTTGTTGGCAACGTCGCGTAAAATTGCTTCTATAAATGATGGAGCCACTAATGACAGTAGGTAAAACAGTACTAAGTAGGAACCCATGGAAAACAGGAGCAACAGAATAACTAAGCCTACCATCGGCAACCATCTATAGTTACTTGGCAAACGACCAACTACATACCGCAGGTGAACTCCTAAGCGCTTAAAATCTGCCAATGTCCAAAGGCAAAGTAACCCGAACACGAAGATGTAAAGGATTAAATTCAAAACTAGAGGGTTGAATTTTAAGCCAATAGTGGCTTGAATTACTCCTAGCCCAATCCCAAGAACGATAGATATGAGTAAAAGCCGCAGCAGCAAAGAGCGAACCTTGAGATGGAGAAATGGATGATTGATATTTTCAGAATTCATCTAAAAAACTCCAAGAGTGTGGAAACCTTGTGTCTTCAAGCGATCGCCTGCAAGTTCTTGCATTTCAGCTACTAGGGTGACTGATTTACCACCCACTTCAACCATTGTCCACAAGAACTTCGCTAGTTTTACCGTTATCTGTTAGACGCTAGTTTATCGGCGATGCGTGTTGTTTCTGGCAACCGATATTTTGTTGTGCAACGCAATACGTAATCAATTGCTGTTGGTAGACTGACTTTATGACCGCTAGAGACGTAGATTGGCTTGACTCCTACTCGTGTCCGTAAAACTGCTCCAATTGTTTCTCCTCTATGTATTAATGGTTGCCAGCTACCTCGTATATCTGGGATCTCCTCATGCTTACCAACTAATAACGATTTTGCTACACCAATTGTAGGCATATCCACAATTAATCCTAGATGACAAGCTATGCCAAATCTTCTGGGATGTGCAATTCCCTGTCCATCACATAAGATAATGTCTGGTATTATTTTAATCTTTTCAAGTGCGTCTAAGACTGCGGGTATTTCCCGGAATGAAAGGAATCCAGGGATGTAGGGAAATGTTGTAGGACGGCGTGCGAGGCTGGTTTCTTGCAGCTGCAAATCAGGAAAACTTAGCACCGCTACAGCTGCACGGCTAATCGTACCATCTTCTTCAAAACCCATATCTACCCCTGCTACGTACTGCACAGGTTCTTTGAGTTTGTCTTCAGTTATGACTTCATCTTTTAGCTTTTCTTGAATTTTGATAGCTTCATCTACTGTCAAAGGCCAAGGATGACGTTGAGAAATCTTCATATTTATAGCTTGAGTTTAAATTTTGTGGCTGGCAAAATTGTGACTCATAACGGTATATTTACGGTTATGATGACACAATAAAAATAATTTCGCGCAAAGCCGCAAAGACGAGCGAGCCCGAATGATGGCTTTCCCGAGGGAAGCGAGTGGCGTTGTAAAGTAGTATAAATGCGTTAAGGCAGTGTCACGCATTCCATACTATTTATATTTGGTAGATATGCTTTACAAATTTGCTGTCACCTGATTTGGCAAAAGAGAATTTAACAAACTATTAAAACTGGTATTCGATAAATCAGGTATGGATAGCGATCGCTCTACTTTTGTAAAGTCCCGTTTCATGGATTTACTATACGTTGGATCGTAGTGGAACTGTAACATATCTTGTACAAATAATTCCCATTTTTGAGCATTAATCAACTGATACCATTCGCTTAATTTTTCTTTTCCATAGCGGGATTTAAGTTTTTCTAGCTTGGCTTTTAAAATATCGGGATGAGTTGTTAAATGTGGGTATTCTTGTAAGAGAAACTGGACTCTTTGGGCAATAGGTAACTGAATTTCTACACAGCTAGCCTGTTTCATTTTCTCCCACAAAGACTGAGGTAGATAAACTTTTCCAATTTTGTTGCTTTCTGATTCTAACCACACCGTTTCAGCAGGATTAAAGCTTTGCAGTTGTTGCAATAACAAAGATTCAAAATATTTTTGAGAGGGTTGGGGTGAAGGTTTCCCTTCCCATTCTTCGCCAAGCAAAGAGCCGCGATGGTTAGCTAAAGCTTCCAAATCTAAAACTTGAGCACCGCTTAAGCGCATTTGCTGTAAAATATGGGTTTTGCCACTGCCAGTTAGACCACATAATATCTGATAAGTAAATTTTTCTGGCAAATTTTCTAATTGCTGGCGGACATAAGCGCGATAAGTTTTGTAACCGCCTTCAAGTAACGTTACGCGCCAACCAATTTGCGCCAGCACCAAAGCCATACTATTGGAACGTTGTCCACCCCGCCAGCAGTAAACCAGAGGATGGTAGTCCTTTTGTTTTTCGGCAAAATGTTGAGTGAGATGTTGGGAGATGTTTTTTGAAACCAAAGCAGCACCGATTTTCCGGGCGGTGAAGGGGCACACTTGTTTGTATATCGTTCCTACTTGGGCGCGTTCTTCATCATCTAGCACTGGTAAATTAATAGCACCAGGGATGTGATCTTCCGCAAATTCGCTGCTTGAACGAACATCAATTATTTCACTGTATGTTTCTGTCCAAGGTTGCTGAGTGTATTTGGGTAAAGGTGGCATTAAGCAATTCTAAATTCAAAATTCATGCATTGAGAAAGCCTGTTTCTCTTCCTCATTGTCTTTAGATGCTGGGCAAATTAAATGTGCATCATCTTTCTCGATTTTGACACTTCCATAACTTGATGTGTGGAAGGGTATAATTTCGCTCTTTTCGGCAATTCTTTTTAAAATCAAACTTGAGACAGATGTAATTATTTATAAAATTTACTATTACTCCCATTGGTTGCTTATTGGCAGCGTAGTATTATTGAATGCAATAACGAGGTTTTATGTTCGATATGATACAGCATAATCTGAAAATGGTAATGTCTGAGAAATTCATGTAATGAAAGTGCATGCACTTTCATTACGCTGTCTTTTTCTAAAAGCGCAGAAATCAGTTCACTTAAGTAAACAGAGTAGGTGTGAGATGAGATTTGGATTACCCACATGGTTTCCTTACCCCAGTGCTTGGTTAAACGCTTTGATGCTATCGATGTTGATGACTGGGTTGTTAGCCTTGACGAGACGTAGCAATGGTTTGGACTCGTATTTTGCGAAATGGTCAGACAACCCAGAACTGTTGACTGTGCTCGTAATATTGTTACTAATATTACCAATACCAGCGATCGCCTTTTTTCATCACTTTTTTCTCGGTCGCCTCATCCCCGCCATTCCAGGAGAACGGACAAATAACATCAAGGGATTAGTTCCTGGACTCATAAGTTGGTGGGAAAGTTTATATAGCTGGCTTGTGTTTGTCCTCTCTACTCTGATTGCAATATTGCTTTCAACTCCTTTTTTACCTCTATTTCAACTCAACTACGAAAAAATTCTTGACACCTACAACCAACCTCACAAAAATCTGCAAGCCATCTTTGCTATTTCCTGGATACTCAGCGCTGCTATTTTTTACCAAATCGAGTATTTATTTAAGTACCGTCTGATTTTTGCCGATGCTATTAGTAATGAACCAGAAAACACGGCTGAAAAAATTGATGAAGAAACAAATGTAAAAACGGAAAATAATCAGCCGAGTGAAGTCAATGCCACTGAAATTGAACAAAATGACAAAATATCTGCAAAAAAGCCAACCGTGGTTGACTTAATTGTTAAATATCGCAAGTTACCAAAAAGAGTTTTCACACTTGTTTTGATTTCTTTAATATCTTTATGGATATACTTGTTTACTAATTTGCCAGAGGTTCAACAAAGTATGTCATATGTCAATCAATCTCTGGAAAATCGATTAGAAGTAACTCCGGAACCTACTCCCAAAGATGACACTTTTGAGAAGGCAATTAACAAAGGTAAAATTGCAGCTCAGTTAACAAAGTCAGCACAAAGTACAGATGAGTGGAAAATAGTTGTCAAACGGTGGGAACAAGCGATTAGACTTTTGGAAGAAGTGCCAACGTCTAGCGATAATTATGCAATGGCGCAGCAAAAAATTTTGCAGTATCAACTTCATCGGGATTTTGCTAGGAAAAATGCAACATTGAATTAGTCAATTGAAATGTCCGAACTAAATTTCACGGGAGATCGCGAAATTTCGCGTCTTTACTTTGTTATAAAATGCGATCGCTTAACGTAGGGGATTCCTTAGAGGATGTTTTAAAAGTCCTACTGTCGGTAGCAAAGTGTTCTAGATCCCCCTAAATCCCCCTTTCCAAGGGGGACTTTGATTCCGCGGTTCCCCCTTTCCAAGGGGGGCTAGGGGGGATCAATGTGCAAAAATCACAGCCAACCACTTTTCAAACAACCTCTTAGGTAACATACCTAAAATGACGCGGGAGGCAGATAGCCCCAAAGTATGAGGTTCAAGAAATTAAATGAATTGAACCTCATACGTTATTTATGTCGGGGTGGAATGCCCTTCTGGTTCACCAGTCCCCTAGGTTGGGAAACCCGCCGTAAGGGCTGGGTTCACCGATACAAGCTGATTTATCAGCCTTCGATCTTTCTTGCCAATAACTCAATAACTTCGCTAACACTTGTATTCTGAACTTTCGCAGTATCTTGTAATATTTTCCATGCCGTGGGAGTCAACATTATTCTATGTGGTTCTTTTATCTCTTCATAAAAAACTGGTTGATTTCTTACCCTTTTTTGACCTTTTGTCGTTGACATTTTTAGAACATAGCCATATACTAAAAACAGATTAACAAATATAGGAGGTGATTGCAAGTTATGCCACGGAGTACTAAACCATCGTTCGTGTTAGAACTACCTCTTAAGGTGAGCAGCAAGCAAGATTCAGAATTACAGTCACGGTTTAATGCAGCCTTGAGACTGTATAACAATGTGCTTGGAGAAGCTAAAACCCGGATGGAGTTAGTGCGTAAATCCGAGGCATATCAAGCAGCAAAAGGGATATCTCGTGACCGGAAAAAGGAGCGTAGTGACGCTTTTAAGGGCGCTCGTGAGCAAAAGCGATTTACGGACTATGACCTACAGTCCTACGCCAACAAAGCAGCCAAGGACTCAAAATGGATTGCTCAAAAGATAGACGCTCAGGTTCAACAGAAATTAGCAACTCGTGCATTTAAAGCGGTTGAGCGTGTGTTATTTGGTAAAGCAAAAGATGTGCGCTTTAAAGTTGAATCTAGATTTCGTTGTATTGAAGGCAAGACTAACAAGCAAGGCATTAAATGGAAAGACAACCGTGTTATGTGGTTTGGATTAGAACTTCCAGCAATCATTGATACCGAGAATGTTGTCAATCAGTATAGTCTTTCCTGCCCTGTTAAGTACTGCCGCCTTATCCGACGGCACCTTTGTGGTAAGCGTCGTTGGTACTGTCAGCTTGTTAATGAGGGTGTGCCTTACCAAAAACCTCAGAACTATGTTTCTGACGGGATAGTTGGTTTAGACCTTAATGTTTCTAATATTGCTTTTGTTGCAGATAGTCACGCTGGTTTGTTGCCCTTTGCGGATAGAGTCCCTACCTTTTTTAAGGAAATAACCAGACTACAGCGGCAGATGCAACGCTCTCAACGTGCCAATAATCCCAATAACTTTGAGCAGGACTTTGAAGCTAGCATTGGACGTAAAACTGTTGTCAAAAAAGGTAAACCCAAGAAAGGTAAGCAGCAATGGAAAAAGTCCAACAATTACCGCAAAGCCGCAAAGAAGAAACGTGAACTAGAACGTCGTAAAACAGCACATGCTGAAACTAGGAACCGTCGTGTCGTCAACGAAATTTTGAGACATGGCAAACATATCAAAACTGAAAATGTAAGTGTTAAGGGATGGCAGAAACGATATGGTAAAGCAATTTCTGCCAAGTCACCCGGATTTGTTCAATCTGAATTGAAACGCAAGGCTGAAAGTGCCAACGGTTCATTCATTAAGTTCTCTACTCAAAAGACAGCGCTGTCTCAGACTCATTTAGACGGTAGGCGCATCAAAAAATCACTGTCAGAACGAGTTCACCGGGATATAACTGGTATTCCAGAACATCATCGTGATTTGTTCAGTGCATTTTTGAGTAGACACGTCAATCAGGATAAGTTGATGTTGCGAGATGCTCAAAACGAGTATCTGAGGCTGGAACCAGTCTTGTTGGAGGCGTATCAACGACATTTAACCCGCAAGCAAGTAAGCCCGTCTGAAAGCAGGCAGTCTGATTCTCCCTCGGAGCGGGTCTCCAACGAGTCACTAATCGCTAGCCAGATAGCCGAATCGGGCGAAAAGCTAGCCCTTGAATGTGGCGTGAATCCGCGTCTCAAGAGAGCGCGGAGGGTTCAAAAAAAGAACACCGGATTTACCCTTGAAGCAAACTATGTCAGGAAACACGACGCGGCGTAACTTCCTCATTACTAGTGTTGCGGTTGCAGGCGGTGTAGTAGGAGCATCTGCCTTGCAACAACAAGCAGCTGACACTGCTACACCACCAGCGACGATGCTAGAACGAGTGCTGGGACGCACAGGAGTGAAAGTCCCCATTTTTGGGTTGGGAGGAGCTGGTCAAACGCCACTCTCCTGGCAAGGAAGAGAACGTGATGCTGTAGCAATTATCGAGAAAGCGCTTGACCTTGGCATTCGTTATTTTGATACTGCTGCTGGTTATGGACCAAGTGAAGATTATTTTGGGAAAGTACTACCACCCCATCGCTCAAAAATTTTTCTAGCAAGTAAAACAGATAAAAGAGACCGTGATGGTGCATGGCGGGAATTGGAAAGAAGCCTCAAACGTCTAAACACAGATCATCTTGACTTGTGGCAATTGCATCACGTCTCTTTCCGTGAAGAACTCAACACTATCTTTAGTTCATCTGGCGCAGTCAAAGCTTTAGAAGAGGCGATGCAGCAAAAACTCGTCCGGTTTGTTGGCATAACCGGACATCATGATCCACAGGTGATTGCTGAAGGATTGCGTCGCTATCCCTTCCACACAACGCTTATCCCTGTTAATGCTGCCGACAAACACCACCCACGCCCATTTCTCCCAGTCGTTCTTCCTTTAGCACAACAAAAAAATGTCGGCGTGATTGCTATGAAAGTACCGGCTTATGGTCGGTTGTTCAAACCAGGCGGATTGGATGGTATGCAGCAAGCTATGGGATACAGTTTGTCCCAGCCTGGTGTTCACTCTTGCGTCATTGCGGCGGAAACGGTCAAGCAATTGGAAGAAAATGTGAATGTAGCCCGGGCTTTCCAACCTCTTAGCAATAAGGTATTAGCTGCAATTGAGCAACGTACTGCCGCAGTTTGGGAGGATGGCACATTTTTCCGAGCTTGGACTTAGTATTAACTGTGGGTGTGTTAGCGCGGTTGCTAAAGCACCCTACAGCTTACTCGTAAATCCTGTAGTTTTTTAAATCTGTTTCGGAAATTTGCTCTGCGAGGACTAGCCTGTAGTGTTTTTCTTGTACTACCTTGACTTTCTCGCTCTTGGTTCTATAATTTGCGGATTTACCCCATAATATCTAGCTGCTTGAGACATATCAAACATTAGTAAATTTTCGTTTCCTAACTCTTGTATCATTCCAGGTTTAGATAAACATACATCAAGAACTTTAAGAATTTCTGATGCTACTGCCTTAGCTAATAACGGTGGAACAGAATTTCCTATCTGCCGAAATCCATGCCATTTTGTCACATGAAATCTGAACCAATCTGGATAAGAATGTAAACGCGCAGCTTCGCGCACAGTAATACATCTTGGGGTAAATGGATGAATTGGTCTAGCAGAAGTAAAAGCTCCTCTATTGCTAGCAGTTCCTGCTCTAAGTGTGTTGCATATTCCTTCAGGAGCAAGTTTATAAAAGCGGCTGACAGGTTCTGTTTTCCCAGCGGGAGTAAACTCAAACCTTTTGATAGATTCTAAAGTATGCTTTGTTCTTAAACTTGAGGTGAGCATTCTATAGTCATATTTACGCTCATATGAATAATCGTTATCTGTGGAGCAAAGACCACGAAGTTGTCTTCCGTAATCACTTGGCTTTCCAAAGTTGGCAATTACCGAGTCTTTTTCAAAAAGCTCTATATAATCTTCGACTTCAGGTAGGTCGCCAATTGCATCCCAAACTGTAGGACTTAATGGAACTTGGTTATTTAACCCTGCTTTCTTTAATTTTGCCAATCTAGTCATTGGATCGGGATAATTTGGTAATTCCAAATCTTGACGACAACCTAGCAAAAATAATCTTTCCCGATTCTGCGGCACTCCATATTCAGCAGCATTTAAGACTTTATAATCTTTACGAATCTTATAACCGTTTTGCTCAAATTCATTGATGATGATTGAAATAAACTCTTTGTGCTTTCCCAGGACCATGCCTTTAACATTTTCTAAAACAAAGTACTTTGGCTGTAATTGTAAAACTAACCGAATAAAATGATTGACTAGGGAATTACGAGGGTCGTCAAAAACACGTTTACCTATCAATGAGAAACCTTGACATGGTGGTCCACCAAACACCACATCGATTTCTCTATCACCAATAGAGGAGCGACTTCTAATTTCTGCTGCTGTAATATCCACGACACTTTTACATAAAATAGTCCAAAAAGGAAAATTAAACTCATGTGTCGCACAATGAATTGGATCAATTTCTATAGATGCAAGTACGTCAAATCCTGCTTGCTCAAAACCAAGAGTCATGCCACCAGCACCAGCAAATAAATCAACAGCGATAGGTCTTTGTTTGTGGTTACTGTAAATCATCTTGGATTTTTAAGCTACCAATTCGGGATTTTAGATGAAAAATGCGTAAGGGCGCTGTTAGCAGCGCCTCTACTCTGGATTGTTGAGTTGTAGCCTAATTTAACGTAAGTTCGACCGGTTGAAAACAGCACGAAAAAAGGCTGAAGGTGGAATTATACCAATTCGCCATGAAGATGCACTTAATATTAGAAAACGTAGACGCGCAACGGTAAGGCAGTGCTGCAGGACAGTTTCCTAAGCTCTGATTTTTCCGTTAGTCATTTTCATGAATTCTGAACTATTGAGAATAATTCTGTGGAAGAAGCCACGCTGCGTAGTGGTTTGAGGAGTTGCCGTGAAAAATCGCATGGCAACAAATACCCCAGCTACGAGCGATGCCTGGAGAACGCCGTACTCGTACGTATGCGGAATCCAAGAAGAACATGAAAAATCGCCTGGTTGGGTTGATCTTTTTTAGTTCGCTCAACTCAGAGGTTGTTTCAAAAGTGTAAGAAGGTATAAATTTGCCATTCTGAGCGGATCGGTAGTGGAGCGTGCCTCCTGGGGCGGAGCTGCGAATTGCGCTTAGCGCGCGCATGATTGCGCTTAGAATCTAGGGTTTTAGGGAGATACTGAAATGCTCACTAAGCTTTGCTGCGTGCCTCGTAGAGGGAGGAGCTACGCTAACAGCATGACAGCAAAAGGCACTTTTAAAACATCCTCTCACGTAAGTTTAAGAAAAATCTGCATGATGACAAATGTCATGGTGCGCTCGTGACATTTATTAGATGGTTGTGAAAAATTTTACGGATATCTTAAAACTATCGAGTGAAGGGACGAGAGCAAACCTCAAACAAAACCAGGCAGTCTCAGTCTCAAAGCTATTTTCTTCTACATTATATTGCACAAAAGGAAATTCATATGGCAGTCATTAAAGGCACTTCTTTCAACGACAACGGTACATTTTTTCCTGTAATTCACGGTACTGGAGAAAACGACACCATCTACGGTTATGAAGGCAACGATATTATCTTTGCTGGTGCAGGTGATGATCTTGTCTTTGGTGGTTCAGATAATGACAGTCTCTATGGAGGTGGTGGCAATGACAGTCTCTATGGAGGTGATGGCATTGATAGTCTCTATGGTGAACTAGGCAATGACACCCTCTCTGGTGGCAAAGGTATAGACACACTTGTTGGTGGTGTCGGTGATGATATTTACTATGTAGATACTGTCGAGTCCGTCAAAACAGGCGATACACTTTTCCCCACTTATACTTATGACAAAGTCGTTGAGAAATCGGGAGAAGGAATCGATACAGTTAAGTCTTACGTGGATGGTTACACCTTAGCCGCTAATGTTGAAAACTTGGAGTTAATTGGCAGCGCTGCGATCGCAGGTTACGGCAACGAACTCGATAATAAAATTACTGGTAACGCATTCGACAACATTTTATCTGGTGGTAAAGGTAACGATACCCTATATGGTATGAATGGCAATGATACGCTTGTCGGTTACGGCGGTGGAACCAACGAACAGGACACCCTTATTGGTGGTAGTGGAAAAGATACCTTCGTTTTGGGTTCCTGGACTGAAGTGTATTACTACAATCAAGGTAATAACTATGCCAAGATTGTCGATTGGGAAGTAGGTGTAGATAAAATCCAAGTCCGTGAAGGGAACTATACTCTTGCAGAAAGCAATTTCAGTCTTGGCAGTAGCAGTAAATTAGATACTGGAATTTACTATCAAAATGACCTCATTGCTGTGTTGCAAGATATCAGTAAGAGTCAGATTAACATACAACAAGATTTCGAGTTTTTGAAAGTTCCAGGCTAATGCTTAAACACAGATACTCAGGTCTTAGCTCAGCTATTAGCCAAAATGGTTTGACTGATGATTTGACCGGAAATTGGAGGGCGCAAGCCCCTAGTTTCTAATTATGGGCGACGCCAAGGGGAATTTATTCCCACTGTCGTATATAATATTCATGTTGGCTTGCCACAGGTGAGAATTCGTCGGTATCACCGATAAAACTACGACGTAAAATGATGGCAACAGCAAGGGCGCGAACAACCCTTAAAACGCATGGACTCAAAAGAGTACCAACCACCAGGAAACGTGAGTTTTTGTGCATAAAAAGGTAGGGCGGGGCACGCCCAAACTCTGGACTACGTATTCCAGTACGCTTGTGGAGAGCAAACCCCTGGGTACACTTGCTCAAACTAGATGATGCGTTCATACACGGTCATTCGGTGAGAGGAACGGCAGCGCCCTTGTGTATTAAAGTTAGCTCTGTGAAACTAGAATCCCCTGGGTTCTACGCATGGGGAGTGTCAATACAGTACACCAAAATCTTAGGGGTGCCGCGACTTGATTCTGTTAGACAATGTAGAGACGCGCTCTCATGAAAGCGTCTCTACACAATCTTTTTGATGAAAACAGAGGTTTTACCTCCAATTTTCCAACAGTCCAATGTTTTTGTATTAATTTACACTCTAGTCTTTGTTGGCAACTCAGAGTTCTTCAGCCAACATAGAAAGGTATTAGCAAAAATCGCGGCTTGAGTGCGATCGCGTAAATTGAGTCGAGTCAGAATATGAGTGATGTGATTTCTGACTGTCCCTTCAGAAAGAAAGAGAGTTTGGGCAATTTCTCGATTGCTTAAACCCGTTGCAATCAAACACAAAACTTCTCGTTCTCTGAGAGTGAGTTGCCCGAGTTCCTCTGGTGGCTCTTTTTGTGCTTCTGGCTCAGAAACTGGTACGACACTTAGCATCTTTTCCAAAATTCCGGGTCCGAAGTAAGTATACCCTTTGTGAATCGAACGAATTGCTGCTGCTAGTTCCTGTGCCGGTGTATCCTTCAATAAGTATCCTTTAGCTCCAAAGCGTAAGGCTCTGGAGACATATGGAGTATCATCAAAGGTTGTAAGAATCAGAATCTTTGTGTCTGGAAACTGCTTGCAAATCTGCTCGGTAGCAGCAACTCCATCCATTACGGGCATTCGGATGTCCATCAACACGACATCGGGTTGAAAATTCCTACCATAAAGACTTTCCATCTGATGAATCGCTTTTTGACCGTTTTCTGCTTCTGCCACTATTTCTAAATCGGGCTGAATCTCTAATAGAGTTTTCAAGCCACGACGGACAATCTCTTGGTCTTCAACCAGCAATACCCGAATCATAAGTGAGTTAGTTATAAGTGAGTTATAAGAAATAATTTAAGAACCCATCAAGAACCCATCCGCTTTTAACGGTGGGACACAACAAGGCAAGTTTTTTAGCAACCGTAAAATTATTAAACTTGATATTGGGCTAATAAAACCTAAATTTACGAAATTTTAGTAAATATTTTACAATAATATTCGGTAATTCCCTCAAGGCTCAAATTTGCTCTTTGTTGGTTCTCAATAGACATCTCCAGAAATTAATTGTGCGTTGTCTACAACCCTTGTACCAGACGTGCCATGGCACGTCTCTACATTGTTTTTTGGAGAGGTCTAATCTGCTATTGTGGGAAATTTAGCTGCAATGAGACAACCTGTATTTGGTTCGCTGACAATCTCCAACTGACCGTTCAAAGCAGTGACTCGTTCCTGCATTCCCCTGAGTCCAAATCCCTTTGTATTGCGCTCCACCTGAAAGCCTTTGCCATTATCCTGAAGCATTAGAAATACACCAGAAGCTGTAGACTGAAGCTGAATCTGGACAGCACTTGCCTGGGCATACTTGCAAATGTTCGTCAGTCCTTCCTGTAAAATTCGGTAAATTGCTGTGTTTATCGAATCGGGTAAATTGGGCGTAACGTCAATATGGCACTCTGGCTTCACACCAGTTAGGCGATGAAATTCATCTGTAAGACTTGCGATCGCCCTTTCTAAGGAATGACCTTGCAGTGGCTCAGACCTGATCAGCGTGACTGATTCGCGTACTGCTTTCAACGTCTCTGACCCCAGTTGTTTTGCCTCCAACACAAATGCATGAGCTTTGTCCAAGTCCTCGTGCCATAGAGCCAAAGCAGCTTCAATTTGAATATTGAGTGCAACCAGCGAATGCCCTAAGGAGTCATGAATGTCACGGGCAATTCGATTGCGCTCTTCCACAGCCGTCATTTCCTGAATCCGCTGGTTAAGTTCCCGTTCTTGCTCCAAAGCTTTGAGGAGTTCTTTCTCTGCAAGCTGCAAACGGGAATTTTGAAGTTGAAGTTGTTCTCGCAATCTACGGCTTGTGAGTTGAGTTTCAACACGGGCGAAGACTTCCTCTAGTTGAAAAGGCTTGGTAATGTAATCTACACCTCCAACTGAGAACGCTTTTACCTTATCAAAGGCTTCAGTTAAAGCGCTGAGGAAAATGACCGGAATCTCGGAAGTTTGGGCATTTGCTTTCAACTGCTGGCAAACTTCATAGCCATTGAGTCCTGGCATATTGATGTCGAGCAAAATCAAATCCGGTGGTTGAGCGGTGGCACCCATTAACGCCATTGAGCCGTTTGTCACCCCCCGCACCTCATACCCCTGCTCGGTAAGTATGTTAGATAAGAGGCGCAGGTTATCAAGGGTGTCGTCAACAATAAGGATATCTCCCTTGTGTAATTGACTATTGTTCATCTTCAGCCTGAGTCAAAACCAACGAACAAGTATCTGTGAGAGCATCCGTCAATATTCGTCCCATATTTCCAGGCTTTTATCCTTATTATTTGACTTTTAAAGAAGAAAAATAGCAAACTTTGAGGGCTGAGGAATTGCTAAATGCATGAGGCAAACACTAAGTCAATAGTTCTTTATTTTACTCTAACTCAAGTCACAAAAGAACGTTTATAGTGTAAAAATACATATATCAATTTTTTCTTATTAAAAGAATCAAAGCTGTTCCATGAAAAGTATTAATGACATGAGGTTAGAAACTGAATTTCCAGTTGTTCTGACCGACCAAGAAGGATTTATCAATTATGTCAATGATTCTTTTAAAACTGTTTTTGGCTGGAGTTCGGAGGAGATAGTTGGCTTACCCCTCGAAGTCATTATTCCCAGCAGCCTTCACGATTCCCATCGACTCAGTTTTTCCCGCTTTGTTATGACGGAAAAGTCTCATGTTCTCAATCATCCTCTCCTACTGAAAGCCGTAACCAAGGATGGAAAAGAATTCGAGAGCGAACATTTGATTACGGCACACAAGCAAGGAGAACATTGGTTGTTTGGAGCAATGATTCGTCCTTTGTAAAGCAATAATAATTTTGCAATAAGGTTGTATTTAAGGTTGTATTTATGGAGAACGATCTTGCCCTTCAGTTGAGCCGACTGCGTTCAACTTTAGGAAAGATGGAGGTTGCACTAGGAGCTATTGATAACGCGATCGTTTGGACGAGTGAAGACACCGTTGTGCAATGGTGCAACACAGTCTTTGATCGCCTGCTTGACAGACCTCATATCACTATTCTGGGAAGGCAACTGATTGAGCTACTACCATTAGCACAGCAGGGTCAAGAGATTCTACCCTCAACACATCCAGCGGTAAAGGCACTCCAAAATGAACTTAAAGCCACTGAATATGAATTTCAACAATACGAGCAAACCTTAATCCTGGAAATTTCTGGCAGCTGTATTCAATTGGTCGGAGGCGAGAAATGTGCTGTTTTGGTGATTCGCGATATCACGGTGCGCAAACAGATAGAAGTCGCACTCAACCAGGCTAAAGAAGCAGCGGATGTAGCAAACAATGCCAAAAGTCAGTTCTTGGCAAACATGAGCCACGAACTGCGAACTCCTCTCAATATTATCCTGGGCTTTACTCAATTGCTTGCTAGGAGTAGCACTGTTCATGCTCAGCAACAGGAGTACTTGGAGGCGATCGCCCGCAGTGGCGAACACTTGTTGAATTTGATTGATGATGTCTTGGAAATGTCCAAAATTGAGGCGGGCAAAACCATATTTCATCAAACTAACTTCGACTTAAAGTATCTTTTGGACAGTTTGCAACAGATGTTTCGGTTAAAAGCCGAGTCTAAAGGATTGAAGCTGATCTTTGAATTAGCCCCTGACCTTCCTCAATATATTCGCAGCGATCAGAGCAAACTGCGCCAGGTTTTCATTAACTTGTTAGGCAATGCTGTTAAGTTCACCCAAGCAGGCAGAGTTATTTTGCGAGGAAAGCGGGGGAATGAGGAACAAGACAGACGATTGCGCTTGTTTTTTGAAGTCGAAGATACCGGTCCTGGTATTGATTTCACTGAACTTGAGTGTTTATTTGAGCCGTTCGTGCAAACTCAGACTGGTCAAAACTCTCAAGAGGGGGGAACTGGGCTGGGCTTGCCGATCAGTCAGAAATTTGTCCGCTTGATGGGAGGAGAGATTACCGCAGACAGCACCTTGGAGATCGGAACCATTTTTAAGTTTGATATCCAAACCCAGGAGGTTGAAGCCTCGGAGGTACAGGTTCAAAAATCGACTCAGCAAGTCAGCGCTTTGGCTCCGGGGCAACCGCATTATCGCATTCTAGTCGTAGAGGACAAACAGGAAATTCGCCAACTTATGATCGAGTTGCTGCAACCTGTGGGTTTTGACGTGCGGGAAGCTAACAACGGGCAAGAAGCGATCAAATTGTCTGCGAGTTGGCGTCCCCATCTAGTCTGGATGGATATGCGAATGCCTTTGATGGATGGGTATGAAGCAACCAAACGGATAAAATCGGCAGGGGATTGTGCCCCTGTTGTGATTGCTTTGACGGGCAGTGCTTTTGAAGAGGATCGGCTCATAGCTTTGTCTATAGGCTGTGACGATTTCGTCCGCAAGCCCTTTTCCGCTGAAACCATATTTGAAAAGATGGCTGAATACTTGGGTGCCAAGTATATCTATGCCACGCACGAAACAAAACTGCACCAACAGCCGATTCTCTCGACAGAGGAGATCGCAGATGCGATCGCACAAATGCCTGTTGAGTGGGTGGAACAATTGCACCAGGCTGCGACAAGAGTTAATGCCAAGCACGTTCTCAAGCTCGTTAACGAGATTC
The DNA here is from genome assembly GCF_036697665.2 of Scytonema sp. PRP1. Taxonomy (NCBI): domain Bacteria; kingdom Bacillati; phylum Cyanobacteriota; class Cyanophyceae; order Nostocales; family Scytonemataceae; genus Scytonema; species Scytonema sp. PRP1. The sequence continues at coordinate 68,456 of NZ_JBAHYJ020000087.1, read as the reverse complement.
CTCAGTCACACGCTTGTTTAGCTAAAGCCTTGACTAACCTAGTTCATGATTTTTCTTTTGAAGAAATTATTGCTTTAACTAATGCACGCTAATTCCCTATTTGTCAATCGTCCTGGGGATGTAAACCGAGTTTAAACGTGCAGTGCGTTACAGTTCAAAATAATTCTTGTCGAGCCGTAATATCAGGTTTGGTTGATTACTTATCATTCCTGAAGAACCCCACCCCGCCAAAGCTGCGCTTAGGCTCCCTGCCCCTAATCCCCAGAGGGGACCCCGAGTTCCCCGCTTGCGGGGAGGGGATAAAGGGGTGGGGTGCAGTCAACGTGGAAATCATAACTAATTAGCCGAACATGATATAACACACGCGAATTAAGGTTTTCTTTATAAGCACGCTCTAATGTTAAAAATTTGGTAGCATTTGCAAAATTTCTTTGGCAGCGCGATCGCACACTCCCACTTCTCCCAAACGCTGCTGCATTTCTTGATAGTCTGCCAACATTTGCTGTTTACGCTCAGAATTGAGCAATAATTCCAGCGCTGCTTGGGTAATGTTCTCTGGTGTTGCTTGCTCTTGTAACAACTCTGGCACAATTGGCTTCATCACCACTAAATTGGTTGGCGATGCGAAAGGTATAGAACCTTTGAGGACAGTACGGGCAATCCACGCGGTAATCGGATGAAGTCGGTAGAGGACAACTTGGGGTACGTTCAACAGTGCCAGTTCCAGGTTAACTGTGCCAGATTTGGTGATTGCCATATCAGCCGCGGCGAGGACTTCCTGAGTTTTGCCGGATACCACAGAACCTTGTAAACCGTAACGCTGTATTGCCTGTTCAATTGGTTTTCGGTAGATTTCCAGAGATAAAGGTATCCAAAAATGTACCTGAGGCAACTTGGCTTGAATCACTTGAGCTGCCTGGAACATCACAGGCAGAAGATGTTTAAGTTCTTGGCGACGAGACGCGGGCAGAAGAGCCACACTTATGACATCCTCCGCAATTCCTAACTGCGTACGCGCCGTCTCGCGACTCGGAAAGCTTTGAACTCTATCTACTAAAGGATGCCCTACCCAGGTTACATTTGCTCCTTTTTCTTGGAAATACCGGGCTTCCCCTGGAAAGACTGCTAGCAGCTTATCTGTTATGCCAACAATTAAGTTGGTATTACGTGAATTCAGTGACCAAACCCACTCTTGTGGTGCTATATAAAATACAACAGGTATTTGTGGCAGATTTTGACGAAGATAGTTGCCTATGACAATATTTGGTGTCATGTAGTCAATTAGCACCACCAAGTCAGGTGGATTTTGCTTGAGATAGGCGATCGCCCGTCGCTGAATCTGGAGTGTTGGTAACACGTAAGGCAGTGATTCCAGAATACCCACTGAGCCAATTCTAGTAGTATTTTCTAAAAGGGTAGCTCCAACATTTGCCATCTTTTCGCCACCCAGCGCCACAATTTCTAATTCCAATCCAGCCAATGCCGCTTGACGCTTAAGCGCAGCAACTAGCAGCGACCCTTGCAAGTCGCCAGACACTTCGCCAGTACTAATAAATATTCGCATTTATAAATTTAGGAATAGGAAATTGGAGATGAGGGAGATGGGGAGGTGGGGAGAAATTCTAAATGTTGAATGAGCGAATTTTGAATTGATTCGTCCCCTTGTCCCCTTGTCTCATAACTTATGATTCGTCACTCACGACAGCTTTCCCCTTTCCAGGAATTAAGCCGCGTCTTCCTGGCATTTGAGAAAGTAGCAAAAAGCGACGCAGATGCTGTAACTGTTGGGTATCCCCTAGTAGTTCCAACTGTTCCAAGGATTCCTTAAAAACCATCTCAGAACGGTAAAGAATACGAAAGGCTTTTTTCAGGATTTGAAACTCATCAGTGCTAAAACCAGCGCGTTTGAGTCCTACAAGATTCAGAGCTCGCACTCGCGATGGATTTCCTTCTACAAGCATATATGGAGGGACATCTCGCTCAATGCGGCTCATGCCCCCCACCATTGCCAAAGTCCCAATATGCACAAATTGATGAATTCCCAGAACCCCGCTTATGACTGCTCGTGACTCTATGTGGACGTGTCCGGCGATCGCTACAGAATTAGAAATAGTGACATTGTCTTCTATGACAGAATTATGACCCACATGAACATAAGCCATGAGTAGGTTACCGTTGCCAATACGAGTTTCTTTACCTGTACCAGTGGCGCGGTTAATCGTGACGTATTCGCGAATGCGGTTATCATCTCCGATTTTGACCCAGCTAAATTCGCCATCGTATTTCCGATCTTGGGGTTCCATGCCAATAACGGTTCCCGGAAAAATTTGATTTCGTGCCCCAATCTCCAAAGGTCCTTCTAGTACGGCGTGAGCGCCGATGGTGGTTTCAGGACCGACTTTGACATGCCCTCCAATCACAGCATAAGCACCGACTTGCACTGTAGGGTGCAATTCTGCATTAGGATGAATTACAGCAGTTTGATGAATTAGGGTTTTCAAGGGTGCATCTCCACAAGAGTCTTGAATGCTGAGAGTTTAGTTATTTAGTAGCCGAAAGTATCAGGTGAGCTACTTATGTGTGAGGGCGTCGAAAATATAAAACTAAAATAATAATGCTGTTGTGAGTTGTTTCTTTTACTGATATCCTTATTCAGAATTCAGTAAAAGGTTCAGGAAAGGCACGTCACGGTCGTGCCTCTACCACAAAAGCAAATTTTCAGGTTACTAGGGAAAACATCAGTTCGCCTTCAGTAGCGAGCTGACCGTCTACTTCGGCACGCGCTTGCATTTTACCGAAACGACGTTGTTTTACCCACAACAGTTCCACAGTCATAACCAGTTGATCTCCTGGTACGACTTGACGGCGGAAGCGAACTTTATCGATACCAGCAAAGACAAAGAGTCCGCCTTCCATCTCTGGAAGTTGAGTCAAGACAACACCGCCAACTTGTGCCATTGCTTCTACAATCAGCACTCCTGGCATAATAGGACGTCCTGGAAAATGCCCTTGAAAATGGGGTTCATTGATAGTGACGTTCTTAATGCCAACAGCTCGTTTTCCCGGCACATATTCAATAATCCGGTCTACGAGCGCAAAAGGGTAGCGGTGAGGTAGCAGCTTTTGGATGTCTTCTATAGAGTAAATGACCTGGTTGTCAGACTTGCCTGTGGTGGCATTATCTGGCTGGTCATTGGTAGATGCTGGTGTTGTGGGAATATCGATGGTATTGACTTCTTTGGTGACGCTTGACATTGACAGTACGATTTATTTTCTATTGTTCTTTTTTGCGTAGGTGCTTGTTTGACCCTCCCCCTAAAAATGTGGATTGTGGATTGAGAATTGGCTTGTAGTGAGCGCTGAAGCGCTTACTACGAACCAACTTCCAAATCTAAAATCCTTTGCGCCAGTTGAATGTGTAAATTGTGGCTGGCTTTGTACGCCAAAAAATGAGCGCAAGGGAAAATTGCAAGCAAGCTTAAATCTCCTACTAAATCCAAGATTTTATGACGTACTGGCTCATTTGCAAATCTTAATGGCGGATTTACCCAACCGTCTGGTCCACAAACCAGAGCATTATCCAAGCTGCCACCTTTAATCAACCCCGACTGCTGCAAGTGTTCTATTTGATGCAGTAAACCAAAGGTACGGGCAGGAGCAATTTCTAGAGCAAAGGTATCATCAGGGTTTTCCTTATTGGGAGCGAACGACCAGCTGTGCCATTGATTACCAATTGCCGGGAAATCGAAATCAATACCGTAGGTAAAGCGAGTTTCTGGGGCTGGAATGGCACAGACAAAAGCATCACCCTGACGCACCCAAATTGGTTGGTCGATGAGGTGAGGAACTTTTTCCTCGCTCAGGGTTTGTGACACTAAGCCAACTTGGGCGATCGCCTCTGTCCACACCTTCGCTGATCCATCCAAAAGTGGCACTTCTGGACCGTCAATTTCAATTCGGGCGTTATCGACTTTCATTGCAGCAAGAGCTGCTAGCAAATGCTCTACCGTGCGGACAGATGCCTCTCCTTTACCTAATTGAGTGGAAAGCACGGTTTGATTCACCGCTGCGACTTGGGCTGGAATGATTGGAGTATCGGGCAAATCCACGCGCACAAAGTAGCGTCCACTTCCCGCTTCGGCTGGTTTTACCCGAACTTGGGTAGTGACTCCGCTGTGCAGTCCCACTCCTGTTTGGTTAATTTGCGCTGCTAATGTATGTTCTTGCATATTGTTTTTTGTCCTTTGTCATTTGTCCTTTGTCCTTTGTCCTTGGTCCTTAGTCATTTGTCGTGAAGAATGACTAATGACTAATGACTAATGACTAATGACTAATGACTAATGACTAATGACTACTTAGAACCTTTCGCCAATACCAAAGTTGATCCGGCTATCTCCATCATCGTTAATGCCGTAGTCAATACGAATTGGTCCCAAAGGAGACTGCACGCGCACGCCAACACCGTAGCCGTAACCAGTACCATTTTTGTTCAGCAACTGAGATGCTCTATTACCAGTTCCGAAATCGGAACCAACATCAAAAAATAGTGCGCCGCTGACGACGGAGAAAACTGGGAAGCGATACTCAACCGATGCTTGTACGAAACTACGTCCACTGGCTAAGCCTCCTTCGTCATATCCTCGAACAGAGTTGCTACCACCGAGAGAAAAGGCTTCGTAGGGAGGTAAGTCACCAAGGATTGTTCCCGCTTGAAGATTAAAAGCAAGGGTTTGCGGTCCTTTAGTGAAGTTAATAAAGCTTACAGGGAAGTATTGGCTGTAGCTACCCCGCAACCTGGTTAAGAGAATATTGCCCAGTCCTATCGGCACCGACTGGTCAAGACCAACGCGGAAGTAAGAACCACTGGTAGGTTGCAAGGGGTTATTTCTCAGATCGCGTGCAGCACCTAGTTGCAATAGCAACAAATCGTCTTCACCTTCCCCAGATTGGGTCAACTCAATGAGCTCATTTGTGCCCTCGGGTGGGCGCTCGAGACGCCCCAGACTTCTAGTATCGCCATCAGCATCTTTGGTAGTTACTCGTTGATACTGCAAACCAGCTGAAGCTGTCCATTCTGACCTTTCGTAGGGATTTCTGGACAAGGGACGGGTGAAGTTAACACCGCCTCCCAAACGCACAATACGGGGGCGATCGCCATCAGCATTGGGATTGTTGGGGTTGAAAGTCTCAATGTTTCTATCGTCGCCTTCAAAAATCAATGAAATCGACTGACGGCGGAAGAGATTTGCCGTATAAGAAGTCCGGAAGGGGTCACCACCTATCCAGGGATCTGTAAAGCGCAGATCAAACAGAAACTCTCCCCTTGTTCCTACCTGCGCCTCTGCCCCTAATTTTTGATTTCTGCCATTGAGGTTTTGCTCCTGATAGCTGATTGAACCAAACAATCCACTGGCAGAACTCAAACCAGCACCCGCACCAATAGAACCACTGTTACGCTCAACCACGTTGACGACCACATTCACCTTGCTGGGGTCTGTACCAGGGTCAAGAGAAACATTCACATCTTCAAACAGCCCCAGTCCGAAGACCCTTTGCAAGTCTTTTTGCACTGTGTTGCGGTTGAAAACTGTTCCGGGCTTGATCTGCAGTTCTCGCGTCACGATATAGGGTTGCGTCCGTCCCCGGATCGGTTGTCCCTTGTCGTTTGTCACCTGACCTTCTTTATTGCGGAACTGAACTCGGATATTTTCTACCACCCCTTCTGTCACTTGCAAAGTGACAACTCCGTTTTCAGAGACTTGCGGTGCTCCAATTACGTTTGCCAGCACATAACCTTGGTCTTGATAGCGCTTGCTTAATTGCTTGATGCCCTCTTGTAAATCACGCAAGTTAAGGATTTTGCCATACTGGTTTTTAAATATTTCATCTGCAGTAGTAGCAGGTAGTACAGAGGGAACATTTGCGCCGGCATTTGCCTGCACTTGCACCTTAGTCAGCACGGGGTTAGGTCGTACAACAAAGCTTACCCGTACTCCCACAGGCGTATCTTCTGGCACTGCTTGGACGTTGGAGAAGAAGCCAGTGCCAAAAATGGAGTTAATATCTTCTTGCAGTTGGGAACGGGTTGTTGTTCGTCCTGGTTGCGTGCGAATGGCTCTATACACTTGCTCTTCCAGTTCCGGCACGAGTTGCCCGCTTTCAGATCTAACCAAGACTTCAGAGACGAGCACGCGGGGTTCAGCAGCTTCTGGGGATTGCTCTGGTTGGGGGCTTCCTGGAGCTTGTGGAGATGTAGGTTCAGCCCCGGGTTGATTGGTACCATTTGGTGTAGTGGGAGTACCAGGAGCTTGGGGAGGTGTTTGCTGCTGTTGAATGCTTGGGAAAGGTGTTTGCCCAGGATTTTGTCCCGGTTCAGCCCCGGGTTGATTGGTACCATTTGGTGTAGTGGGAGTACCAGGAGCTTGGGGAGGTGTTTGCTGCTGTTGAATGCTTGGGAAAGGTGTTTGCCCGGGATTTTGTCCCGGTTCAGTCGCAGGTTGATTGGTACCACCTTGGGGAGGTGTTTGCTGCTGTTGAGTGTCAGGAGCGGGTGTTTGTTGTTGAATGCTTGGAAAAGGTGTTTGCCCAGGATTTTGTCCCGGTTCAGCCCCAGGCTGGTTGATATTTTCCGGTGCAGGAGTGGGATTGGGAGCTTGGGGAGATGTTTGCTGTTGTTGAGTGTCAGGAGCGGGCGTTTGCAGAGGATTTTGTGCAATTGTTGAAGATCTGGAGCTTCTTGGCAATATGACCTTTTTTGTCGCTGTTGATGCTGAAGCTGGGAAGATCCCGACTTTGTACTGTTGATTGCTTAAAGGTTTTAAACCCTCTGCTGTCTGTTTAGAACTGTTGGGGAACCCTGTCGTTGTTGACTTTTCTGTGGAACTTGGCAGTACGAGTTCCGGCTTCGCTATTGCTGCTGACGAAGCTGGGAAGATCCCGACTTTGTACTGTTGATTAGTTAAAGGTTTTAAACCCTCTGCTGTCTGGTTTAAATTTGAAGTGTTGGGCGTTTGTGCATTTGCACTCAGCGAACTGCCAAAAGGGGCTGCAATCGCCACAACTGTGACTAAAACGGGAGATAAGCGCATTTTTTTTGGATTCCTCTTCACGTCCACACACCATCACTAGGCAATCATGCTCTCAACCAAAGGTTAATGTAAAAATTACATTCTTAATTTTTGCCTTTTACCTTTATAAGGCAAATTGCAAAAGGCAAAAGTGGATAAGAATCATTTGTTTTTCTTTTTTACCAAAGTATTAGGCATTGGGGATCAACAATTGGGAATTGGGAATGACTTAGTCGCCACTCGCCAATTCCTTATCTGCTTCAATTGCTTTCCACAGCTTTAAGTACTCGTTGTAAAACCTCCTGGTAGGCATTCTCTACATTCCCCAAATCTTGACGGAAGCGGTCTTTGTCCAGTACCCGGAGATTCGGGTCACCTACAGCAGAATTGTCCCATAAACGACAAGTGTCCGGACTAATTTCATCTGCCAATAGCAATTGCTGTTGTGAGTCCAAGCCAAACTCCAGTTTGAAGTCCACTAAGGTAATGTCGCACCGCCGGAAAAAGTCACAAAGAAACTTGTTGATTTGTAATGCTAGATGGGTAATGGTATCTACTTGTTCCGGAGTCGCGAGTTCTAACAGGAAAAGGCGATCGCCTGTTAACAATGGATCTCCCAATTCATCGTTTTTGTAATAAAACTCGACCAATGGCTGTTTTAACACAGTCCCCAGTGCTAATCCTGTTTGTTTGCAAAGACTTCCAGCAGCAATATTCCTCACCACGACTTCCAATGGCAAAATCTTCAACGCCTTTACCCGCATTTGATTCGGAGCAGGGCTGTCTATATAGTGAGTCTTTATACCATGCGCTTCTAGCTGTTGAAATAGTTTACTAGAAATGCTATTATTCATATTTCCCTTGCCCTGGATGCTACCCCGTTTTTGGGCGTTAAAGGCAGTTGCATCGTCTTTAAAATCAGCTAATAAAATTTCAGGATCATCCGTTGTGTAGAGGATTTTAGCTTTGCCTTCGTATACTTTTGTTTGAACAGACATGGCGAAAGGTAAAGTTATGGGCGATGAGCAGCTTTTATGCTTTTAGGCTTAACCATTTTATCTTTAGTCATCAGTTATTAGTCATAAGTCATAGACAAATGATCTATGCACCCACAAGTTCGCTTGCTTTGGGGTGAGACGCTAGTCTTTGATTAGTCAGTCAATTGGTAGATAAAAGTATAACTGTTTACAGTATTTTGTAATAATTTTTCGCTAAATAAATTGGTAAAATAAAATAAAAAAGTATATAAAAATACCTTTTTTTGTGGCAGTTTCCACTCAAGTTGAATACAATCATCGTTTAAAGGCACAAAAAGTCACTAAGCAACCAAAGGAAACTCAACCAAAGTTGCCAACTATTGACTTCAAAGCCGAATACAGGGGGGGATTGAGTAAATGGAGAGAAGAATGGTAGATAAAGAAAATTTTCTCTATCCTCGTGGTCGCTACTACGGTCAAGTGAAGCCAGAAAACTTAGTTTTCAATGCTAACTTACAGGAATTTGCCCAAAGAATAAGTTACATTTGTAACTTAGAAACATCAGGGAAAATACCACCGGATCAAGCCTATGAGCAAATCAAGGAGCTTTGGAAAAACTTAAAACGCTCAAAACAAGAACTGGGAATCGGTGAAAACCCTTTCCAGACTGACGATGGAAAAAGTGAATAAATAAAAGTGAATAAATTATGAATCATTAATAGCGGGAGCCTTCCAGTTTCATAATTTTTTGATTACTTTGTCAGCCTACTGTAGACACCATCCCAAGAATCACTGGGAGCCTGATTAAGATAATGATGAGCGCGTTCTAAGTAGATAGCAACGGCTTGGTCTTTGGGTTGAATTTTTTTGGCGGCTTCAAAGCAGGCAATAGCACAGTGGAAATTGCGCGACAAATAAGCAGTACGTCCATTCTGGTAATAAAACAAAAATTCCTGAATGTTGGCATCTAAGGGAGTACGGCGATCGCCTATCAACTCATAGATACTAACTGCTTGATGTTTTCCTTTAACTCTAATTCTGTCTAACTCACGTACCCAAATCAGGTCACTGCACAACTCGTACGTAAATTCACTTAAAATGATATCACAACCATATTCCTTAGTGACTCCTTCTAGGCGGGAACTCAAATTCACGCTATCTCCGATAACGGTGTAATCCATCCGTTTTTGTGAACCAATATTGCCGGAAACCACTTCTCCGGAACTAATGCCAATACCAACATGGATTTGTGGCTGTTCCAGGATAATTCGCCGCTGATTAAATTCTGCTAATCGTTGTCGCATTTCCAACGCCGATTGTACTGCCCGCCAAGCATGATTATCGGTCAACGGCAGCGGCGCACCAAATACTGCCATTAAGGCATCACCAATAAACTTATCCAGGGTGCCTTCGTGGTTAAAAACAGCTTCGACCATTGTTTCAAAATACTGATTCAGCAAGGAGACCACTTCGGCAGCACCGAGATTTTCTGTCAATGTGGTGTAACCTCTGATATCAGAAAACAAGATAGTCACGTCTTTGCGTTCACCCACCATCAAAGCATCTTCCCCTAGTGCCATGACTTGTTCTGCGACGCGGGGAGTCAGGTAGCGGTACATGGTGGTTTTCATGCGTTTTTCCTGACTGATATCTTCCAATACCACCAAACCGCCCCGTACGCCTCCTTCTGGGTTAGTCAAGGGGTTGACAGTCAGATTGATACTGCGTTCGATTTTCTCGACACTACTTGCATCAAGGAACGTCAACCGAGGTGAAATAGGGAGATTCCAGGGAATGAAAAAATTTGGGTTGGTGCGATCGCGTATTGCCAGAATATAAAGTTTTGATTCTTGAGGAGTTAACCGTGTGGACATATCCCCCAACTTGAAAGCACTGCCGTTATTCAGTCCTGAGTTTTTCGTTTCACTCACCATTTGGCACTCAGCACTCGGTACTAATACCAGTCCTACCGTCAAACTTTGCTCTGGAACATAATGTTTTGCCCCAGTTTTTAAACTATCTTGGAGACGGAATTGGAGATTGTCAATTGGCACAACTTCCCACACGAAACGACCAATCAAGTTTTGTTCCCAAAGATGCTTGTTGTTCTTAGGGTTTGCTTCTTCCAAGGGACAACCCAAGAGCTGCAACGCTGCATCATTAATAGTAACAATTTTACCTTCCATATCCGTAGAGATTACGGCATCCGAAAGACTTTGGAGAATATCTTTTTGATACTGTTTTTCTAATAATACATTTTCAAACAAGCGGGCATTTTCTAGAGCAATTCCTGCCTGGATATTAAAAGCCCGCATAAATTCTTCATCAGAGGCGGTAAAACTACCTTGATGCTTATTAATTAACTGCGTCACGCCAATCAATTCATTGGCGGAATTAAACACTGGCAAACACAGGATATTACGAGTGACATATCTCGTCTTCTGGTCTGTCGTGGGGTCAAAACGCGGATCTTTATAAGCATCGGCAATATTCAGCGCTTCACCAGTGGACGCTACATATCCTGCAATGCCTTTGTTATCCGGCATACGGATTTCCATCATCGTTTTATCATCCGCAGTTGCCACTTTAGTCCACAGTTCCCCCATTTCTTTACGATATAAAAATAGAGTGCTGCGGTCTGCTTGCATGAGAATCCGGGCTTGCTCCATGACGATTTGCAAAGTGGCTTCTAAATCCAAACTTTGCCCCAAAGTCTGAGTCGCGCGTAAAAGAGCAGTTGCGCCTCGTTGATTGCGAGCTGCAACATAGAAAGACTGGCAACTTTCCAAAATAATGCCGATAGAAGAGGCAAAGTCTCGAAAGTGCGCTTCATCTTCGTGATTAAAGGGAATACCTCCAGCTTTATTTGCCAGTTGCACCACTGCGACAACCTGGTTTTTGCTGCTCAAAACTGGCATACAGAGTATATTACGAAACTTGTAGCCCATTTGTTTTTCCAGTTCTGGGCTAAAGAGGGGGTGAGTAGAGGTATCAGATATGTTCAAATATTGAGCTGTACTGGCAACATGACCAGGTATACCAACGGTAATCGGAGTACGAATTTCTATAGCTTTTTGTGTGTTATCTTGGGGAACTTTTGACCAAAGCTGACCTTTGTCATGGTCAACTAAAAAAATCGTGGTTTGCTCTGCCTGGAGAATTTGACCAATTTTGAGTGTAATTGCCTCCAGTACCTTCTCCAACATAGTTTCTAGAGCTTCATTGTTAATCAGTTCAATGGCCCTGAGAAATTGCTGAAATTCGGCTGTGATAAAGTCGAGCAAGCAAACAAATTCGTTAACAGAAAGGTCTTTGACACGACGCAGTAACGAGTGAGTGCGATTAACTTGAGTCAGTTCAGTTAATGTAGCCAGGACGCTACCAGCATTTAGGAGGGACATGGGGATTTAGAATTTTAGATTTTAGATTTTAGATTGAGGAATGGGGAATGGGGTATGCCCTATTCCCTATTCCCTGATCATGCTTATGCCGCCCTTGGCAATTGAGAATAAATAACCCTTTGATAGTAGGTTTCTAGCTGGCGTGTAGCAGCAGCCCATCCCCAACGTTCTGCTTCCCGACGCGCGTTTTGACGGATAGTTTCTCGTTCTTGTTGCTGTTGCAAAAGACGAACAGTCGCTCTTATAGCGCTTTGAACATCTGCTTGGGGCTCAAAAAGATATCCATTCACCCCGTCTGTCACAATATCCGGAATGCCGCCAGAACGCGCTGCAACTACCGGACACCCACCTGCCATAGCTTCTAGTAGAACTAATCCTAGTGTCTCCGTCCGAGAAGGAAAAATAAACGCATCAGCACTTGCAAAGGCAGAGGCTAATTCTGTACCGCCAAGATACCCAACAAAGTGAGTATTTGTTCCAGCAAAGTGTTTTTCCAGCGCTTGGCGGTGGGGACCATCTCCCACTAACGCCAGCCGTGCTGAGGGTATAGCTTCTAAAATTGGTTTGATGCGCTCAATTTCTTTTTCGGCAGAAAGACGCCCGATGTACAGTAATAAGTGGCTCTCGGGATGATTTTGGGACAAGCGCGATCGCATTTCAAGACTTGCAAAGTCAGGATGAAACGATTCCGTATCCACCCCTCTTTGCCACAAATCTACCCTTTCAATACCGTGTGCTATCAATTCCTGCATCATTGCTGTGGAGGTACACAGATTTAAAGCTGCTTGATTGTGACCTGCCTTTAGTAGTTCCCACAATAACCCTTCCAGCATTCCTAAACCGTAATGCTGAAGATACTGAGGCAGGTGTGTATGATAAGATGCAACCAAGGGAACATTCAGGGTTTTGCTATAAAATATACCAGCTACCCCCAAGACAGCTGGGTTCACGACGTGAATAATATCTGGCTTAAACTCCTCCAGAGTATCACCAATTGCTGGACGAGGTAGTGCCATTTTTAACTCTGGATACAGTGGCAGGGGAAAACCCGAGACACCATATACTTTAGCTCCTTTGTATTCAGTAATGCCACCATCTGGGGCAATTACCAGGACTTGGTTAGCATTGCGCTGAAGATGGTCAATAGTATGACGTAGGCGTGTTACAATGCCATCAACCTTAGGCAAAAAGGTTTCGGTAAATAGGGCGATCCGCATAAAAAAATAGTCAGTACCACCGAAATTTGTAATATAAAATAAAGGCAAAAATCAATGTGTAGACGCCAGGTACACTTTGCTTTGGTCACAGGGAACCTCTGCAAAACAGCTTTCCGTAGGGTAGTATAAAATTATCAAGTGAAGAATCGCGTATTTCACTGTTGATTCTTCTCATTCATCATTTTAAAAACACTGGTCGTCATACTGCGCGAGAATATGACGACCAGATTTAGACAACCGATTAACCAACACTCTTGCTAGGCTAATACGAACGCAGGCAACTGGTATTCGTCGTTTATGTACCCTAAAAAAGCGCTTTGCGGTTTGCGACCAGCCATGACGCAGAACTTATCTTTTTCGGGTCAAGCTTAGAAAAAAGAGCCAGCCGTTAGAGCAACTTTATCTCATAGCCGTGTGAGTGAACTAGTCAATAAAGGAAGGCTGGCTCATTTTTTGACCCAATGCGACGAAACCCTGAAATGGTAAGAACCTGCCATTTTGAAATGGATCAGCCCAAAGGCATGCTATCTCCACTTTCCACCATGTCCAACACAACTGATACTGAATTTGAATTACAACAGTTGTGAGTTGTTTGTTTGTGATCAGCCGCATTCAAAATTTACCTAATTTCTCCGCCAAGAGACTTTAGGCAAGATTTGATTTTGATCAACTCGATGCTGGTACTTAATAGCAAAGTTCAACAAAGAATCGAGAAGCGAATCAGAAAGATAATGGGGCTGCAAGCCAAGATCTAGCAGTCTAGTGTTTTTGGCGTTGAAGTAATGTTCTTCTGTCTCAACTCTGGGATTATCTAAATGATTGATTTCCACATTCAGTCCCATTGCGTTACCCGCTTTTTTCACCATCAGCGCCAAGTCGCCGACGCTAAATTGTTCGGTAAACTGGTTGAACACGCGGAATTCACCAGGTTGGGCTGGGTTAGCTACAGCTAGTTCAATACATCGCACGGTATCTCGAATATCCAAAAATCCCCGAGTTTGTCCGCCTTTACCGTAAACAGTCAAGGGGTGACTAATGGCTGCTTGAATACAGAAACGGTTCAGCGCCGTTCCAAACACGCCATCGTAATCAAGGCGGTTAATCAACAGCTCGTCCATCCCTGTTTCTTCGGTTAAAACACCGTAAACAACACCCTGATTTAAGTCTGTTGCCCTTAATCCCCAAATTCGGCAAGCAAAGTGGATATTGTGGCTGTCATGGACTTTGCTGAGATGATACATTGAACCGGGCTGCTTGGGATAAGGTAGGGTATCTTTACGCCCGTTGTGTTCTATGGTGATGTACCCTTCTTCAATATCAATGTTGGGCGTGCCGTATTCACCCATTGTCCCCAGTTTGACCAAGTGACAGTTGGGAAAATCTTCCCGCATCGCATACAACAAATTTAACGTACCAACTACGTTGTTCACTTGGGTGAGAACTGCGTGTTCGCGGTCAATCATCGAAAAAGGTGCTGAACGCTGTTCGCCAAAATGCACAAGTGCTTCTGGCTCAAATTTTTGCAGCACCTTCTTCAGGAACTCGTAATTAGTAATGTCGCCAACAAAAAGGTCGATTGATTTACCTGTCAAATCGTGCCAGCGCTGTATGCGTTGCTGAATGGGCGTAATTGGGGTAAGAGTTTGCACTCCCAACTCATTATCCCAGTGCCGCCGCACTAAACTATCTAAAATACCAACTTCATAACCGCGATTTGAAAGGTAAAGTGCGGTTGCCCAACCGCAATATCCATCTCCACCAATAACCAGGACTTTCATTTTGACCAGTTTTTACTCGCTGATAGCTAAATCTAGCAGGTTTGTGTCACCTCTCAACTATCTTTAGATGGGGGAATAAGCAAGCGGGGGAAATAAAAATGCTCTTTATCTCCCCTTGTCTTGTTTCACTCAGGACTTATGACCGAGGAGTGCGATAGTGCTGAGCAATCTCGTAAAACAAGAAGTTAACTTGGGTCTACGATTTGCCGATTTTCAGTTTTGAGCCAAAACTTTGGCTTATGACAGAGTTGAATTAAGAAATGTAACAATATTGCCGTCAAAACATTTTGCTGTCTTGACAAGCAAAAGGGAAGCCGATATCGTAAGATACATACCCGGGTAAGACCGTTAAAGAGTAATATGCAAGCTAAGCAAAAGGTAACACTGTATCTGTCGCCAGAACTGCACAGGAAGTTGAAGGTTCGTTCAGCAATTGACTCCGAACCGATGTCAGAACTTGCTCAACGCGCCTTAGATTTCTATTTGGCAAACTCAGAGTTAGTAGAAGAAGTAGAAGCATCATCATATGGAAGGACGCACAGAGTTCACTCCTGTCCAACTTGTGAAAGTTCATTAGTGCTACGCGATGGGGAATTGGTCACATTGGGTAAGCAGCCAGGAGTGGTAGCTCAAAAAGAGCGTTTTGCCATTGATGATATGGAAAGAGATGAAACTAATCAGAAGGGTAAGGAAGAGTTAGTTCCTTGCTAAATAGGAATTATGAATTTTAAATTCATAATAATAGCCTCATCTCTATTAAAAAAAGCGATGTCTGTACTGTCTGTAAAGGTCTCAAGTAGGTCGATTGTATGAAAGAAGAGCTCAACATCCTCATTCAAGCTCAATACCCTCTAATCTACCTTGTGACCTCCGAGGAAGAGCGGGCTGAGCAGGCAATTTTTACAATCGCTCAATCCTCAAAGCCGCAGCGAAGGGTCTATGTGTGGACAGTAACGCACGGCATCGTGGAGTATGGTCAACCCCGGAATGTCACCCAACACAATACCGTTTCTCCAGAGGCGGCAATTGAATGGATCATCCGGCAGAGAGAACCAGGTATATTTATTCTTAAAGATTTACATCCATTTATTGATGCGCCAGCGACAACAAGATCATTACGTGATGCGATCGCTGGGTTTAAAGGCACTCAGAAAAACATTATCTTGATGTCGCCTATGCAGCAAGTTCCCATTGAACTGGAAAAGGAAGTTGTCGTTCTCGATTTTCCGCTTCCAGACATGGGTGAATTAAATAAAGTTTTAACGAGCCATATAGAACAAAACCGTGGGCGACGGCTAGCAACAGAAGCGCGTGAAAAGCTTCTTAGAGCGGCGTTAGGATTGACTAAAGATGAATCTGAAAAAGTCTACCGTAAGGCACAGGTAACTAAGGGGCGTCTGACGGAAGATGAAGTAGATATCATTTTATCTGAGAAAAAGCAGCTTATTCGGCGTAATGGTATATTAGAATACATAGAAGAAGACGCAACGATTGATGCTGTCGGTGGCTTGGATGAATTAAAGAAGTGGCTAAAACAACGTTCTAACGCCTTTACAGAAAGAGCGCGCGAATACGGTTTGCCTCAACCGAAAGGAATGCTGATCTTGGGAGTTCCAGGATGTGGTAAATCTTTAATTGCCAAAACGACCTCTAGGCTATGGAGTTTGCCACTACTCCGGTTAGATATGGGGCGAGTGTACGATGGCTCTATGGTGGGTCGTTCGGAAGCCAACTTGCGTAATGCTCTAAAAACAGCAGAATCGATTTCCCCAGCAATTTTGTTTATCGATGAATTAGATAAATCATTTGCTGGTACGACAGGCTCTTCTGACTCAGATGGTGGTACTTCCAGCAGGATTTTCGGATCTTTCCTCACCTGGATGCAAGAGAAAAAATCCCCAGTATTTGTTATGGCGACTGCTAACCGAGTTGAGCGCCTCCCGGGTGAGTTCTTGAGGAAGGGTCGGTTTGATGAGATTTTCTTTGTCGATCTCCCCACACCTGAAGAACGCCAGCATATTTTCAATATACACCTCTCCAGCCGTCGGGAAGACATCTCGCGATTTGACTTAGAACAGCTATCTAAGATGTCTGATGGATTTTCGGGAGCAGAAATTGAACAAGCGATTGTTGCGGCAATGTACGAAGCTTTTGCCCAAGATCGGGAGTTCACACAATTAGATATTATTGCGGCACTTAAAGCCACGCTACCGCTGTCTCGTACGATGCAAGAACAGGTCACAGCTCTTCGAGACTGGGCTAGACAGCGAGCAAGACCAGCCGCATCCTCCGTTGCTGAATATCAGCGAATGGAGTTCTAAAAGCTTTCTCCTGCTACCACAGGGGGAAAGGCTAGCGTCAAAAGCTAGCAGTTATGAAAAAACCGCGTCTTGGTAAACGCGGCTTCGCTTAAAACAAACCGTTGTCTTTTTCTCTACTTTCTCTTTGGAGGAAACCCAAATGTCTCACTTTAGCACTCTGCGTACCAAAATCACCGATGCAGAAATCCTCAAGGCTTCCCTGCGCGACTTGGGCATCACTGTAAAGACCGAAGCTGATGTTCGTGGCTACAACGGTCAACGTGTTCGTTCCGACATCGTTGCAGTTTTGGAAGGCGAATATGACCTCGGTTGGTCTCGCAACAGCGACGGTTCCTTCGATCTGATTGCAGACCTGTGGGGCGTTGCTAAGAAGCACAATCAAACCGAATTGATCAACTCGATCAACCAGAAGTATGCCGTTAACAAGACCCTGGCAGAAGTGAAGCAGCGCGGTCTACAAAATGCCAACGTTAAGTTGGTATTGCAATAGTCATTTCTCTGCGCGTTCCCAAAGCTGCACGGGTTAACCAGGTCTATAGCGGTTAACCCGCTTTTTTTACCGGACTGAGTTTGCGCTCAGTCCGTTAATCTTTTTTTCCTTTTATGAATTTACCATAATAGAGACGCATTTTTCTTAACAAACTTTTTTTCCAAGTAGGGAGTAGGGAGTCGAATTCCCGATTCCCTACTCCCGAGAACCTTGAGCTAAGCCTTGGCGACAGGAAACTGCACTTCCGTTACATATGACTCGTTGTCCTGTTCATTTCCACCAATAATATAAACCTCGCGGTTAGAACCGATTATTTTATATCCATTCGTTTCAATCCAAGCTGGTAAGGCAGCATAGGCTTGGTTAATCGTGTTGTAACTGCCGTGATGAACTACAGTTGCCATTTTTTCTACACCCGGTAATTCATAAATCAACACGCGGTCAGTACTGGATACCTCACCCTCAAATGAGATCACAGCTTCGCCATCCACATCAGACTGTTTGTATCCAGGATCGTGCCATATCGCGCCGCAATAATCACCTTCTTTCACTCCGTGTTGCTTGAAATACTCTAATAACTCATCGTATAGTCGTCCTATACAGGGATAATTTGGTAACGTTTCCCTGATCGCTGCAACTTTTATCGGCTCCACGGTTTTAAGTACAACTTCGTAATTAGGCATAGTATCCTCCTGTTCAATTTGCTTAAGTCTTGCTTCCACACGTAATAGCCGCGCCTGTTGTTCCTCAACTAACCTGTGAAGTTCCGCTTACTTGAAAAGTCGCAACATCCCACCAATTTCTGCCTATGGCAATTTCTATCTAGCAACTTGGCAATTTGCTCGAGAGAAAAGCCCAAGTCTTTAAACGCCAAAATCCGATTGAGTTGAGGTAACCGGTTAGCCAAATAGTACCCATACCCAGTAAAGTGGTCTACATGAGATGGTTTAAAGCAGTCCCAGTTGGTCGTAAAGGCGCAGTGCTTTTACCGTTACATGGCTGAGTTTGGAAAAGTCGCCAATTTTTAGCATTACTTGACCTCTCGCCTTGCTGGAGTTATGAGTGATGAGTTATTATTCTTAGTTCTCAAATGCTGATTCCTAACTCTTGCTACCAGTACACACCCTCCTGTAAGGGCAAAGTCAAGGGCGGTATCAGGGAATTTTTCATGTGAGCAAATGAATTAGTTACATGGGATGCTAGTTGATTAATTAGTTTTTACGTGCTGATGTCTGTTATTTCTTCTGTATCTGTAACTGTTCCAGCGACAACTGCCAATTTAGGACCAGGTTTTGATTGTATTGGTGCGGCTTTAACGCTGTACAACGAGTTCGGCTCCTCGCCTCAACACGGGGAAATGGAAATTACTGTCTCGGGTGCGGAAGCTGAACGAGTTGTGACTGATGAAAGTAATTTGCTCTATCAAGCGTTTGTGAAGTTTTATCAACACATAGAGCAGACACCGCCACCGGTACAAATCGATATTAATCTTGGTGTTCCACTGGCGCGGGGTTTGGGGAGTTCGGCGACAGCAATAGTCGGTGGGTTGGTTGGTGCCAATTTGTTGGCGGGGAACCTTTGAGTCAGTTGCAAGTCATGGAGTTGGCGATCGCTCTGGAAGGACATCCAGATAATGTCGTGCCGGCTTTGTTGGGGGGATGTCGTTTGGCGGCGACGGGGGTAGAAAATGAACCGCCAAGGCTCCAAGAACGCCAAGAGTGGGAAATTTGTGAGGTTCCTTGGAGTGAGGATGTTGTGCCGGTGGTGGCAATTCCGGATTTTGAGCTTTCAACGAAGGAGGCGCGGCGGGTTTTGCCAACTGAGGTGAGTCGTGCGGATGCGATTTTTAATACGGCACATCTGGGGTTGTTGTTGCGAGGTTTGGAAACTGGTACGGGTGATTGGTTGAGGGCTGCTTTGCAAGATAGGTTACATCAGCCTTATCGGAAAGCATTGATTCGAGGTTATGATGCTCTGCATTCTGCTGCTGTTGCTGCTGGCGCTTATGGCATGGTCATTAGTGGTGCAGGTCCAACGCTGTTGGCTTTGACGAATAAGGCTGATTCTCAAGCTGTGGCGGCGGCGATGGTAGCTGCTTGGATGGAGGAGGGAATTAAGGCAGAGGTGCGATCGCTTTCTGTTGATACTCAAGGGGCAAAAGCAATTCAAAATTCAAAATTATAAATTCAAAATTATTTTTTTGAATTTTTCTACATCTGTTTTTTGGGAACTTGCAACACTAATATATGTCTTTGAGGTTTGTGCAATATCCTGAAACCACCTTTTATCGGTTCAAGACGATTCCGGTTCCTAAGGTTTTAGGAATTTAAAATTTTGATAGATTTGTCAACCGTATCATAAAGTTTTCATTTGTTAACTTTATCTATCTTTTGGCTTCAGTAACGATAAGTCGCATTGCCAAATATCCCTCTTAAAACAGAGCTAATATTACAATTTTTGACGGTGGCTGGAGCCACCGTTTTTTGTTGACTTAGTAAAACTTTACATTTAGAATGAATTTTGAGAGATCTTAGTAGGTATTTATTCTTATCGATTCTAAAGATTTGATTTTTTTAGAGGAATCGCCTTCACAAAAGTATGAATTCCTTAATATAATGTAATTAAAAAGAAAAACGTAAAACGATTGTCAGTGATGAACGCTATTGAGTTTCCTTGGATAACAACCATAATTCTGTTGCCGATAGTGGCTGCTATAGCCATTCCCTTAATCCCAGATAAGGAAGGCAGAACTGTTCGCTGGTACGGTTTGGGAGTTGCGCTCACGAACTTTGCGTTGATTATTTACGCCTTTTGGCAGGACTACGATTTTCACAGTTCTGCATATCAACTGGTTGAGAAATATGCTTGGGTTCCTCAGTTGGGTTTGAACTGGTCTGTTGCAGTTGATGGTTTGTCGATGCCTTTGATACTGCTGACAGGCTTGATTAACACACTTGCAATATTCGCGGCTTGGAAAGTTACCAACAAGCCGCGTTTGTTTTATGGTTTGATGCTGGTGATGTACAGCGCCCAAATTGGCGTGTTTGTCGCCCAGGATTTGTTGTTGTTCTTCCTGATGTGGGAAATTGAGTTGGTGCCAGTGTACCTGCTGATTTCGATTTGGGGAGGAGAAAAGCGCCGCTACGCAGCTACCAAATTCATTCTCTACACTGCTGCTGCATCAATATTCATCTTGGTAGCAGGCTTTGCAATGGCATTCTCTGGAGATACTGTCAGCTTCGACATGGCAACTCTGGGAATGAAGGAATATCCCAAAGCTTTTGAACTTCTGGTTTATGCTTGCTTCTTGATTGCCTTTGGTGTCAAGCTACCGATTTTCCCGCTGCACACCTGGCTACCTGATGCTCATGGTGAAGCGTCAGCACCTGGTTCGATGATTTTGGCTGGTGTGTTGTTGAAGATGGGCGGTTATGCACTCATCCGCATCAACATGGAGATGTTACCCAACGCTCATGCTTCCTTTGCTCCAGTCCTAGCAATTTTGGGTGTGGTGAACATTGTTTACGGTGCTTGCTGTGCCTTTGCTCAAACTAATCTCAAGCGTCGCTTGGCTTACTCCTCGATAGCGCACATGGGGTTTGTCTTGATTGGTATTGCTTCGTATACAGAGTTGGGGATTAGCGGTGCAATGCTCCAGATGGTTTCCCACGGTTTGATTGCTGCTAGTTTGTTCTTCCTCTCTGGAGTCACTTACGAGCGTACCCACACCTTGATGATGGACAAAATGGGTGGTATCGCAAAAGTCATGCCCAAAAGCTTTGCTTTGTTCACAGCCGGTGCAATGGCTTCTCTAGCTTTACCCGGAATGAGTGGTTTTGTCGGAGAGTTGATGGTATTCATCGGTATTGCCACAAGCGATGTCTACAGTTCTAGCTTCAAAGTCGTCGTCGTGCTGCTATCAGCTGTTGGTGTGATTCTGACTCCGATTTACTTACTGTCGATGCTGCGTGAAGTGTTCTACGGTAAGCAAAACGAAGAGTTAGTGCTAGATGCAGTGGTAGCGGATGTCAAACCCCGCGAACTGTTCATCACCGCTTGTCTGTTGCTTCCCATCATCGGAATCGGCTTGTATCCCAAATTGGCGACACAAACATACGATGTGAAGACTATGCAAGTCGCAAGTCATGCCCGTCAAGTTCTACCAATTGTCGCCCAGCAGCAACCATCAAGTTTATATTCCCGTATATTTACAGCCCCAACATTGGCTGATTCACAAGTTCCAGGTTTGGTTAATATTGCTGAGTAATATCTGTTCACAGAAGGCTGGTGCTATTAAAGAATCGTAAAAAGATAATATGGGGGTGATTCTGAAATCACCCCCTAAAATTTTTAGTACTTTTGTCACATCGGGTTCATGACTTTTGTCTCATGAAATCGCTCAGTAGAATCTTTATTATGAACACGGCATTAACATCAAGCACTCTAAACCTGACCCGAATTAGATACGGGTTAGGTTTTTTTTATAGAATCCAATATAAGACCTCAATGTTTACGGTCTTGTGGTTGTAAACTATAAAAGCCGTACCAATGACGAACCGCAAGCCAGATAGCTGAAAGCAAACCTGCCAGGCTGAGGGTGAGACCACTAAATGATACTAATAATCCAAAGACAGGTAGCACAGCGCCAGCAATTGTGCAGATGACAGCAGCTAGGGAAACACTGCGGTTTTTTGACCCCAAACCCCATGTCAATCCTAGTAAGATAAGCGAAATGAGAGTCCAAGCGAACTGAGGATTTATAAAGCGGCTGAGATAAGTTAAAGTCAGCAAACAAGCAAAAAAGATACTACCTGCAATTGCCAAATTTCTCAAGCTCATAGGTAGCGACAAATACAGTAGCAATATCCACCACAAAAATATTGTCGGTGCTAGCAATAGCAGTCGAGGAAGGACACCAGTGTGACGAATGGGGTTAGTGTAGGTATACACCCCAAATGGGTTTTTGACTGAAACATTATCATCAAATACCCAAGTAAATTGAGTCCCTTGTCTGTCATTTTTAATTTCACTGGGTACAATACCACTCGCAAAATCAGCTCCAGTGAAGTTGGCGATCGCCCTAAGGCGAAAGTTGGAAAGCAACTGCCCGTTAGAATTATAAACCCAACGCGGTCCACCTTGAGCTTTATAAGTGACTCTTAAACTCGTTTCTTCACCCGGTTGCAGTTGAAATGGAAAGCCATAGTCACCCGGATTTTTTTGTTGAAGTCTAGTACCGTTACGCTCTACTTTATAGCTTTGTAATAAAGAGTAACCAACGGGTGGCGGTGCTTCAAAGAAAAAACTATTAATATCTTTGAGTTGGTTAACAATTTTGTAGTCAGCAGTATAATCTATTTTATAAATGGCGCGACGACCTTGAACATCAGGGCTTTGGTCAATCTTGACTTGAATTTGCGACCCACTTAATGTTAGGAAGCGGCTAACCTTTTGTTTATCATTTATCTTGACTATCTTATTATTAACTTGAGTCGTGTATGTGTATGGCTCTTCAGTAACATACCGTATTTGAGGCGCTATTTGTTCTAACTTTTCACCTGCCACACTCTCGGCAACTTGAGTCACCTTTGCCTGTTCCCAATGATGGTAGCGATTGCTCAAAGTTGAACAAAGAAAAAATCCTCCCACCAGCAGAATTAACACCAAGGTTAAATGCTGTAATCCCCGCAAGAGTTGGGAGTAACTAACAGCCCATTCGCCAATCAAAATATCTTGCTGCTGTTGATTTCGACGAAGGGCAAAGCTCAACAGAGCAATTGCAACTCCCAAAGCGACAACCAGGAATACGAATAACAGTGAAGCTTTTAGTAAATGGGTTCCAAATTGGATAAGCTCGTTAGCATGCGTTAAGTCGGGCAATCCTGGGATGCCTTGGGCAGATTCAGACATTGGCAAGTTTTTGCAGAATTTGGAGATTCAGACTCAAAAAATCTACCAAAAGTTTCTTGCCAAAAATCAAACTTTATTGTCATCCAGAATTGTGCCTTCTAGATTTGCGTCATTCAAGTTGGCTTGGTTCAAGTTAGTCTCGTTCAATTGGGCGTGACTCAGATCTGCTTGGGTGAGATCTGCTTTAGCTAAGTCAGCATGAGTGAGATCTGCTTCATTCAGAGAAACTGCATTCAAGTTAGCTTCTTGTAGCTCAGCATCACGGAATTGAGCGCCAACCAACTTTGCGATCGTCAAGTCGGCTTGATTCAAATTTGCACCATCCAAAATGGCTCCTTCTAGAATTGCTCCATCTAGGATGGCTCCACTCAAATTAGCTTGGCTGAGATTTGCCTGATTTAAATTAGCTCCATTTAAGTCAGCTTCAATGAGGCTTGCTTGACTAAGATTCACTCTGCTTAAATCAGCTCCATCCAAAATGGCTCTATCTAAAATTGCTCCACTTAGGTTAGCTTCTTGCAAGTATGCTTCGCTCAGGTTTACCCCAGTAAAATCTCTTGTGCCTTTCTCGTATTGTGCCAATAGTTCATTTGCTTTCATTGCTTCCGCTCCAACAAGTTTCTACTTCTTTTGCCACCTACAATAGGGGACGTTTTGAGGGCAGAGTATCATTGTGCCCTCTAAGATGAAATTGGCTAGTTTCCGAGCGGGTTCATTGCGACTAAAAACTTTATATCTTCCCTTGGCACTTTGGCATACAGGTCCTTTCCTGGAAGAGGAAACCGAACATCAAAGTCATCTTTATCGCATTGTAAAACCATTCCTACTAGACCTTCTGGCAGATCATGATTTACGTTACGGGTCAGTCCAACTAAATCGCTCTTTTCGATGGTTGTCATAGTTCCGACCTCCATTTACTACTCTTTGAGTGGGCTGCCTTTAGATTGAATAAGCATTCTGCTAATCATGACCCATCACTTGCTCAATCCACGTCCTACCTTGGCAAGAACTTCGACGCTTGGTACCATGCCTTTGGACGTACCGAAAAAGAAAGAGTTGAACTGTCAACTACCTACACTGTACCGAAGGTCAGTGTAGGCTTGCAGGAAACTGTAAGCCTTGTTGACCAGCTTTAGTTCCTAATAGGAACTTCGTTATTTGAGTCATGACACCCTAAGATGCGTGCCAGTTTTAGGCTCTGTCGTCTGAAGTTAAACAGGCTATAGGAAAAACCAGTGCTTCAGACTCAAAAAGCTTTTATAACATTAGCGAGGCAAACGTTACCAGTCATGAGAGGCAGCAGTAATGCGAGTTTTCGTACTAGATAAAAACTTGAATCCTCTTGACCCCTGCCATCCAGCACGGGCAAGAGAATTACTACAAAAAGGGAGGGCTAAAGTATTCAAGCGTTATCCGTTTACTATTGTTTTGCAAGATAGAACCGTTGAGGAATCTACAGTCCATCCTCACCGAATCAAAATCGACCCAGGAAGCAAAACCACTGGGATTGCGGTTGTCCAAGAAGAGACTGGGCGTATCACAACCGCCTTAGAAGTCTCGCACCGAGGGCAGCAAATTAAAGATGCTCTTGAGTCTCGTAGAGCATTAAGAAGAGGTCGTCGTAACCGTAAGACCCGATACCGTAAACCTCGCTTCTTGAACAGAACTCGTAAATCAGGATGGTTACCCCCATCTCTGGAGAGTCGAGTTACTAACATTGAAACCTGGGTGAGACGGATTAGAAAAGTCTGTCCAGTTACCGCAATTTCTCAAGAGTTGGTTCGATTTGACTTACAGCAAATGCAAAACCCTGAGATTAGCGGAGTAGAGTACCAAAGAGGTGAATTATTCGGCTTTGAAGTCAAAGAGTATTTACTTCAAAAATGGGGTAGGAAATGTCCCTACTGCGGCGTTGAAAATGTTCCGTTCGAGATTGAACACATCCTTGCCAAAAGCAAAGGAGGCTCTAATCGAGTCAGCAACCTCTGCCTTAGTTGCCATTCCTGTAACCAAGCCAAAGGAAATAAACCTGTTGAGGAGTTCCTGAAAAAGAAGCCGGAAGTTCTTAAGAAAGTGCTAGCTCAAGCAAAAGCACCACTTAAAGATGCTACCGCAGTTAATGCTACTCGTTGGGAGCTTTACAGAAGACTTCAGTCAACTGGTTTACCTGTAGAGGTAGGCTCTGGAGGGCGAACTAAGTTCAACCGCAAAAC
The DNA here is from genome assembly GCF_036697665.2 of Scytonema sp. PRP1. Classification (NCBI taxonomy): domain Bacteria; kingdom Bacillati; phylum Cyanobacteriota; class Cyanophyceae; order Nostocales; family Scytonemataceae; genus Scytonema; species Scytonema sp. PRP1. The sequence goes on along the minus strand of NZ_JBAHYJ020000087.1, from coordinate 43,082 downwards.
TAGAGGAATTGAGAAAACTCATTGGACTGATGCTGCTTGTGTTGGGGAATCAACTCCAAGTCAATTACTGCTCAAAGGTGTTAAGCCACTGTTAGTTAAGGCTAAAGGACATGGTAGAAGACAGCGTTGCGGCACTGACCGCTACGGGTTTCCAATTCGTCATGCTCCTGCCCAAAAGTTCTTCATGGGATTTCAAACTGGGGATTTAGTAAAAGCCGAGGTTTTAGCTGGCAAGTATGCAGGGACTTACACAGGGCGAATCGCTATTCGATTCAAACCTAGTTTTAAGCTAACTACAGGAGGTAAAAGTTTTGACGTGCATGCAAAATACCTGAAAACAATTCATAGATCTGACGGATATGAATACACATTCTGAATCAAAGGATTCGCACTCCGCTCAATTTATTATTTGGCGGCAATTCCCCAGACGCTGACCTTTCAGGTACAGGCGTCCGCCCCCTTGCCGCATTCAAGGTGGGAGTTTTAAGTCTTTTGATTATCTGACTTAAACCGACCTGCAACAAACTCTCGCCTTTGTAAATGCTTGCTCTTGCGTCCACTAACACGTTCCCGCCACATCTGAAAACTGGATGCTTTCATTTCACGGCGCATCAGGTCAATAACCTGCTTTTCTTGCAAACCGAATTGTTCTTCAATTGCCTCAAATGGTGTTCGGTCTTCCCATGCCATTTCAATGATACGGTCGATAGTTTCGGAACCAAGTTCTGGTAACTTCATACGATTTTAGATTTTAGATTTGAAATTTTGAATTGACGACCCGCAGGTATTTGATAGTGAAACCCAACATACCGTAACAAAAAAATCAGGGCAACAATGGAAGATTCCAGAATTACCCTGACTTTAAAGAGTGAAGAATCAAGAGTGAACAATGAAGAAATTATTTTCTCTTTTCTCTTCTATCTTCTATCTTGTTTCTTATTTATTAAGCAAACGTTGCGGTTTTCACATCGTTATTTGCCAACAGTTCTTGCAACTCCTCGGCATCCACTGTTTCTTTTTCAACCAGTATTTGCGCGAGTTGATCGAGAATGTGGCGGTTATTTTCCAACACTTCTTTGGAGCGTTGGTAAGCTGTTTCTACCAGCTTGCGGACTTCTTCATCAATAGCAGCAGCAGTTTCTTCAGAGAAGTCGCGTTCTGCCATGATGTCTCGACCGAGGAACATATTGCCTTGCTGACGACCGAGAGCAACAGGACCTAAGCGATCGCTCATTCCAAAGCGTGTTACCATCTGACGAGCGACACGAGCAACTTGTTGCAAGTCTTGAGCTGCACCAGTGGTCACTTCTTCTTCACCAAAGATGAGTTCTTCAGCGAGACGACCACCTAAGGCAACTGCCATCTGGTTTTCCAGATAAGCACGGCTGTACAAGCCAGTGTCCATCCGGTCTTCACTGGGGGTAAACCAAGTTAAACCACCAGCTCTACCGCGAGGAATAATGCTAATCTTCTGCACTGGGTCGTAGTCTGGCATCAGCGCACCAACAAGAGCGTGACCTGCTTCGTGGTATGCTACAAGAGTTTTGCGCTTTTCGCTCATCACTCGGTCTTTCTTCTCTGGACCTGCTAGCACGCGATCGATGGCGTCGTTAATTTCATCCATCGAAATTTCGGTTAAATTCCGACGTGCAGCCAGAATTGCAGCTTCATTGAGCAGGTTGGAAAGGTCTGCACCAGTGAACCCAGGGGTACGACGGGCAATTCTATCCAAGTCCACATCTTTTGCCAAGGTCTTTCCACGGGCGTGAACTTTGAGAATTTCCCCACGTCCGGCATAATCTGGGCGATCCACAACGACTTGACGGTCGAAACGACCAGGACGCAACAATGCTGCATCCAGAACGTCGGGACGGTTGGTGGCGGCAATAATGATAATGCCTGTGTTGCCTTCAAAGCCGTCCATTTCTGTGAGCAACTGGTTGAGGGTTTGTTCCCGCTCATCGTTACCACCCCCTAAACCTGCACCCCGCTGACGACCTACGGCGTCAATTTCATCGATGAAGACGATGCAGGGAGCATTTGTCTTTGCTTGCTCGAACAAATCGCGGACGCGGGATGCACCCACACCGACGAACATTTCTACAAACTCAGAACCAGAGATAGAGAAGAAGGGGACACCAGCCTCGCCTGCTACTGCACGAGCAAGCAGAGTTTTACCTGTTCCTGGAGGACCAACGAGCAGCACGCCTTTGGGAATTTTTGCTCCAACAGCTGTGAAGCGATCGGCATTTTTCAGAAAGTCTACGACTTCGTTGAGTTCTAGCTTTGCTTGGTCAATACCAGCGACATCGTTAAATGTCACTTGGGTTTGTGGCTCCATTTGGACTCTAGCTCTGGATTTGCCAAAGTTCATTGCTTGGCTACCAGGACCATTTTGAGCGCGGCGTAGCAAGAAGAATAAGCCAACCAGAAGCAATACAGGGAAAAATAAGCTACTTAGTGCCTTAAACCAAAATCCTTCATCGGTTTGCGGCAAAACACTAATATCTACGCCATGTTGGGTGAGAGTGTTGATCAGGTCAGGGTCGTTGACCAAAGTCACGAGCTTCTTACTGCCGTCGCCTGGCGTCACAAGAGCTGTAGACCGATCTGCACTTAAACTGACTTTTGCGACTCTGCCATTTTCAACTTCTTGAATAAACTGACTGTACCGCCATGTATCTCTACTTTGTGGTTGTTTGTCAAAAAACGCTGTCCCCAGCGCAATGACAACAATAAACAGCAGTGCGTACAGCCCCGCATTTCTCCATCGTTTGTTATTCACCCAGGTCAATCCTCCTAGATCTCTTGTGCTTTCCCGTAGCGTCTCTGTAAAGAGAGGGCTTTTTAAGAATTATGTTAACTTATCTTAACGTATACCAAATTTTGCACCTACAATGCTATAAAAAACATCCGCAGTTGTTGAAAACAGGGATGGTGGGGATTACATTCTAGCTTTCCTGTAGGCTGTATAACGGTATGAATCGGGACGGTTTCCACTACACTATTGCTGTAGGCAATTGCCTCAAATCCTTTGACTAGCTCTGGTGTCCAAGGTTCCTCTCGAACAATGTGCTGTTTCAATAGCCAGTCTCTAAGCTGTCCTCGCACGACTCCAGGCAAAATCCCTGCTGTTAAAGGCGGTGTCCACCAACTGCCATCCCGCCATCCCCAGAGGTTGCCTGTACTCGTTTCTAGCCAATTTCCCGCCGCATCGACTAATATCGCTTCTTGGGTGTTTAACTTTTGGGCGTTAGCCTTTGCCAACCATGCGCTGAGGTAGTTTCCCGTTTTATGAGCGGGTAGACAGCGAACAAATTCCGACGCAGCAAGATTTGTTAAAATACCATTTCTTTGCATTTCTGTCAAGTTGTTTTGCAGGAACCTACCCGTTATCCACTCCCGTCCATCAGGAAAGATGGTGATTCTGAGAACGGGAAAGTGTGCCATCATAACTTGTGCCCCTTGACGCAATCGCTCTTCATCTGGTAAGCGCCAATCAAAGGTTTGCAAGCTCAATTTTAGGCGATCGCAGTGGGATTGCCAGTAAGTTAACCGACTATCAAGCGAGTTATCATAAACCCGCAGCGTAGTAAAAACGGTTGCTCCATAGAGTAACCCTGGGTCGTCAATTTCTAATTCTAGAGTTTGAGACTCAATCAATTTGCCGTTGTACCAGAAAATAACCGTAACCTCACTGAGGATGGGTTAATACTAAACGCTTAAGCGTCTACTACAAGCCTATCAATTCAATCATTTTCAGATAATTTAATTTTGTAAATACCGTCAGGATTGGTGATAACCTTTCCTCCCAAAGCTTCAATTTCATTGATTGCTCGCTGACGAGTTGTTTGATCAACTTGATTATTTAATATCATTGTCCAACTAGCAATTCTAGCCAATTTACTGTTAGGATTTTTCTTGAGGAATTCAGCGGTTTTCTGCGAAACCGATGCCGCTTGTTTGCTTTCTTGATCTGTATGCTGGCTAGCCCAATCTGCTGCTATTTCAAAGGAGTCTTGAGCCGTTGATGATTTTCCTAAAAACAATAACTCATCAATGCCTTTATACCGCCACACATAATAAGACTTTTCCGGAACCCAAGGAGATAGTGACTTTAAAGCTTTCTGTGTTAATTTTATAGAACGTTCTGGCATACCTGCATACATGGAAGTACTGGTAGAAAGGCTTAGATAGGCAGGTATAAATCGCGGATCGCGTCCCAAAATGACTTCAAAGTATTCTGGGCTTAGACTGTAACCTGTTTTGGCACGAGCTTCATCATCGCCAAAGTATTGCACAAAATTGAGATAAACCCAATTGGCAATGATGTTATTGTAACCAAAACTTGGCATTCTTTTTAAGAAATTTAGACGCACCTTTTCTGAGTCAATTGTTCTTTGTATTTCTAATGAAGGAGTTTTGTTACTATGAAGTAGTTTTTGCATTTTTGGAAATTGGAGCAAGCCAACTCCCAATATACACAAACAGGCTGCAAAAGATGCAGTGATTTGACGAGATAGGGCAAACATCTTAGCTGACTGGTACAGTATTAGACTACAGCTATATAGTTCCCTTTCATCTCCTCAAATTAACAGTGGCTCGCTCTATATTTAGCAAAAGATAAAGAAGCTTTTATACAACTATTTTAATTATTTTAATTATTTTAATACTCACGTCAAAATCAACCCGTACTGGTTGAGTCGCTTTCCTAAGTTTCAGAATCTCGATTCACAGTCTCAGGTGAAAAGGCTGGAAGACAGACGGAAATATATTCTGCACCTTCCTGAGTAGGAGTACTGTAGCGAACCGATTCACCTGCACGTGCAATCACTGCCTGTCCCGCTTGAACGTCCATTTGACCGCCCTCATATTCAACCCGAAGCATTCCTTTAAGAACAACAGTGAACTCGTCGAAATCGGGTTTTTGTCCAGGTTCTATCCAACCACCAGGGGAACGCATATGGGCAATACTAACAGCTGCGGTTTGAGTTGATACTCGACCGATATACTCATCAATCAATTTGGGCTTATTTCCTGCGGCTTCAATCCGATTTGGTTGAGGTATAAGTTGCGGCATGGTCGTTTTATACAATTCTTGTCATTGTTAAAGTAAAAGTTTACTCTAATCTCAGTTTCTTTAATAAACTGGTTATAGCCGATACAGCAAAATTCTGGAAAGTTCTGGTAAAGTTTTTGGAAGTAGTTTTGCTTAGCTCATAGAAATACGCTTATACGTCCAGATTTTTGTCAACTGGACGTATAAACCTTCCTATGCAAGAGCCGGGATTATTACTCAAAAACCCTATCAAAACATAGCGGGAGGGTGAGAACCCTTATCTTTTAAGGAAGGGATGAAACCCGACTCGTAGGGCTTTAGCCCTTTGTTTCTTTTGGTTTTCCCATTTTCTACAAAATTTGTTAGTATTTTGTAGGAGCTGAGAAACAGTGTTAACTTTAACTTACGAATACAAAGCAAAACCTACACTAGAGCAAATTCGCGTGATTGAACACACGTTGGATGTGTGTCGAAAAGTATGGAATTTTGCGCTTCGTGAGCGAAAAGACTGGCTTGATTCTCGAAAATGCCAAGTACAGCATTGTTCACTAACCTCTAAATATATTATTCCAGCCTCGGAGCCGTATCCGAATTACAACAGTCAAGCCAAATCATTAACTTTAGCAAAAGAACAATATCCAGAACTCAAAACAGTAAATGCTCAAGTATTACAGCAAGTTTTGAGAAAACTGGAGACGGCGTTCATTGATATGAAAACGTAAAGGAATGGGATTCCCTCGCTTCAAAAATCGATATAGAATGCGGTCTGATGTTGGTAATGACAAGCCTTAAAAATTAATAAAAATAGGTTTCGAGAAGAAAAGTTCTTTACGCACTGTATTAATAGACACAATCTTTTGTAACTTGAACTCCAGCTTTAGAAAGGGTATTTACAAATATCGACATCGATAGTATTGAGAGAAATGGATATGGTTGAGCATAAGCCTCCAGTAGTAGCACCTACTGGGGGCTTTTAATTGTAAGCTGTGGATCATGATTGGTTCTCGGTATTGCCAAGGGTTTCGTGCGAGAAATAATTTTGGGTCAAGCCAGGGTGTGTGGACAGTAGCCCAATCCCCTGATGAAATGTTGCCGGAACGCTTCTATCTCCTCTTTTTCTGGCTTACCATGAGAAACTACAGCAACCTGATAGCGACGCATGACATCAACGGGGGACACTCCGCCAGCCAAACTCCAAAGTGCCAATTGTATCCGCTTTGGTGGTGAGTAGCTAATTCCTAATTCACTTAAGAATGCCCTCAAATTACCATCTTCTTGAGGCGAGACCTGATGCTTTAGTCTGACTCTAACCACCCAGCCGTCAATAGTATTAATTACAGTGACGAAGCTGACTCTGAGTTCAGGTTTCCTGTGCAGGTATTCAACCAACCGCAGTGTAAGGCTGGCATTAGCAAGATAGCAGAGGTATTCCATATGAGTGTTGGTGAATTGGGGTTAGTTCACTTTCAAGATAGGGAAACAATTTGAGGAACTTGTGAGCAAGAGATTTATCAGTTTTAGGATGTTTTTATTTGACTGACAAAGAGTATCAGGCTTTACAAAAAGCAGCAGAAGATAAGCAGGTACCCATGTCTGAAATAGTTAGATTTGCTATTCAGCCAGTACTAAAAAAATATCTAGACGGTGACTAAAGTCACTTGCGGGTTCATCCCACGCCTAAAGGACTACTAAGACTCTACGCGGTGCTACGAGTCTTAGTCTCGTGGGCTTTCCCCTTTAATTGCTGTAAAAAGTCCGCACCCCTTCCAGGATGACCTTGAAGGGGTGGCGACGGATGAGGGCTGGCGAAGGCTGGCGACCAAAAGATGGCGACGGATGAATGCGATCGCGATTCGCTTCTGTGGCAAAGCCAATCGCGCTGGCTCTTATCCCGGAACAGCAGGCACCTCTCGCAGCAAGTCGGGTTGGTTGTGTACAAATGTAATTTGTAATGTCCCTACTAGCTCTTTCTCTTTCTGCGTCGAGTCATTAGCACCCATGAGTTGATCCAGGCTCTCTTGGCTCAAATGCAGGCCTGTCTCTTGCAGAGATACAGCGAGTTTGTCCAAGTTGGCGCTCGGCAACTCAAAGTTGATGCACGTTAAGATGTTCGAGTACAGGTGGAAGTCGGTAATCCAAGCTCCTGCTTGGTTAATCGCCTCACTCACATGAGCAGTCATCTGAATCCGTTCTGCTTTGGTAAACCCATCCAGGCGTAGAAAGTGTTGCTTAAACACAAGCTAACCTCCGAAGTGAATCAGATTCAATATAGGGGAGTGACGAGAGAGTTGTCTTCATCCTGTCAGTTCACCTACTTGGGTGATATGAAGACAGCAGTGACATACTCCCCACGCCGCCTCTTCGAGGACGGCGGGGGCTTCTCAGTGACTCCCGGTACACGACGCGGACATTTCCTGAGCTTTGCAGAACGGGATGCCCCTCCGCTCTTTTCGCTATATTTATCGCTGCATTATGGTCGCGGTCGAGACTGCATCCACAGTTCGGGCAGTCGTGCCAGCGAACGTGCAGCTTTTTGGGAACCTTGACACCACAACTTGAGCAGTCTTGACTAGTACCGTTTGGATTTACCGCAATCGTTAACAGCCCAGCATTCGCGGCTTTGACTGATAAGATTTGTAGAAATTGACCCCATCCGGCATCCGTCATTGACTTTGCCAATCGTGTACGTGCAAGTCCTTTGATGTTTAAATCTTCGTGAGCGATAACATCGTGTTTCGCCAATAATTGACCAGCTGTCTTGAAATGAAAATCCTTGCGTTTGTCAGCAACTTTTTTATGCTGCTTGGCAAGTTGGTGAATCGCCTTCGCTCTACGCTTACTCCCCTTTTTGCGCCGTGATACCCGTTTTTGAGTAACTCGTAATCGTTTCTGCGCCTTGCGATAGTGCTGAGGGATAGCAACAACATCGCCCGTGGAGGTAGTGAGGAACTCTTTTAAACCTAAATCAATACCAGCACATTTGTCTGGATTGATATCTGGTTTTAAAATCGGTACTGATGAATCCTCTAGACTTAAACTGACATACCAACCATCGCTTTTACAAGTCACAGTTGCAGTTTTGATTTTAAAGCCATCAGGAATACGGCGATGCATCACCATCTTCACATCACCAATCTTGGGTAGATGGAGAAATTTACCCTTGAGGTGATGTGCCTTGATTGGGTCAGGAAAAGTTAGTGAGCGATAGCGCCCTTTAGCCTTGAACCGTGGACGCCCAGAACGCTTCCCGTTGCTATCACCTTTTAACCAACGGTCGAAAGTTTTCTCTACCCGTGCTATCACATCTTGCAGAGTGTGGGAAGGTAACTCCTTGTATTCGGGAAACAGTTTCTTGGAATTGACCAAATCCCGTTTCTGAGAATAAAAGTCGGGACGGTCTTTTAACTCTGGTAAATGGCTAATTAATGGACAAGCATTGATATCACAGCGATTCTGCTCGTACCAATTAAACCGTTCCGCCAACCGATAATTATACTGACGACGAGCAAGTTCAAGCCATTGGTCAATTGTGGCTTGTTGTGATGTCGTCAATCGTAATCGGTATTGATAAGCGGTTCTCATGTGAGCGTTATTTATTTGAGCTACGCTAATTATAGCAAGTATACTTGAAAGTGGCTATGAAAAACGATTTTGTCTCTAGTGGTAGAGCCGTATCTGACATGAAGGCACATCTAGTCTTAACAACCAAGTATCGACGTAAAGCTTTCACCAGCGAGATGCTGAAACGATTGAATGAGATTCTGTCTGACCTCTGCCAGAAATGGGATTGCAAACTGATTGAATTTAACGGTGAAGAAGACCATATCCATCTACTGTTCCAGTACTATCCGCAAATGGATTTATCCAAATTCGTCAACAACATTAAATCTGTGTCCAGTCGTAGAATCCGAAGTGAATTTGCAGATCACATCAACAGCATTTATTGGAAGGATGTTTTGTGGAATGAATCGTATTTTATTGCGTCATGTGGCGGGGTTACTGTCTCGGTTTTGCGTCAATACATTGAAAATCAAAACGCACCCGTCTAGCGGCACAATCTTATTTGCTCGTTTCCTCCATCTTCACGAACCTCGCCTCCGGCATTGGTCAGGGGAGTGTCGTCAACTCGCTCGCATTCTTCCCGACGCTCATGCAACGCAATTGAGCGCGGGGCTGCTGCTGATAAAGCTCAATGTTGTGACCGTCGCGTTCCGGATGCATAGCTACCGACAACAGAGGGGGCTGGCTACCAAGCTTATAACTGCAAATAATTTGATACTTGAGGGCTAACTACAGGGTGAGCGAGGGCTGACGGAGGGGCGGGCACTTCGTGCGATCGCCCTTTGGGCGGGTACTTCGTGCCATCGCCGCATAACAATTCCAATGCACGCCGACTGTCGAAAGGTTATATCCTGAGCGTTATGAATGTTGCTCTCTTGCGGGTGATTGGAAACCTTAGGCTGATGCACCATCTTTAAAGTTAGTCTGATTTTCAATTAATTCAAAAAATTGCTCTATCTGTTTAGTCTCACGAATGTGATAAACACTTTTGATGCCTTGAGCCTGCTCGATATACTCACGATATTTTGGGGTCAAATATTTGTGACATAACCAAAGCACGCGGTAGCTAGTAAGCGAACTCCTCAATATTGGACTCTTGGACGGCCAACCTTCTGGCGGTTTAAAGAAACCTGTGATGAGTCGTTTAGTTACCCACCATCCATGTATATATAGCGGTAGATCGACAAAAACCAGACTATCCGCCTCGTCCAGTCGTAGCCAGAGGGTTTCCATGCAACCAAACCCGTCAATAATCCATCGGTCAGTAACTAAAATTTGCTGATGGGCGCGCTTATAGTCTTCATGTGGAACCTCAGTACCCCCTGATTGATATTGAATCTTATCCAAAACGTGAAGTGGCAAACCAGTGATTTGGGATAATCTCTTGCTTAGTGTTGATTTACCGCCTCCAGTATTGCCAAACACCGCTACTTTTTTCATCACGACTTTCCTTTTAGTACAATCAAGTCACCTCGTAGACTAGATTGAGTTATGAAACCCACCATGGTATTCGTACGTATATTAGTTTGATAGTTTTGCCAAGACATCACCCAACTGGGTCACCTAACTGGGTGAGTAGACTTTACCCAACTAAGTACAGCATTTCATTAATTCGTAACGTTTTTAAACGCACCAGGTAGCGGAGGTAAACGCAGCGAAAAGTTCTGCAGGAGGTGAGACCAGTGCTGCAGGAGGGTTTCCCGACCTAGGCAACTGGCGAACCCGAAGGGGTTTCCCGACCTAGGAAACTTTTCAAGACAAAGGTACACAGAGTCTTCGTTCAAGTTTTCGCTATGAATTTATGCAAAGCTCTACTAAGTACTAAGCGGGGAAAATAAAGTTACCATTCATGCAGAGACAAAAAGCTTACTGTACAAGCATTTTTACCTTCAGCATAGCTGATATCAAATCCGTTTGTATCGGAATTATTCCTCGTTGCTCTCCCTCTGCGTCAAGAGCGTCTCTGCGGTTTTTTAATTATTCAGATGCTACCGGATTTGATATGACGAATTGTGCTAGATGCTTAGTCATGAATACTATCTAGCATTTTTGCACGAGTCAGATTAGCATCTGTTAAGTCTACCTTACTCAAATTAGTACCATTGAGGTTGGCATTGCTCAAGTTGACCCTTCTGTCATTCAGATAACTCAGGTCATATATTCCCAGTTTTCCAAAATTTGGCGATCCCACCAAGTTGGCTCCGCTTAGGTTTGCATATGTGAGATTAGCATCGCTGAAATCTGCTCCTCTCAAATCTGCCTTGCTGAGATCTGCGCCAAAGAGGTTGGCTCCCCTCAAATCTGCTGCACAAAGATCTGCTCCAGAAAGGTTAGCGCCACAGAGATTAGCTCTGTTGAGGTCGGCAAATCTTAGACTAGCCTGACTCAGATTTGCATGGCTGAGGTTCACTCCACTGAGACTAGCCCGAAAAAAAAGACCGTGATTTATAACGCATATACCTAAGTCTGCCCTTGTAAGGTTCACTCCACTCAAGTTGGCTCCATTAAACTCGATTGAACCTAAAAATAGTCCATCACTAAGGTCTGCATGAGTGAGGTCTGCTCCACTCATATCTACCATAGTAAAATCTGCTCCTCTCAAGTCTGCATCGCTAAGATTTGCGTTTCGCAGTTCCGCAAAGTAAATTTTTGCACACTTGAGGTTCGCATGACTGAGATTCACATCGTCTAAAATCGCAGACAATTCTACATAACTTAGGTCAGGCTTAAAGTCTGGGTTGCTCTCCCTCCTTTTGTTCCAGACTTGAACTCCTAGCTCAAGTAGCGTCAAGTCATCGACATCTACCATAACAGTACTACTATGAATATTTCTGAAGATAAGTTGCGATCGCAACTAGGATGAACAGCTATTATATGCAACCTTAAATCTTACATAAAAGTACTACGAGAGAAACTTTATAATGACTTTTCGATTCCTTTAATATCAATTCTTAAAGTCGCTCCCATTTTAGATTTAATTATGTCTTGTTTGCAAATTGTTCTGAATTTCCTGCTTTAAGTCTTGAATAAGTTCTGGTAGCTTTTGTCCGTTGCTTTTAAAAGGACTTTCACTATTATGATGCTATTTGTCCTAGAGTAGGCGATTGACTCAGCGCCGCTGGTGAGAGCGATTGCAAAGGTGCCAGTGCCGTAAGCGCAAAGCGCAGGCACTCTTGGCGCGTAAGCTCCCACCGCGTGAAGGCACGCGGTGCGTCTTTGCTACTGATAAGGCAATCGCCCAAGAACAAAAAATGAACCTTTTACCCTTAGATGTTTTCTCTGAGATTTATAAATTTTTTATAAACTTTATAAAAATAATATTATCTGTGTAGGGTTCAAAAATTAATTTTATTGTTGGTAGGAAATTTAGATAAACTTCCGGTAGGCATTTCGTTATTAAATTTACAAAAAAAACACAGAATTACACTGTCTTACATTAGAAAATATCTGGAGGAAAGTTAAGTTGAGACTTTATGTTGTGCAAAAGCCTTGAAGAGATGAAAATAGAGTACCGCCCTATTGATAATTATTCTGGAGGCGCTGGCTTTGAAAAAGACAACCTTGAACAATTAGAAATTCGTCAATGGAAGTGGGTGTTGCCAAGGCGAGAGCAGAATAGTAGTCCTTACCTAGGTACTTGGAAATGCTCGTTTTTCTCTGACGATCGCACTCGTCGGTATTTATTTGGCTACGTTTTAGTCTTTGAAAAAATTGAAACAATTCGGGCATTCATACACTTGTTTGACCGAAATTTAGATTTTGGATGGCAGCGTCAGGAATTAGAAAGTGAACATTTCGATGTAGAATGCGCGAAGAAATGGTGTGAAACCACAGCACAGGAAATATTAAATCAGATTGAACTACAGCGACAGAAGTTTGACGAATTGGTCAGAATAACATAGTAAAATACAACTTGGTATCAAGCTCTACGTACGTGCATCTACCTTTCTTTTAAGCTAAATCCAAGTACTACACTGGTTTTTATTCTTCAACCTAGCCGCCTTAATATATGCGCTTCGTGGGGTTCTTAATGCCCTATCTTATGAATTTATAATTTTGAATTAAGCAAAGCGGTTGACGAATCAGTTTGCCCCTAATAAATCCGCATGGTGGCGAATGTGATCCTCGATAAAACTGGCGATGAAATAATAACTGTGGTCGTACCCTTGCTGATAACGCAAGTTGAGTGGCTGATTGACTGCTGCACAAGCTTGCTCAAACACCTGGGGTAGCAACTGCTCTTTGAGAAATTTATCAGCAGTACCTTGGTCGATGAGAATGGAACTGTGGTATCCTAATTGCCTGACCAATTCACTTGCATCGTAGGCACGCCAACTTTCTTTCTCCTCGCCAAGGTAACGGCTAAACGCCTTTTCACCCCAAGGACAGCGCATTGGTGCGGCGATGGGTGCAAAAGCAGAAACTGATTTGTATTGCTGGGGGTTTCGTATCGCGCACACAATAGCACCGTGTCCCCCCATTGAATGACCGAAAATCCCTTGTTGCTCTGGTTGTACGGGGAAATGTTGAGCAATCAAACTAGGCAACTCATGCACGACATAGCTATACATTCGGTAGTGTGATGCCCAAGGTTCAACAGTCGCATCCACATAAAAACCAGCACCAGTGCCAAAGTCCCAGTCGTCATCCTCGCCAGGTATACCAGTATTGCGGGGGCTAGTATCCGGTGCTACGACCATTAAGCCGTATTTTGCCGCGTATTTTTGTACTCCGGATTTTATCATAAAAGTTTCTTCAGTGCAAGTCAAACCCGAGAGGAAATAGAGAACTGGCACAGGTTTCTGAGTGGCTTGCGGTGGTTGGTAAACGGCGAATCGCATTTCCCCGTTGCAGGTAGAGGAGGAATGAGAGTAAAAGCCGAGTTTGCCACCGAAGGATTTGTATTCTGAGACGAGGTTTAGATTAATCATCACTCATGAGTCATTAGGCATTTCAATTGAGGGTACGTTAGCGATCGCCTAACATACCAACCTACCCAACTTCCTTATACGGCAATATGGTTGCCGATAAGACTATTTGCAAAAACAATAACCAATGCCATCTTACGTTGCATCCGAAAGTTCTACACGTGTGAAATCCCTATATTGGCAACTTTGGTAAGCTAAAACGTTACCACACTCCGAATCGATTCACCCCTGTGCATCAAATCAAAAGCATCATTGATGCGTTCAATGGGCATCACATGAGTAATTAAATCGTCAATGTTGATTTTGCCCTGCATATACCAATCAACAATTTTCGGCACATCGGTACGTCCTCTTGCCCCACCAAACGCCGAACCTTTCCAAACGCGCCCAGTCACAAGTTGAAAAGGACGGGTACGAATCTCCTCGCCAGCACCAGCGACGCCGATAATCACGCTGACGCCCCAACCTTTGTGACAACATTCCAAGGCTTGGCGCATGATATTCACATTGCCGATGCATTCAAAGCTGTAATCAGCACCGCCTTTAGTTAAGTCAACCAGATAAGGAACCAAATCTCCCTCAACTTCCTTGGGGTTGACGAAGTGAGTCATGCCAAACTTTTCTGCCAAAGCTTTCTTGTTGGGATTGATATCTACCCCCACAATCATATTGGCTCCCACCATCCGTGCTGCTTGAATGACATTTAAACCAATACCGCCCAAACCGAAAACCACCACATTAGCTCCCGGTTCGACTTTGGCTGTATTAATGACTGCACCAATTCCCGTTGTCACACCGCAGCCAATGTAACAAACTTTATCAAACGGCGCATCTTCGCGAATTTTTGCCACGGCAATTTCCGGCAACACCGTATAGTTGGAAAAGGTGGATGTTCCCATGTAGTGATGAATCATCTGCCCATCAATAAAAAAGCGGCTGCTGCCATCGGGCATGACACCACGCCCTTGTGTAGCGCGAATTGCTTGACAAAGATTGGTTTTGAAGCTAAGGCAATATTCGCACTGACGGCATTCTGGGGTGTATAAGGGAATAACATGATCCCCTGGCTTGACACTGGTGACGCCTTCCCCTACCTCCACAACAACGCCAGCGCCTTCATGTCCCAAAATAGCCGGGAATAAACCTTCGGGATCCGCACCAGAAAGAGTGTAAGCATCGGTATGGCAAACCCCGCTCGCTTTAATCTCCACCATCACTTCCCCAGCATGGGGTCCCTCTAGTTGAACTGTTTCAATCCTCAACGGCTTACCAGACTCATAAGCGACTGCTGCTTTAACTTCCACTTTTTAGCCCTCCTATGCAGGTTTCGTCAATCCTGTTATAAATCTAAGCCCCAACTGTTTTGGCAATACTGAATTTATCTGCCTCAAACCAGTATTAAAAATAGCAGAAAATTCTATGAATGCTAGTCTTTGCTTGAGCATCTCGTTTGGCAAATCGCTATTTAGATCTGTGGATCTTGTCCCAATTCACGCAGCAAAGCTGCCAATCGTTCAGCCCGGAGATGTTCTGCATCAGCCCGTCAAGGTCTTGGCTTCGCCACGCCCTTCGGTCTACGTTATCCACAGGTGTATCGTCAGAACAGGGCAGTTGCTCGCTATTGGGCAGGGATTGCTGGAGTTGAGATTCAGCCATAAAATGGTGCTGTGCTGCACAGTTTGCTATTTCTAGGTTATCTTCTCTCAGGTAAATAATGCCCATGCGCAAGTAATGAGTTGTCGGTTCGCTATTTTTTCATAGAACAATATTAATTAGCGCGATCGCGCTGGAGACAGGCACTCCCTGCCGTTGCCTCAACCGCACCAGCAAAACTGCTCGCATCTAAACATTTGATGATGGCAAATCAGACTGTTGCTTTAGTTGTATACACTTAGGCAAAGAAATAACGACAAATATTACAAAAAACTACAAAAAGAGCTTAGCGGACGAGTAGTGGGTATGAGACGAATAATAGTACAGTACTATTGGTTCTTGCTAAATTCTGTACCTTTTTTCTGTGAATAAGAACCGCTATAAATATAGTGTTGCTGTACGATAGTGCCATTCTCTAGTTACATTGGATAAAAGCAGTAGCAGCTCTTTTGGCAACAGCATGTCAGCAGCAACTACTAAATAATTTGTCCACCACTAGATTACACCTGTATTTTAATAGCCTATGAACCCTGCCCTGACTCAATTCGGCGCTCATATGTCCAAGCTGACCGGCGTTAGAGCCATTATGAAGGACATTATCGAAACTTTACGATCTGGTGCGGGGCAGCAATTCATTAATTTGAGTGCTGGCAATCCGTTAATTTTGCCGGAAGTAGAACAATTATGGCGCGATTGCACCGCACAATTGCTAGCTAGCCCAGAATATGGTGAAGTCGTTTGTCGCTACGGGTCAAGTCAGGGCTATGCACCACTCGTTGAAGCAGTTGTGGAGGATTTTAATCGGCGATTTGGGTTAAATTTGAGCGAACGCAACATCCTTGTCACCCCAGGTAGTCAAAGTCTCTACTTCTACGCTGCTAATGCTTTTGGCGGGTACACCACCAGCGGTGAACTCAAGCAAATCGTTCTACCCCTCAGTCCTGACTACACAGGTTACGGTGGTGTCACTTTAGTGCCAGAAGCCTTGATTGCCTATAAACCCACTCTAGATATCGACGCCGCCGCCCACAAGTTTAAATATCGCCCCGACTTCAGCAAACTGTCGATTACAGAAAAAACTGGTTGCGTCATCTTCTCTCGCCCCTGCAACCCCACTGGTAATGTCCTCACAGATGATGAGGTGAAAAAAATTGCTGCCCTTGCTGCACCTTACGATGTGCCGGTATTTATTGACTCGGCATATGGTCCTCCCTTCCCCGCGTTAAACTTTACGCAAATGACGCCAATCTTCGGCGATAACATCATCCACTGCATGAGTTTATCGAAAGCTGGGTTGCCAGGAGAACGCATTGGGATTGCTATTGGGGATGAACAGGTGATTGAAGTTCTAGAGTCTTTCCAAACAAATGCCTGTCTCCACGCATCACGCTACGGACAAGCCATAGCAGCGCGTGCTATTACCTCTGGTGGGCTGGCGGACATTTCTGAACAAGTTATCCGCTCCTTTTACCAGAATAAGTTTACTGTTTTGGAAAGCACGTTAAACGAGGCGATGCCCAAGGATTTACCTTGGTTCCTTCATCGGGGTGAAGGGGCAATTTTTGCTTGGTTGTGGTTGCCAGATCTGCCAATAACTGACTGGGAGTTTTACCAAGAACTCAAGCGGGTGGGTGTCATAGTTGTGCCTGGTAGTACTTTCTTCCCTGGTTTGGAGGAAGAGTGGAAACACAAGCAGGAGTGCGTCCGTATTAGCCTCACCGGAAGTGATGAGGAAATTGCTACGGGTATGCAGCGTCTGGCAAAAGTCGTACAACAGCTTTATCAGGTTTCGGCTGTGAGTGCTTAAAAAAACCGCAGAGTACGCAGGGTACGCAGAGGGAAAGTTCAACAACCTCGCCCTGAAAGGGACGAGGATTGTCCGAACCAATTCGGACAACGTAAGCGTTGAATAGCCCATAGAGACTCAACTTAGTACAGACTTCCGAGTACTTCCCTAGCTCGGATCACTCTAAGCCTGATTGGTTCAGGCGTTGGGAAAGCCAAGACATGTTAGTTGGGTTGGGCGAAGGGACTTAAAACAAGTAATTGGGTTATACGAATCATGCGAATTCCAGTTGTAGACAAAGACAATGAGGAATAAGGGGACAAGGGGAGATAAGGAAAATAAAACAGATAAGGGAGATAACGGAGCAACATCCCCCTCATCCCCCTCATCCTCCCTACTCCCCACTGCAATACCAGAAGGCTGGCTGCAAATTGGTACGATTGTTGCACCTCAAGGGTTGCGTGGGGAAATGCGGGTTTACCCTGACACGGACTTCCCCGAACGCTTTGAGGTGCCTGGAAAACGGTGGTTGTTGCGTCCGGGCGAGACGGAACCGCAACCGATAGAATTGCTATCAGGACGTTACGTTGAAGGAAAAAACTTATGCATCGTCAAACTGGCTGGAGTGGAAAATCGTGAGCAAGTAGAGGAGTTGCGCGGTTGTAAGTTGTTGGTTCCAGAGAGCGATCGCCCTCAATTGGGAGAAGATGAATATCACGTCGTAGATTTGATTGGCTTGCAAGTTTTCATGCAAGAATCTGGCGAACTCGTTGGTACAGTGGTAGATGTGATCCCGGCTGGTCATGATTTATTGGAAGTAGAGTTGCAACAGCAACAGGACAAAGGTCAAACGACAAAAGACAAAAAACAGAAGACTGTTTTGATTCCATTTGTGAAAGCGATCGCGCCAGTTGTAGACTTAGAAGCCGATCGGATTGAAATTACGCCACCAGATGGGTTATTGGAAATAAACGATTAGAGAATGGGGAATTAAATTACTTGTCAATAAGAAAATGTTCCTCTACCTAAAGATAGAATTTAATTTTTATCAAGCTTTAGAAGTAAAAAAGTTATCTGAATTTCTAGACTGAGATTAAATGATTCTTAAATAAAAGCCGAGGTAACACCTGGGTTGGTAGCGTTTTATAGAGGTTTTTAACCGCATTTGTTCAGGTTTTTTTAGATACGACAGAATAGCTACTACTTCGACATTTTCCAGTTAACTACTGGAAAGATTGGTCATGAGTAAGATGATCATCATGCCGAAGACAACTAAACTTCCAGGTGATTTCGTCTACATCCTTTTGTAATGGAGTTTTGGCATGACTTTAGCAAGTCCTCCACAGACAAAGCCTTTAACAGATGAAGAACTGCGGAAAATGAACGCCTATTGGCGTGCAGCGAATTATCTTTCAGTTGGACAAATATATCTACTCGACAATCCGCTGCTAAAAGAACCACTTAAGCTAGAACACATCAAACCCAGACTTTTGGGTCACTGGGGAACAACTCCTGGTCTTAACTTCCTTTACGTTCACCTCAACCGGATCATCAAAAAGTATGACCAGAACATGATCTACATTGCTGGTCCTGGTCACGGTGGTCCCGGAGTCGTTGCAAACGTTTACTTAGAAGGCACTTACAGCGAGTATTATCCCAACATCTCCCAAGATGCTGAGGGTATAAAGAAACTCTTCGTACAGTTCTCTTTCCCTGGTGGTGTTGGCAGCCATTGCACCCCGGAACTTCCTGGTTCCATCCACGAAGGTGGTGAACTCGGATATTCCCTGTTCCACGCCTACGGTGCTGCCTTCGACAACCGCGACCTGATCGTTGCTTGCGTTATCGGTGATGGCGAAGCGGAAACCGGACCTCTAGCCACAAGCTGGCACTCGAACAAGTTCCTCAACCCCGTGTATGATGGGGCTGTTCTCCCGATCCTTCACCTTAACGGCTACAAGATTGCCAACCCGACGGTACTGTCACGGATCAGTCATAAGGAGTTGGAAAGCTTATTTGTAGGCTACGGTTATAAACCCTACTTTGTGGAAGGTTCTGATCCGGAAACTATGCACCAGTTGATGGCAGCAACTCTGGAGACTGCGATTAACGAAATCAAAGAAATTCAGGAAGACGCGCGGAACAATGGCTTCCGTGAACGTCCACAATGGCCGGTAATTATCCTGAGAAGCCCCAAAGGTTGGACGGGACCCAAGGAAGTCGATGGCGAGAAAACGGAGAATTATTGGCGATCGCACCAAGTTCCTTTTGGGGAGTTGGCAAGCAAGCCAGAACACCTCAAACTCCTAGAAGAGTGGTTGAGGAGTTACAAACCACAAGAACTTTTCGATGAGAACGGCAAGTTCATTCCAGAACTAGCACAATTGGCTCCCAAGGGACAGCGACGCATGGGTGATAACCCCCATGCCAACGGCGGTCTTCTGCTGCGCGACTTGAAAATACCCGACTTTGAGAATTATGCCCTCAAGGTTACCGAACGAGGCAGAGATGTTGGCGAAGCGACTAAAGTGATGGCAAAGTTCCTGCGGGATGTGATGAAACTCAACCTGCAAAGCCGCAACTTCCGCATCTTCGGTCCAGACGAAACCAAATCAAACCGCTTAGATGCTGTGTTTGAGACAACAGACCGCACTTGGGTAGCCGAGAGACTTCCTGAAGACGCAAACTTGTCTCCTGAAGGTCGGGTGATGGAAATTCTTAGCGAAAATGCCTGTCAGGGGTGGTTAGAAGGATACCTCCTTACAGGTCGCCACGGCTTCTTCTCCTGCTACGAAGCGTTCATCCACATCGTAGACTCCCAGTTCAACCAACACGCCAAGTGGCTTGACACGAGTCAGGACGTTCCCTGGCGCAGACCCATTGCTTCCCTTAACTATCTCCTCACCTCGCATGTTTGGCGGCAAGACCACAACGGCTTTTCTCACCAAGACCCCGGTTTTATCGACGTTGTAGTTAACAAGAAAGCAAAAGTTGTTCGGGTGTATTTGCCCCCCGATGCCAATTGTTTGCTGTCGGTAACAGACCACTGTCTGCGAAGCCGTGACTATGTCAACGTCATCGTTGCTGGGAAGCAACCCGCTCTACAATACCTGGATATGGATGCAGCAATTAAGCACTGCACCAAAGGTCTCGGTATTTGGGAATGGGCAAGCAATGACAAAGGTGGTGAACCAGATGTGGTGATGGCATCTGCAGGAGACATTCCCACTATGGAAAGCTTGGCGGCGGTGGACATTTTGCGGCAGAACTTCCCCGACCTCAAGGTGCGGGTAGTGAACGTGGTGGACTTAATGAAACTTCAGCCTGAAAGCGAACACCCGCACGGACTCAGCGACAAAGACTTCGATAGTATTTTTACCACGGACAAGCCGATTATCTTTGCCTTCCACGGTTATCCTTGGCTGATTCACCGTCTAACATATCGCCGGACAAATCATGCAAATCTTCATGTGCGGGGTTACAAAGAGGAGGGAACGACCACCACGCCTTTTGATATGACCGTAGTTAACGATTTAGATCGCTTCCACCTAGCGATAGACGTGATTAATCGCGTACCACATCTAGGGTACAAAGCGGCTTATGTCAAGCAGATGCTGCAAGACAAGCTGATCGAACACAAGCACTACATTAACAAGTACGGCGAGGATATGCCAGAAATCCAGAACTGGAAGTGGCCCCACTAAAGGAACTAGGGACTAGTGATTGGGGACTGGGTGAATTCGTGACACTCCTACACCGACCGCAAGCGGTCGGTGTAGGCTTCTGGCAGATTTTATCTTTCCAGAGCTTCGTTCGTGGTACTCCAACTGTTTCCCATTACCGCAGTTTATAGTCAGGTTCGTGTCCTGCCCGACTTGAATGATTTCAAAACCATTGACCTACGTTCCTTAAAGATTTTACGCACCGGAGGCAGTAGTCGGCTATTAATAGCAATTTAAGACCGCACTTCCCGATGCAACCCCTTATCTTTAGTTGTCTAGGTACGGATAGTTGACCAGCTTTTTAGTATGCGTCAACACCTCTCTATGTTAGCAGATTGGGTAGATACTGCCTACCCACTTATGAAAGAATCAAAGGTTAAACTTGAGGATATCAACAAAGCAGGTTAAACAAGTTGCGGTCATATGCAGCAAGCAAAGATAAGACAATCACTCAAATTGTCGAAGACGCTTGTTGATAGGTTGCCCAACACGGAGATTGGCGCTCATTGCACTGTCCCCACTCCCGAATCAACCGACAGTTGATATTGGTCGCTTTACGTACAATGAGCACCCCGGCATTCATCCCACACCTCCTGACGGTAGGATGTGGGGCTTCTGCCGGAGCTAGCTAAGTCCTCAAACCTTAACAAACCTTAAAAGATGCCAATTAAATCCGCCTTCTGTTGCATATACTGTCAGGATTGGGTCAAGAAGATATTGAAGAGCCAGGGGAAGATGAGGGAAATGAAGAAGAATTTGCTCCTCCTACTCCCCGCGACTCTCTTTTGGGGCCAAAACCCCCAGAAATCCCTAGTGTTGTGATTTTCAACAACAGGAGTTTTCAAATTGACTAAGTTGAAAGTTGGTATTAATGGATTTGGTCGGATTGGGCGACTTGTGTTTCGCGCTGGCATCAATAACCCCAACATCGAGTTTGTCGGCATTAATGACCTGGTACCACCAGATAACCTCGCTTACCTTCTCAGGTACGACTCAACCCACGGAACCTTTAAAGGCAAAGTTGAAGCAAAGGATGATGGCATTGTTGTCAACGGACATTTCATTCCTTGTGTGTCAATTAGGAATCCAGCAGAATTGCCTTGGGGGAAATCTGGTGCAGATTATGTAGTAGAATCTACAGGGCTTTTCACTAATCATGAAGGAGCAGCAAATCACCTCAAAGCAGGAGCAAAGCGGGTGATTATTTCCGCTCCCACGAAAGATCCAGACAGGGTTCCTACTCTGCTGGTAGGTGTCAATCATCACTTATTTGACCCCGCTAAAGACACCATCGTCTCTAATGCTAGCTGTACCACAAACTGTTTGGCTCCTGTCGCTAAGGTCATCAACGACAACTTTGGATTAACTGAAGGGCTGATGACTACAGTACACGCCATGACCGCCACTCAACCAACTGTGGACGGTCCCAGCAAAAAGGACTGGCGAGGAGGTCGCAGTGCGGCGCAGAACATTATTCCCTCTTCTACAGGTGCAGCAAAAGCCGTAGCACTCGTTTTGCCGGAGTTGAAGGGCAAGTTGACCGGTATGGCATTCCGGGTTCCTACGCCCGATGTTTCAGTCGTTGATTTGACTTTTAAAACTGCCAAAGCCACCAGCTACAAAGAAATTTGCGCTGTGATGAAGGCGGCTTCCGAAGGAGAGCTTCAAGGTATCTTGGGCTACACGGAAGACGAAGTTGTTTCTACAGATTTTCAGGGCGATATCCGTTCTAGCATCTTTGATGCGGGTGCTGGTATTGAACTGAATTCTAACTTCTTCAAAGTAGTTGCCTGGTACGACAACGAGTGGGGTTACTCGAATCGCGTTATTGACCTCATGTTGTCTATGGCACAAAAAGAAGGACTGTTGGAACGCGTAGCGGCGGCTGTAGCTTAACAGTTATCAGTTAACAGTTACCAGTGATCAGTTAACACTAACAACTGTTAACTACATTTGTAGCAACAATCCGGTAATACGTTATTTGAAACCGCCGATGCACGCAGATATACGCAGATAATTTATCTGTGTGCATTTCTTGTTTAGTAAGAAGTGTAGTGCTGATTCATCCGTGAGAAAATAATTGTAAATGTATAATTTTTAATTTTCCCAAAAGGTAACATTTGCCAGCAGTCTGTTGCTCATCTAAATATTTCATCTCAGGAGTTAATATGTCTAAAAATTTACTGGAACAATTGCGGAAAATGACTGTGGTGGTTGCAGATACGGGGGATATTCAGGCGATAGAAAAGTTTAAGCCACAAGATGCGACAACTAACCCCTCTCTGATTACTGCTGCGGCACAGATGCCAAACTATCGAGAAATTGTGAACCAGACTTTACTCCAAGCAAAGAAAGATGCAGGTTCGCAAGCAAGCCAAAAGGAAGTGGCAACTCTGGCGTTTGACCGATTGGCAGTGTCTTTTGGGTTGAAGATTTTGCAAATTATTCCTGGTCGAGTGTCTACGGAAGTTGATGCACGCCTTTCCTACGATACGGAAGGTACTGTTGCTAAGGCACACGATTTGATTGCTCAGTACGAAGCGGCTGGTGTTTCGCGCGATCGCGTTCTCATCAAAATCGCCTCTACTTGGGAAGGGATTAAGGCTGCGGAAATCTTGGAGAAAGAGGGTATTCATTGCAACTTAACTCTTTTGTTTGGAATTCATCAGGCGATCGCCTGTGCGGAAGCTGGCGTAACTCTGATTTCCCCATTTGTTGGGCGCATTCTCGACTGGTACAAAAAAGAAACCGGACGCGATAGTTACTCTCCTGCGGAAGACCCAGGAGTCGTGTCTGTGACTAAAATTTACAATTACTATAAGAAATTTGGCTATCAAACCCAAGTTATGGGAGCCAGTTTCCGCAATGTTGGTGAAATTACACAACTAGCTGGCTGTGACTTGCTGACCATTTCTCCTGCACTGTTAGCTGAATTGAACGCAACAACTGGGGAACTACCTCGTAAACTTGACCCCGCCAAAGCAGCCGCAACAGACATCGAAAAGATACCGATGGACAAAGCTACCTTTGACAAGATGCACGCTGCTGACCGGATGGCATCCGAAAAATTGGAAGAAGGTATCAAAGGTTTTACCAAGGCACTGGAAACCTTAGAAACATTACTGGCAGAACGACTTGCCCGTTTGGACGGAGAAGATACCCTCAGCCATGCCACTCAGGATATTTTTCATATCTACGATTTGGATGGTGATGGCTTCATCACCCGCGAAGAATGGATGGGAACCGACGCCGTGTTTGATGCGCTAGATGTCAACAAAGACGGCAAAATTACACCACAAGAAATGAGCGCTGGGTTGGGCGCAGTTATTCAGATGGTGGAAGTCGCAAAAGCTTGATTTTTGTCGTCTAAATCAGAATCAGAGATTGCAGGGGCGTCAAGCTCCTGCTGACACACCTTAATAATTCTTCACCGTACGTACACCCCCTGACTCCTTTATCTGTTGTATTGCCTGACTGGTCGATAGACTCGTTGAGTTCGATTTCGCCTGACTGGTCGATAGACTCGTTGAACTCGATTTCGCCCAACTGGTCGTACACGAACTCGTCTAACTTGATTTCGCCTGACTGGTCCGCCAATGATTATTCTACGAACTCGGGATCTTCTGTCGTATCTTCTAGCGACGACGAATGGTTGAGGCTGATCTCCAACTGGGTTGACTCCTAGCTCTAAACTTCTTTGTCCAAAAGTATTGTTGAAATGGTTCTTATTTGACTGAGCCGCTTGAGCAAATGAGGACGGATAAACTATGGCAAACAGCAATATTGCTGTGGCAAATAATTTGTGTATGCCTTGTGACTGAGAAATAGCAAGATTTAGCTGGAAAAATTTCTGATTAGCCATTGCCAATCTCCTTATTGATAAGAGTCATCTGTGACTCAGGAGTGTGTGCTGATTGATTGTGCTGAGCGTGCGAGTAAAGTGTTATATGATGTCCGGCAAATTATCCATAAATAGACACACCCCACCCCAACCCCTCCCCCTTCGGGTTTGCCAGTTGCCTGCTGTCGGGGAACCCTCCTGCAGCACCGGTTTCACCGCTTGCGGTTCGGGGACGTGAAGCGTAGCTTTACGGGACTCGGGGTCCTCTTGGGGATAGGGGAGGGGGTTTTCCAGGATTTGTTGGTAATTGAGCGGACATGATCTTAAATATATGTAGTAAATTTGACAATCTAGCAGGTATGCAGTTTGTTTTGATAACAAAACATAATTAGGCAAAATGCCTATCTCAAACATACCGTTAAATGAGATTGAAGCTCCATTAAGATTCGACCTGAGGAAGGAAATTAGAACTTAACACGAGGTTGTTGCGGCAACATCTGCTTAAGTAGTGTTAGGACTATCAAGCAATTTTTGTTGTGAACTCTGCCTCAAATATCGCTATGGTTAGCAAAACTATACAAACCCAACCGTTTACCGACCAGAAACCAGGTACTTCTGGACTCAGAAAGAAAGTTTCTGTCTTCCAAAAGCCTCATTACTTAGAAAATTTTGTGCAGTCCATCTTTGATAGCCTGCAAGGATATCAAGGTCAGACTCTGGTTTTGGGAGGCGATGGTCGCTACTATAATCGTCAGGCAATTCAAATTATCCTGAAAATGGCAGCCGCTAATGGCTTTGGTCGAGTGCTGGTCGGTCAAGGTGGGATTCTTTCTACCCCGGCTACTTCTGCTATTATTCGCAAGTATGGCACTTTTGGTGGTATAATCCTTTCCGCAAGCCACAACCCTGGTGGTCCAGAAGGTGATTTTGGAATAAAATACAACATTGATAATGGTGGACCAGCCCCAGAAAAAGTGACTGAAGCCATGTATCAACGTAGCAAAGAGATTGATAGCTACAAAATATTGGAAGCTCCTGATGTCAATCTTGATACATTAGGAAATTTCAATATAGGCGATATGGCGGTGGAGGTCATTGATTCTGTCGCAGACTACGCAGAGTTAATGCAGTCGCTGTTTGACTTTGACCGTATCCGCGAACTGGTAACAAACGGACAGTTCCGTATGTGCATCGACTCCTTGCATGCTGTGACTGGTCCTTATGCTCACAATATTTTTGAGGAGCGTTTGGGCGCACCGCAAGGGACTGTCACGAATGGCACACCTCTGGAGGACTTTGGCGGTGGACATCCCGACCCCAACCTCGTTTACGCTCATGATTTGGTGGAAGTTCTGTTCGGGGAAAATGCTCCTGACTTCGGTGCAGCTTCTGATGGAGATGGCGATCGCAATATGATTTTGGGTAGCCGATTTTTCGTCACTCCCAGCGATAGCTTAGCAATACTCGCAGCAAATGCCAAATTGGTTCCTGGATATAGTTCTGGTCTTGCTGGAATTGCCCGCTCTATGCCCACCAGTCAAGCAGCAGACCGTGTAGCGAAACATCTGGGAATTGAAAGTTATGAAACTCCCACAGGCTGGAAATTCTTTGGGAATCTGCTAGATGCAGGTAGAGCAACCTTGTGCGGTGAAGAGAGTTTCGGTACAGGTTCCAACCATATCCGCGAGAAAGATGGACTCTGGGCAGTGTTGTTCTGGCTAAATATCTTAGCAGTGCGGCAACAGTCAGTAGAGCAGATTGTCACAGAACATTGGCAAACCTACGGGCGGAATTATTACTCTCGCCATGACTATGAAGAGGTAGATAGCGATCGCGCGAACAACTTAATCACAAGTCTGCGTGCTATTGCGCCAAACCTCAAAGGGAAGCGGTATGGTTCCTACGAGGTTGAGTACGGTGATGACTTCAGCTATACCGACCCAATTGATGGTAGCGTTAGTCAAAAGCAAGGTGTTCGCATTGGCTTCACCGATGGTTCGCGGATTGTCTTCCGGCTATCTGGTACAGGTACACAAGGCGCGACATTAAGGCTTTATTTAGAAAGCTACGAACCCGATCCCGCAAAGCAGAATCTTGACCCCCAGCAAGCACTGGCAGAACTTATCACCATTGCAGATGAGATTGCCCAAATTCGTACTTTAACTGGAATGGACAAGCCAACTGTGATTACCTGATATCTAGGGGTGGGCATTGAGCAATAGATAATATCAAGTCCGGATGAATACTTGTCATTACCCTAGGAACCCCACCCCCGTAAAGCTACGCTTCACGTCCCCTCCCCGCAAGCGGGGAGGGGATAAAGGGGTGGGGTGCACCTAATCCCATCCTCGCAATTTTTGGTGTATGGCAGCCACGTGCCACATATAATCGTCAATCTCGTATTCGTTGAATGCTTGAATCATGTAGTGTCGCGCTTCGTCTGTGCGGTTCTCTGCTTCAAAATACAATCCTACGTAAAGATAACCGTAAAACTTGGCACGCTTGTCGTTGTTCGTACCAACAGCCAGGACATCATCTGTTGAACAATCTCCTGCATACAAATCGTATACACGCCGCATCACAAGTCGGGGATCATTTTTCACTGGTAACAAAGACTGACGTGCTTTGGCAGCACCGTAAAGGCGGGCGATGCAAAGATAGCGCCATATTGTTTCTTCCACATCTTGAGAGTTAACGCTCAAGTCCACCTCAAATTGTTTGGCACCATCAGCAAATTTTTCAGCGTAGTAGTATGATAGCCCCCGCTGCCACAAGTATGGTGTTAAACGAGAGTCCAGTTGTTCTGCAATGTCGAAGTCAGCAATGGACTCATCGATGTTAGCTAACTTAAAATGAACCATCCCCCGGTGTATGTAAGCTCTGGGATTATTCGTACGGATAGAAATAATATCATTCCATCGGGCAAGTTCTTTTTCCAGTAAATTGCTTAAGTTCATCTTTTCTTTGTTGTTCGTAATATTATTTGTTAAAAATATTTAGGACACGACACATTAGACAGATGTTCGTCGAGTGAAATCATCTCATAATTGTTTCTGCCATAGCCACTGTGAAAATGAGTTTCTGCCTCCTCATGAAAATACTGGTACTGAATGCCGGATCTAGCAGTCAAAAGAGTTGTGTGTACGAGATTACGGGTGACATCCCCGAAGAACCGCTCAAACCGCTTTGGGAAGCGAAAGTAGACTGGACTCACCAACAAGGCTTTGCAGAAATCGAGGTCAAAACAGCCAAGGGTGAATTGCAAGAGAAAATCCCAGCAGACTCACGAGATCAAGTCATGGCTCGTATGCTTGATACACTGTGCAACGGTTCCACTCAGGTGATTACTCAGCCATCAGAAATTGATGTGGTGGGGCATCGCGTGGTACATGGTGGGCAAGATTACCGTGAGAGTGTGGTGATTACTGAGGATGTGAAAAAGGCGATCGCCCATCTTGCAACTCTTGCCCCTGCCCATAATCCAGCCAATTTGGAAGGCATAAAAGCGATTGAACAACATTGGGGATCTGTTCCTCAAATTGCAGTATTTGATACCGCATTTCATTCTCATCTCCCTGATGCAGCAGCCATCTATCCTGGTCCCTATGAGTGGGTAGAGCAAGGTATCCGTCGCTATGGCTTTCATGGCATCAGTCATCAGTACTGCGCTGCGCGTGCTGCTCGCATCCTCGGTCGAGAATTAGCATCTGTGCGACTCATTACCTGTCATTTGGGCAACGGTTGCTCTTTAGCCGCGATAAAAAACGGTCGCAGCGTTGACACGACTATGGGATTTACACCCCTAGATGGATTGATGATGGGCACTCGTTCTGGTGCTGTAGATCCAGGGATTCTGATTCACCTGTTGCGGCAATCGGATAACTCGGTTGAGCATCTTGACCATGTGCTAAATCGTGCGTCTGGCTTACGTGGAATTTCTGGTATCTCTAATGATATGCGACAGATTAGGGAGGCAATTTCTCAAGGTAATTCCCGTGCTCAACTGGCGTGGGATATCTACGTGCATCACCTACGGTCTTATATCGGTGCGATGCTCGCTAGTTTAGGGGGATTAGATGCATTGGTGTTTACCGCAGGTGTAGGTGAAAATACTCCTGACATTCGCGCCGCCGCTTGCGAAGCTTTTGCATTTTTAGGGCTAAAACTTGACGACGAAAAAAATGCACACAAGCCTGTTGATATCGATATTGCCACCGCTGACTCAGCAGTACGCGTATTGGTGATTCACACTGAAGAAGATTGGGAAATTGCTTGTGAATGTTGGCGACTTGTGAGGCGTTCTTGTTGAGCGACAAATAAAGCGATAAATAATTTGACCGTCGTGAATGTACTTTTTGGGCGATCGCCTCAACAAATTGTCTTTAACAATGTATTTGAACTGCTGTAATTATATTTACCATACCAAGTTGCATTCAAACAGCTAACTTGAGACTGTTGAGTGGTAACACTCAGCAGTCAACAGCTATCACCAAATACGCGTTCAGCTCTTGGTGTAGTTATCAATAATCTTAGCTAACCCTGGTACCGCCTCCTCCACGTGCTTTTTAGCTGAGTTACGGAGTTTGCCATATACCCCTTTCACGGTTGTGTTTCTGCTTTTCTCGATCTTTGCGTCAGTGATGCCCAGCAATGCGTCCGCCGTGCGAGAGCGGTTCTGGATCAGGTGTTCAGCCGGGTTCCCCGTTTGTACGCCCTCACTCCAAATCGGATCAAGTGCCGTGAAAGAGTCCGGCAAAAGACGCTCGATGGCTTCGGCACAATAACTGGGCGCGATCCCTTTTACAGCCGCGTAACCGGCTTTCAAAGCGAGACCAGAAACTCCTCCCATTGAAGCAACCTGCGTGTCTAACAACTTTGTGCAGTCAGCCACCACCATATTCTTTTTATTTGGATCTGACAGACCATTGCTAAGTCCCATTTCGATTCTCCTTAATGTGAAAGCCCGTCATTCTATTCAATTAATTTTAATAGTGAACAGGAAACAACAGGAAATCATATGAGAAATGCAGGATGAGCATCAAATTTTTCAGAAGTTCTTCATAAAAAGTTTAATATGAGTTTTACAGGAAAAAGTGAGCAAAAAGAAAACTATAGCAGTCCGATTTGACTTGTGAAACGCACAATCTGGGTCGTCAAAACTCAAGATCTCACTTGTCAAAACTGATTTTGGGCTTAAGACTTGCTTAACGATAAGTTCACAATTCCCGCATGGATTGCTATATAGCAACCCTAAATCATTCCTGAGAAACAAGATATCCGACTTTTCAAAGAAGTCGGGTATCTGTGGCTTTCAATTCTCACAAATCAATTAGGATTACTATAGTAAGGATTTCAGTAGCTATTAATTTTTTTTATGATTACGTATTGTATAGCAGTCCGCTTTGATTTCTGTTCGCTTGCGTGGCGTTAGGTGCTAGCCGTGGCGTCAGCCATAGCCATACTTATTTATATGGGTAGGGAACAGGCAACAGGAAAAAAAGCTCTTCGAGTTGTACTGAGTTTTTTCAAAAATCAAATAGGAGTCCTATGTGATGTTCTTAGAGTTGCAGCCTTGCTAATTTTTCCATGAAATGAAAAATCATATAAAGATATAAATATATTCGAGATACTAAGTCAAATTAATTTTTCTTTCATCACTCCTTTGCAGTCATAGATTACTAAGAAAGACTCCAGAACTTGGAAAAATTATCGCGTTCCTCCGACCTCCTAGCCCTCAAAGTTAGTAGGGAAGGGGCTACGGTAAAAGCCTCTCCCCTTGCAACGTGAGTTCGGTCAATTTAATTCGACCATTACCAATTACAAATTACGCTGCGCCTTTTCCAAGCAATCGTTCAATTTCTCTGCTAGTACCCGTACATTGGGTTCGTCAAGAAAGGTAAAGTGACCACCGGGAATATAATGGATATCTACTCCGCCAGTGACTACATCGCCCCAACCAAATTGCGGATCGTATTGTTCCCCTACTGCGTCAGTTCGACTTTTATCGTCAGTCCGCAAGAGGGTCATTCGACCGGGGTAATCTTGCAAGGTATATGCGGTCACAGCCTGCATATTAGCATTTACGATCTCCCAGTACTTGTCATCCTTAGATGAAGGCTCCTTTATTCCCAACAAACGCATATATTTCTCTCTCAGATGGTACATACCCCACTTGTACCAGCCCACAAGCTTTTTCTTAAGGTAGGCAGGTCCAGTGCGTAACAAATTGTCTAGATGCACGAAAACTCGCTTCCAAAATGGCAATCGCGTGCTGTAACCCGGACGGCAAGTATCAAGCATAGCTAAAATAGCGACTTCCTGACCCTGTGTAGAAAGTTGCTGAGCCATCTCGAAGGCAACCATACCGCCAAAGGAGTACCCGACAAGAAAATAAGGACCATTGGGTTGAATAGTTTGGATTTCCTTAATATAAAGCGCTGCCATGTCTTCCACCCGGGTTAAGAGAGGGAGTTTTCCATCTAGCCCTTGTGGTTGTAGCCCATAAACTGGTTGGTCTGTCCCCAAATGCAGCGCTAAAGGGCGGTAACACAGAATTTCTCCACCAATTGGGTGGATGAAGAACACAGGCGGCTTGGAACCCTTGGGTTGAATTTCTACCAAGCATGACCAAGGAGCAACAGATTTCTCCTCTTCATGTCCTGCTCTGGAAACCTGATGACCAACTGCTTTTTCTTGTTCCTGAGAAAGTATCTTGGCAAGAGATTCTACTGTATTTGCAGTGAAGAGGGTAGCTAGGGGCAGCTTGAAGCCAAATTTCTTCTCGATTTGCGCGAACAACTTTACAGCTAGCAAGGAATGTCCGCCTAAGTCAAAGAAATTATCTGTGATACCAATCGATTGTACACCAAGTTGTACAGCTAAAATTTCTTGCCAAATTTGTGTCAGCTCTTGTTCTAACTCATTGCGGGGGGCAACAAAGGTTGCTTGTGGCTCTTGCAAAGCTAAGTCAAGCGCATCCAAGGCGCGGCGGTCTACCTTACCATTGGGGTTTAATGGCATCACGTCCAAGAAGGCAAAGGTTTTTGGCACCATGTACTCGGGTAGCTGACCCTGCAAAAAGCCGCGCAATTCACTTGGGCTAGGGGCAATGTGTTCTGGGTGTAGTACGACATATGCCACGAGCCGCTTGTCACCGGGAACATCCTCTTTTACCATAACTAAAGTCTGTTGCACGGCAGGATGTTCACCTAGGGCGGTTTCAATTTCTCCCAACTCAATACGGAAGCCACGAATCTTGACTTGGTGGTCAATACGACCAAGGAACTCTATGTTCCTGTCCGGTAAGTAACGCGCCAAGTCTCCAGTTTTATAAAGACGTGCGCCCGGTACGCTACTAAAGGGGTTGGGAATAAACTTTTCTTTTGTCAGTTCCAAACGGTTGAGATAACCTCGCGCCAAACCAACACCGCCAATGTGCAACTCACCCGATTGACCAACAGGCACAGGCTGTAAATTTTCATCTAATATATAAACTTGTACATTGGCGATCGCCCGACCAATAGGAGCAATAGTGTGATCAGTCCCGCGCTGGCAAATCCAGAACGTGGTATCAATCGAAGCTTCTGTTGGACCATAGCAATTAATCAGAACATTTTCCAAATTTAAACGCTCAACGAAGCGCTCTATAAGTTCAACCCCTAAAGCTTCACCGCCACTGGTAACGTGTCTAAGGCTAGTACAATTCTCAATTCGCTTTTCCTCAAGTAAAACGCGGATCAGGGATGGTACCAAAGCAGCTAC
The DNA here is from genome assembly GCF_036697665.2 of Scytonema sp. PRP1. Lineage (NCBI taxonomy): Bacteria > Bacillati > Cyanobacteriota > Cyanophyceae > Nostocales > Scytonemataceae > Scytonema > Scytonema sp. PRP1. Next base: position 10,771 of record NZ_JBAHYJ020000087.1, on the reverse strand, counting down.
AGTAATCTGCTGTTCGGTAATGACCTTCACCAGGTAAGCAGGGTCTTGATGTCCACCGGGGCGAGCCATAATCAATTGTCCCCCAAATAACAATGGCCAGAATATCTGCCATACTGAGGGGTCAAAGCTCAAAGAAATGGTTTGTAAGACTTTGTCTTGTTGAGTTAGTTTAAACGTTGCTTGTCGCCAGTGGAGCATATTGCAAACTCCACGGTGCGGAATCATCACACCTTTAGGCTTGCCTGTAGACCCAGAGGTATAAATGACGTAAACTAGGTTATCAACTGTTGCCTCACACATCGGATTTTCTTGGCTGTTGTTGGCAATCAGTTCCCAATCAGAATCTAAACATATTACTTGCGACCCAAGATGTAAGTTGTTGACCAATTTTTCTTGGGTGAGCATGACTGGTGTTTGAGTGTCCTCCAAAATGAAGGTTAAGCGCTCTTTTGGATACGCTGGATCTATTGGCACATAAGCCCCACCTGCTTTGAGAATTCCCAGTAGTCCTACTACCATCTCTAAGGAACGTTCCATGCAAATGCCAACGAGGACATCGGGACCGACACCCAGAGTGTTTAAGTGATGTGCCAATTGGTTAGCCCGATTGTTCAACTGTTGGTAGGTCAGTTGCTCATCTTCAAACACCACCGCCACGGCGTTAGGCGTCTTTTCCACCTGCTGCTCAAACAACTGATGAATACACTGGTGTTGATAATCTGCTTGGGTATCGTTCCACTCTACCAGTAATTGCTGTCTTTCAGTTGCTGTGAGTAGTGGTAATTTGTTAACGTGCTGCTGTGGGTTAGCTGTCACCTCTTCTAGAAGTGTCTGGAAATGCCCGCTCATCCGGCGTATTGTATCAGCCTCAAACAAGTCGGTGCTGTATTCCCACACTCCTCGCAGTCCTTGTTCGGTTTCCTCAATCGACAAGGTCAAATCAAACTGCGATGCGAAATTATCCACTTCAAGAGCACAGATGCTGAGTCCTGGCAACTCTAATGTTTGTCTGGGTACATTCTGCAAAACAAACATAACTTGGAACAGGGGGTGATAGCTCAAGGAACGCTCTGGTTGCAGTTCTTCGACTAGCTTTTCAAAAGGCAGGTCTTGGTTGGCATAGGCGGACATTCCTTGCGATCGCACTCTTTGCAACAGTTCCCGAAAACTGGGGTTGCCTGACAAATCGGTACGCAGTACTAAGGTATTGACAAAAAAGCCAATTAACCCTTCTATCTCTTCTCGATTGCGTCCGGCGGTAGGAGAACCAACTAGGATATCTTGTTGCCCGCTATAGCGATACAGCAGGGTTTGGAACGCCGCCAACAATGTCATGAACAGCGTTACTCCCTCTTGCCGTGACAGTAAGCTCAATGATACAGATAAATTTTTGGGGAGTACGAAAAATTGTTTTGCACCTTGGCGAGTTTGTACTGGAGGGCGCGGTCTATCAGTGGGCAATTCTAGGGCTGGGGTTGCACCTGCTAACTGCTGTTTCCAATACTTGAGTTGCTTTTCTACCACTTCACCAGAAAGCCATTGGCGCTGCCAAACAGCATAATCGCCGTACTGGATGGGCAGTTCTGGCAAAGGATTTCGCCTTCCTTCAAGGAATGCTTGGTACAGCGTTGTCAACTGCTCAAATAAAACGCCCATCGACCAGCCATCAGTGGCGATGTGGTGCATGACCAATTGCAAGATGTGCTCTTGTGGTGATATCTGCAACAAGCACGCACGCAGCATCAAATCTGATGAGAGGTTGAAGGGACGTTGCGCTTCCTGTTGTAATCGTTGTACAACGGTTGTGCGTTCATCCGGACAATCCATCAAGTCAATCACTTTTAGTTCCACTGACTGAGGTTCACGAATCACCTGCACCGGGTTGCCATCTTCTGCAATAAAGTTGGTTCGCAAAACTTCGTGATGGGCAACAATCGCATCCAATGACTGTTGCAATACATCGACGTTGAGGTTGCCTTGCAACTGCATCGCATCCACAACATTATATGCTGCACTGTCTGGCTCTAGTTGTGCCAAAAACCACAGTCTTGCTTGTGCAAAGGAGAGAGGGGCTGATTGTCGGTTGGCTTGTCGGGTAATGCTTTGGTGTTGCTGAGTCCCTTGGTTTAGACTGGTGGTAATTGCATTTGCTAATTGTGCGATCGTTGCTCTCTCAAACAGCAACTGCAAGGAAATTTCTACACCAAGGGCTTGGCGTATCCGAGACATCACCTGTATTGCTAGCAGTGAATGTCCCCCCAATTCAAAGAAGTTGTCGTAAATGCCTACTTGCTCCAAGCCCAAAACTTGCGCCCAAATAGCCGCTAAAACCTCTTGTGTAGGGTTGCGGGGTGGCACATAGCTGTTGGTATCGTTGAAATGGGATGTATCTGCTGCTGGTAAGGCGCGGCGGTCTACCTTGCCATTGGGTGTTAATGGTAGGGCTTCTAAGAAGACAAAGGCTCTTGGTACCATGTAATCGGGTAGTTGCTCCTTCAAAAAGCCGCGCAATTCACTTGAGCTTGGGGCAACTTGCTCCGGTTTGACTACAATATATGCCATCAACCACTTGTCCCCAGGAACATCTTCACGGGCAATCGCCACAGTCTCTTGCACCGCTGGGTGTTGAGCGAGTGTTGCTTCAATTTCCCCCAGTTCAATCCGGAAGCCTCGAATCTTGACTTGTTGGTCGATGCGACCAAGGAATTGAATATTGCCGTCGGGTAAGTAGCGTCCTAAATCGCCAGTTTTATAAAGCCGATCAGAAGCGATGTTCGTAAATGGATTGATAATAAATCGTTCTTGAGTCAGTTCATCACTGCCAACGTAACCGGAGGCTAGGTAAGGAGTGCGGACATAAATTTCTCCAACCTCTCCAATCTCAGCTAACTGCAACTTGCTGGTGACAACCAGTAATTGTACATCCTCAATGCCTCGACCCAAAGGAATCGTCTGTTTGAAACTGCTTTCTTCTGCTGCCAAAACACGATCATCATGATTAGGGATCATGAAATAACCCATTGCTTGAGGTGTTTCGGTAGCTCCATAGAAATTGACACAGGTAACCTTTGGAGCAAAATTGCGGATTTTAGTCACATCTTGCTGTGTTAACACATCACCAGCAAAAAAGACATAACGGAGGTCTGTTGTGTTGCTATTGGTGTTTGCAGTCAAGAGTTGTGCCATAGCTGGTGTGAGGTGAGCAATGCTAATTTGCATATATCTCATCCAATCAGCCAGCTTACCTGGTGTTTCTATATCTTGTTGGTTGGGAATACATAAAGTCGCACCCAGCGACAGTGGCGTGAAAATATCCCGTAACAAGGGATCATGAGACAGCCCCGAGAGCATACTAAATTTATCTGACTCAGAAAAACCAAAGGTCTTGCCATGCCATTGCAGAAAATGAGATAGGGGTCTGTGGGTGCCTTTAATGCCCTTGGGTTTTCCTGTTGACCCAGAAGTAAAGGCGACATAGGCTAAATCATCAGGATGAACCGTCACTTCCGGGTCAACAGTGGCATAATCCTGCAATAAAACCGATATTGAGTCAGAGGAAAGCTGAAGGCGACAGTGACAAGATAAAGTTTCCACATACTCTTGAAGAGCTGCGGGAAGTTCTCCTGTGGCAGCAATTTGCAGCCAAGCGCGAGGCTTTTTAAGCTGGAGGCAATCAATCAAGCGGGAAGCAGGATAAGCCGGATCGAGAATCATGAAAGCAGCACCCGCCTTGAGAACGCCCAGTATTGCCCAAACTAGCTCGGCACTACGGTGTCCGTAGATAGCAACTACATCTTGCGATTGAATGTGATTCGCCAACAGATAGTGAGCGAGTTGGTTGGCACGTTCCTCTAGTTCGGCGTAAGTCCAAGTGACCTGTGCATCCACCACCGCCAGTTGTTGCGATACCCGTTGAACTTGTTGGGAAAACAAGGTATGAACGGCGGGTTGCCATTGCACAAGAAGTTGCTGCTGTGGATTGGGTAATTCTGCTTTGGGGATGACCACAGATAAATCGGCTTGCTCAGCAAAGGATAGGGGGATTGATAATTCGTTTGCCACCACCCCCTTGTCACCGAGAACGTCCTGCTGAATATTGGACTGAAGGTATAAATTTTTCTCTGTTAAGCTCTTGGACATAATGTAAATCAAATTACTGACGTATCTTTAATGCAGAAATAATTGCTGGTAATTTCCAATTTAGTTACACTCAGCAAAAAAAATTAATTGCTAAATTAGCAAGCAAAGTTTCTCTTGCTCTACTCCTCATAAGAGCTACATCGCTGCTGCATATGGACAACGTAAATGCACTAAATTTTCTTGATGAGTTTGCTCTCGTGCTAACGCCAATGCTTGACGAGCATTGTTTAAATTTTTGTTATCTCTACCCTGATTATCAAAACGCTGTAAATAAGCTTCGAGATACTTAATACGTAAGCCAAGATCATCTGCATTTATTAGAAAAGGTAGATCAGATTCCACCATAAAGCGGATAGCTAAGAGGGGAATAGGGCTACGCAGTGGACGAAAGTTTGAGTTGTGTAGACCAGGAGTTTCATTACGCTTGTGAAATTCTCCTAACATGAGTCCTGCTTCCACAAAAAAAAGTTTAAGTTTTTGTTGAACACCATCAACTAGTTTGGCAGTTTCTTCTGCATCAAGTTCAGGAAAGATGAGTAAGATGGTTTTGTTGATTGCGGTTTCTCTGTGTTGTGGCTCTATTTCCAGGAAGTTATTTCGGTAGCGCAAAACAATTTCTTCAACTTGTTGCTGCTCCAAATTTTTAGCATGAATAACTCCCATCTGGATGCTGTTTGACTTGATGGAGTGAGGTACGAAAGGACAAACAGGACCTGCTCTCCCTAAGTCTGGGTGAGGCTTTGCCAAAAAACTCTGAACCCATTGCATAATGTGAACTACGTAGGGAAGGTCTTGTTGGATCTGGTCAATTTCGCTAGGTTTGTACAGTAGCATTACACTTACGTTACTAGAGAGTAATTATCAAGTTTTTCTTCGCTAGGAGCCTAGGCTACGCAGAATGAAGGTAATCATAACCCACACAAAATGCGTTGATTTATGATAGATACTTCCATGTTTGTATTTCTTAGGAAGACCTAAAAGTAACGCTGCAACAAGTATTAGTAATTTAAGGTAGTTTAGCTCAGGTAAATCTCAAAGGATGAGTTTACTGAATATGCAATTCCCTGATGTTTGGTTAGTGTAGATGTTAAACAGTAGGCTGAGAACTAATTACTTTTCCTAATAAAAGGATAAAAGTTCTTTACCAAATAACCACACTGATATTTGCTTGACTACACACTTATTATTAATATCAAAAGTAATGTAAAGTTTGTATGTAGAGCGTTATTTAAAATGTAAAATTTTAGTGCAAAAACAAAAGTATTAAAATAATGAAAGAAAACTCGTAAGGTTTTAATAATTATTTTTTAAGCTAAATACTGACAGTAATAGTAATTTTAAATTAAAAGCTGCCTGCCATATTATCTTTAAGTAAAATAATATCTGCGTCAAATTTAAAACATTAATAGAAAAAACCATTTTAAACTAAATTCAAGAAATATTGTGTGTCATTAGTTAGACAGAGATATGACAAATTGTCATAACTTATGTTGATAGTGGTAAAGTAAAATTTTAGTAGAGAAAAAACTTTAGGCTTCAGCGAAAATACGTAGCTTTAGCTAAAGGCATAAGGGGGTTCCCGCCGCAGATATCTAAAATTGGTTTCCTTGACAAACTAAGCTCACACACAGCGTGTGTGAGCGATCCTGTCCGTAGAACTTACCGAAGATCCTTATCAAATAAGCGTCAACGACCTCTAGTTGAGTGCAATCCCCATGCCTGATATTTTGCACCAAGAAAATTTGATGTTATTTCAATACTAATTACGAATCTTGAAGCCCTTATTTTACTGATAAAAGCCAAGAAAAGATACGTAACTTGATTGCGCTGCTTTTGACTAAATCCAGGGTTATACCCAGAGGTGCAAGATCTGAGATGCCTAAATTATGAAGAAAAACTTAACAAGAAAAAACCTAATTTAAAACAATGTCAATTAATTTGATGTAGAAAAGCTGTCAAAATTGGCAAAAAAGAAGGATGATTTGGAATGAGTCTGGAAAAAATAAAAACCGTCGAAAAACTGCTCTAGGCATAACAGGATAATTCCCAGACGCAGAATGAAGCGCAAAAACCCAAAAGGAGCAATGGCAAGGAAGCAGATTTTGACGGTAAAAGAGAAAAACTAACAGAGAACGTAGAATATTATGAACATCAGCAGTGCAAACACCGCAGCTTTGGCGCTGCGTGAGAAATTACCTTTTCCACTCAAGCGGTTAGCAGATTTGGCTTATAACTATTGGTGGAGTTGGACGAGCGATCGCATTACGCTGTTCCAAACCATTGATCCCCAGGCATGGGAACGCTGCGGGCATAATCCAGTAGAAATCTTAAACTCAGCGACACACGAACGCCTCACACAGCTTGCAGAAGACCCCTTTTACCTCAAGCAGATCGGGGCGCTGGTGCGTGAGTTTGACGAATACATCACCACAAAAGAGACTTGGGTGAGTCGCGTAGCACCGCAGATTACCCAACGCCTATTGCTTACTTTTGCGCCGAATTTGGTATTCATGAATCTCTCCCTGTTTACTCTGGGGGTTTGGGCATTCTCGCAGGGGATCACCTGAAATCAGCATCCGATTTGGGAGTCCCAATGGTCGGTGTGGGCTTGCTGTATCGCCAAGGTTACTTTAGGCAGCGGTTGAACCGCAACGGTTGGCAAGAAGATTATTATGTTGACAACGCGTTCCCCCAGATGCCTTTGGAGTTAATCAAAAATGAGCAAGGGGAACCAATCACAATAGAGGTAGAAGTTCGCCAACGATTGGTGAAAGTGCAGATTTGGCGAGTGCAAGTGGGGCGCGTCAGTCTGTATTTATTGGATAGCGATCGCCACGACAATGATCCCATCGACCGCTGGCTGACTGGACACCTTTACGGCGGTAACCAAGAAACTCGCATTGCCCAAGAAGTCGTCTTAGGAATTGGCGGAGTGAAAGCCCTGACTGCCTTGGGAATTCAACCTTCTGTCCATCACCTTAACGAAGGTCACGCGGCATTCTGTACCCTAGAAATTGCCAGACAAGAAATTGAGCGCACTGGCAGATCCTTCTACGACATTGAAGCCAGTGTACGAAATCGTTGCGTGTTCACCACCCACACACCCGTTCCCGCAGGACACGATGTCTTCTCGCCAGATTTGATAGACTCCTTCTTTGCCCATTACTGGACTCAGTTACGCCTATCCCGCGAGCAATTCCTTGCCTTGGGCGCACGACGACTAGGCGACCCTTGGGAACCCTTTGGCATGACAGTTTTGGCACTGCGGATGTGTCGTGCTGCTAATGGCGTGAGTGAATTGCACGGTCAGGTTTCTCGCAAAATGTGGACAATTCTGTATCCAGAACGTTCTGAAGACAAAGTGCCTATCGGTTACATTACCAATGGTGTGCATGCGCCCACTTGGACTGCTCCCTTGTTAGCAGAGTTGTACGCTCAATACTTAGGCGCAGACTGGAAAACTCGTGTCATTGATCCCAAGACATGGGAGAAAATTGACGAAATTCCAAATGAGGAACTGTGGTGGCGGCACCTAGTCCTCAAAGAGCGACTCATTGCTCACACCCGCTATAAAATTAAGAAAGCACGCGAACAGCGCGGTGAAGAATACGAAAAAATTCAGGCAACAGAAACACTGCTTGATCCCAACGTGTTGACTATCGGATTTGCTAGACGCTTTAGCCCATATAAACGAGGTCATCTGCTTTTACGTGACGCCGAACGGGCGCTAAGAATTTTTGGTAATGCCCAACGTCCCGTACAAATTATCTTTGCAGGTAAAGCTCACCCAGCAGACGAAGAAGGCAAACGGATTATTCAACGCTTGATGGAGTGGTGTCAACATTCAGCAATTCAGCATCGAGTTGCATTTATTGAAGACTACGATATTTACGTTGGTCAGAAACTCGTGCAGGGCGTTGATGTCTGGTTGAACAATCCCCGTCGCCCTTTAGAAGCATCTGGCACAAGTGGGCAAAAAGTCTGCTTTAATGGTGGCATCAATTGCAGCGTCCTAGATGGCTGGTGGTGCGAAGGATACAAAACAGATGCCAATGGTCAAGGGATAAATGGTTGGGCAATTGGTGAGGACGCTCACACCAGCGATCAGGATTTACAAGATAGGATAGATTCGGAATCACTTTATAAGCTCTTGGAAGAGCAAATAGTGCCTTTGTACTATGACCAGGATGCTAACGGCACTCCTCACCGCTGGGTGCAGATGATGAAGGCATCAATCAAGACGAATGCACCGCTGTTCAACACAGATAGGATGATTGCTGATTACGTGTCCCAGGTCTACGTTCCAGAAATCGCCACTCGTGTTGGACCGATTTTAGCGAAGGTTCTGGTTTAGAGAATTTTAAGTTTTCTGGTTCAGCATCCGGGCAGGTTTTAAACCTGCCCTTTTCTTATGTTATGAGTACCTCAGATTCCCGACTTCTTGAAGAAGTCGGGAATCTTGTTGCTTACGTGTCTCCTATCCAAGGAGCTTACGGTAACAAAGTAGCGTGCCCGTAGGGCTTATGATTTAAGATTGCTATATCTGGATAATATAGCGCTTCTCGTTTAGATGAAGTAATTATCTATCTGTGTCCATCTGTGTCCATCTGTGGTTCTTATTTCTTGATGTAATGATTGTTAAGATGCGCTTACGCTGCTCTTACCCTGAGGCATAAAGTGAGCGGTAGAACTTAAAAAATTAAGAAAATCTTGGCTCTCAGTTAGACAGGGTAGCTTCTTCTGCCCTGGGTTCCATTCACCAACTTTTGTTTTTGCCAAAATATATCTGTCAAATTCTCCTGCTGGTAGACTGATTACACGCAATGGCTGAAGCGCATTCGCTTTTCGTACATCAGCATACGACACATTTAATTCAAAGATAGATTGCTCCATATCCGTTGCGAATTGATCTAAATCCTGTGGAGGAGTAGAAAAATCAATGGCAACAACGTAGTGTGGACGTGGTTCAGTCACCGCCGTGCATAAATACTCCCGATGCACACACTCATTCTTTCTTATTGCTTCACTTAGAGCTACTTTTATGTGAGTTTCACTCATTTTTTCTGCTGCTATGTTAACCTCTTTTACCAGCCGTCGTGAATATAAAAATAACAGAGGCTGAGTAGAAACAATTTTAATAATGTCGCCAGGAATATAGGTGGTAAAACCAAGATAATTAGAGATGCAAAATACATACTCCTTACCAGGTTTGACATCAGCTACTGTGTATCGGGTTGGAGTAGTTCCATTCTCAAACTTCCAATTGATATACTCATCAACATCTAGAAACTCGTAGAAAGCATTGTTTGGCGTGAAAACCATCGCCGGATTGTTTATATCATACTGAAATCCATAAGAACCTTCTGAACCAACGTAACTCTGAAAAATTAGACTATTAGGCAAAATTTCATCTATCCAACTTCTATATTTATATGGATCTACACCAGCTAGTTGTAGACATAATAAGTTAGGCCAGATTCTAGAGATTTTTAGCTTGCCATCTTCTCGATAGAATTGCTGTAACTCTGCTGCTCGTTCTAGATTCTTTTCTGCCAATACTGAAAATAGTTTGCCACCAAAAGCATTTTCTATTTCTTGTAAAAACATTAATACGTAATTTGTAATCCCCCCGATGCGCGTGAGATTTCTTTGCAGATAATAAACTCCTGTTTGCAGCATTCTCTCGTCCCAGTCTTCAATCGATTGAATGCCTATAGGAGGTGCAAAAGGATTTTCTGGAGAACTATGTTTTGCTATCCACCCACTAACAAATGCTAGAGTTTTTTTTGTGGTTCCAGTTCCTACAGTGCCACAATTACCACTAGCGTGTATTAATAAACTTTCACCTTCTAATATTTTTAAAGCTTGAGAGCCAACACGATAGATAAAACAATTAAGAGTAGTATTGCCAGAAGTAAAAAAAGTTTTTTCAAACTCTGTATTATAAGGAAACAGTTTAGGTGAACCAGTTGTGCCTGAAGTTTGAATCCAATGAGTAGGTGGTTCCGGATAAAGTACATTGGTTTCACCTGCAACAATCCGCTCAATATAAGGTTTTAAATCGCTGTAATGCTGAATAGGGGTTTGAGCTTGGAATTGTTCAATACTTTTAATATCAGCGTAGCCTCTTTCTTTACCTACAGCAGTGTCTTTGAGTTTATTTAATAGAGAAAACAGAAAGTTTTCTTGAGTGATGAAAATATTATTATATTCTTTGAACCAAGCTGACATTTCACTTTTAATTTGTTCGTACATAATAGCACCTGGCAATTAATGTCTTCACGAAGTTTACCTAACTAGAGTTTAACCTAACCTGCACTACCTCCTGCTGTTTTTTAGTTCAGTCGAACTCACGTTAAATTTAATAAAGTAAGAAAACTACTGTAGGCAGAACCATGCAATCGTTAAAGTCAAAACCTTTTATTTATTAGATGCAAATGAAATCAACTTATGCACTTAATTTAATAAAGGCGTTGTGTTCGCACCAGCAGAGGTTCTGCCGATGGCGGTGACTACAACGCAGTCTCAAAATGAGCGGATACTTCAGACTCAGTCTCATTAAGTGCTAAATTGAACTGCCAACAGGCTGACTAGGTTGCTTTTGACCAAGAATCATAGTGTAGGGGGTAGG